>NZ_JBFUAR010000005.1:0-416173 GCF_056406175.1 Arthrobacter sp. P1_D12
GGTGAGAAGGTGAGAACGTACGCCGCGACCGCGACGGCCACCGCGGCGGCGACCGCGAGCAGCACTCCCAGGAGCAGCATTGTCCGACGGCGACCGCCTGCGGCGGCGGGCGAGGGAGGGGGCGGGGACGCCGCGGAAGCCGCTGCTGCTGGCTCCGGAGCGTTCCCCATAAGCGGACGCTACCACTGCGGCCGGCCGCGGACTATGGGTCCAAGGGCCTCCCTGGGCGCCTCACTTGGCGGGGTTCAGTTGCCGTTCTCGAACTTGTTGGCAGCGACGTACTCGCCCAGGGTGCCGGAGGCCATCGCCGCGGAGATGCTGTGGATGGCGTCCGGGTCGGTCAGCACGATCGACTGGCCGTCCCCGGACGTTCCCACGCCGTTGGTCGGCAGCGTGAACATCACGGTGTTCTGCGCCCGGATGTCCCTGAGTTCGAGCCCCAGCCCGGCTACGGCTCCGGAATCAAAGGACTTGTCCACGGTGACGAACGGCGAGACCGCGCCCACCATGTTGTTGATGGTGATCGGGTTGCTCAGTGTCTGGCCGGCGGTGGACTTCTTGATGATGGCCCGCAGGAACTCCTGCTGGTTGCGCACCCGCTGGTAGTCGCCGTCGGCGTAGGCGTGGCGTTCGCGCACGAAGGCCAGGGCTTCGGTTCCGTTGAAGGTGTGCTGGCCCGGGGCGAAGGACTGGCCCTTCAGATCGTTCGACGTGAACGGCAGCTTGGTGTTAACGGTCACCCCGCCCAGCGCGTCCGTGAGGCCCTTGAAACCCTCGAAATCGATCACGGCCACGTGATCGATGCGCTGCTGGAAAATCGACTCGATGGTCTGCACCATCAGCGGCGTGCCGCCCAGGGCCAGCGCCGAGTTGATTTTCGCCTCGCCGTGCCCCGGGATGTCCACCCAGAGGTCGCGCATGATGGACATGGTGTAGATGTTCTTGCGGTCCGCCGGAATGTGCATGAGCATCAGCGTGTCCGCGCGCTGGTCCGTGCCGCCCGAGGCGTCGGACTCGGCGGCGCCGCGGCTGTCGCTGCCCATCACCAGGATGTTCATCGACGTGTCCGTCTTCTTCGGACGCGTGGACTCCTCCGGGAAGGCCTGCTCAATCTTGCTCGTACCGGAGTCGAAGGTGCGTGCGAGATTGAAGAGGTAGCCGCCAGCCACCACCGCGACCAGCGCCACCACCACCGCGACGGCGATCAGCACCTTCCGGCCCCGGCGTTTCTTCAGGGGCTGACGCCGCTCGCGGAATTCCGCCCCGCGGACGTCGTCTGGGCTGTCGAAGGGGTGTGTCATGTGTTCCTCTAAGTCGGCCGGGCCCGATGCCCGGATTCTGGCTGTCAGCACTCACGCGGGCCACGCCCGAGTGCTGAGGGCGCGAAACGCAGAGTGGACTGGCTGGCCGGCGCTGGCTTGTCCTGCATCCGGTGATGCAGTTCCTCGCCGCGGCGGTAAAGGGGCCACGATCCCGCTCTCCGTTGCGTCCTGGACTAGTGCCAAGTGCCGGATGGTCGTCGCGGGGCCTCCTCTACAGTACACCGCACGCCGATCAACACTTTTCGCCAACAAAGCCTGACTCAGCTGTGGAGGCGTGCGAACCGCAGAATGGCGAGGATGGCCGGGGCGAGCTCGTCCTCCATTTGGTCGTAGAACTCCTGACCGCGCCGGTAGGGATCCACAATGTCGTTGTCGGAGGCGTCCGGGGCCAGCGCGAGGTGCCGCACTGACGCCGCCCGGCCGGGGAGTTCCCGCCAAAAGGATGGAGTGTCGCTGGCGGGGGAGGGTGCGGGTCTGTCCGCGTCGCGCTGCTCAAGGACCTTCAGCATCCGGGCAAACTCGCGGATAGTAAAGGTCCGCTTCAGCAAAGAGGCATCCATCTGCATCACCTCGCCGCGGTGTTTAGCGGTCATCGCCAACACCAGATCGGACTCCCGGAGGATCTTTTGCGTCAGTTGGCGCGCCGCAAAACCGTCCGGGGTGCCGCCATACGTCCTGATGATGTCCGCAGAGCTCGGCTGGATCGGATCGCCCACCATGGCCCGCGTGCCGGCGCTTCGCACCACAAAAGTACCGGGCTGCACCTGATCCAGGCCCGCCTGAAGCAGGCGCTCGGCCACCGGCGAGCGGCAGATGTTGCCGGTGCAGACCGTCAGGATCCGAACGGGGCGAGGCGATTCCAAGGTTTGTCCAACTTCCATTAGCGAGACTCTTGCCGGCGGCGTGGTTTCCGAGTCTAGCCGCGACGGGCCATTCACATCCCCGGGAGAAGATAGGGCCAAGTTCTGTCGTTCTTGAAAATAAAGCATCTTGATATTGAAGATTCATGCTTTTCTGCGTACAGTCGTCAAAGGATGCCGAAACGCTCGGCAGGAGCTTGCCCGACTGGGTTCTCCGCCGCACTAGAACTTGGGGTAAATAGATGTCGGAGATCAAGAGCTTGGCCGCACCTAAGGCGAGTTTCGACCGCCGTTCCGTTGTGAAGGGCGCCGCGTGGAGCGTGCCTGTTATCGCGGCAGCAATTGCAGCTCCGGCCGCAGCGGCGTCGCATACTACAGGGATCGTAGCCATGGCACTCGGGGCCTCGGATGCCATGACTTACTCGGGTGCCAAGTCGAAGAATGGAACCGCGCCGATTGCCTTCATGATCAGCAATTCGACCCATGTGGACGTCGAAGGCACAGCAACGATCACGGTGAAGATCACTCGGGCTGTGAACACAACGGGAATTCGTCTCGTAAATTTTGGGGCCACTACTGTGACGATGCCCGCCTACGTTTCAAATGTGGTGTCCTTCACGTTCTCCCACGCTTACAAAGTGAAGGCAGGAGCTACGGTAACGTTCGCAATGGGTTACTCTCAGGACGCAAACGGAAACAGTGGCACAGCTGGGACGTACACCATGGTGTTGGATGCCGAGCTTTCATCCCCGGCCTTGAAATCCACCGGCAATCAGCGGACGCTGACGCTGACGACACTCCCCAAGAACTAGTCTCATTTCCGCTCGCCTTGCCTGACCCGCGATACGCTCGGCATTAGGGCAGTGATGCCAATACCGGAAAACTTATAGGGGAGCTATGTCGGAATGCGTCTGGCGGTGCGCCCGAAGGGTTCGGCGGCGACCGCGCGCTACCGGGACGGTGCAACAGCTTGAGTAGCACAAGCGACTTGAATATTGACGTTTTGGGCACTAACTTCACGGTTTGTTGGGGTCCTGCTTCGACCCCTGCACAACGTCAAGCAACGGCCAGGGCCTGGAGCCGGTGCCTCAGCGACTCCGGGCCTCGCACAGGTCAACCGGCCGAGCCCGCAACTCCAGGGCTCCTTTACACCGCATCCGTCTACTTTGAATCCAAGAAACCCGGTGTCGGGGTTAAGTATCTCGGCGCGGAAACGTTCGAGGGCTTGTCGGAGGCACTGACCTCCGAGGTCACAATCGCCGCCATCCTCGAACGCGCCGGCGAACTGACCATGCTTCACGCCTGCGGTGTTGCCAACCCGGTCGACGGCGCCGTCATTGCCTTAGTGGCAAAATCCGGCACTGGCAAGACCACGGCCTCTTCGCAGCTAGCCCGAACTTTCGGTTACATAACCGACGAAACGGTCGCGATCCGGGTTGATGGGAGTGTTGTGCCGTACCCCAAGCCGCTTTCTATAAAGCAGGCAACGCCAGGTGCCGCCAAGCTGCAGGTGGGTCCGGACGAGCTGGGCCTGCGAGTCGCGCCGGACAAACCTCATATCAGGGCCATCGCACTGCTCGACAGGGTTGCCGGCGCGGATTATCAGCGTCCTGTCATCGAGCCAGTCCCTTTGGTGGATGCGGTGCTGGCGCTCATTCCGGATACGTCCTCGCAGGCTGCGGTCAATCAGCCACTTCAGTCCCTCTGCCGGCTCATTGACAGCGTCGGCGGAGTATTTCGCGTCAGCTATTCAGAAGCGGCGGACCTAACGGACAGCCTGGAACCGCTGTTTTTGGCGGAGCCCGATAAATGGCCAGAAGTCATCACCTCATGGACTCCCGCCCTGCTAAAGCCGGAAGCGGAGCGGGCAGATCACCAGGCAGGTGAAAAGAAGACAGAACCGATTCCCGGAGGCTGGCTGCAACGGACCGACGCCGTTGACGCAGTAGAAATCGGCGGAGACCTTCTGGTCCTGACGGATACCGAACTCACCCGGCTCAGCGGTATCGGACCCATCATCTGGCGGTCAGCCCAGCATCCCGTATCGATGGAGACGTTAGTGGGCAAGATCGAAGCCCTGCATGGACTGCCTGAAGGCTATGAAGCATTGCTTGATGTGGCCGTGGACGGACTGGTCGGCCAGGGACTACTCCTGCGCGGTTAAATACGCATAAAAACGCGGTCGCTGTACCGTACAGTAAATTTTCGTGTGGGTCGCTGGGGCCACGCACGGGGGAGAGGACCTAAGCGTGACTGGTTTTGAAACGGCCGACAACAACGGGCAGGCAGCGGCGGGGCTCGCACTGGAGGACTACCTGCGCATTGCCCGGGCGCGCTGGAAGGGCATCCTTGCGTTCACCTTGGCCCTGACCGTGCTCGCCTTCTGCTGGACCCTCCTGCAGCCGAAAATATACTCCGCACAGTCCAGTGGGATCGTGGTGGCGGGCGGCTCGGATAACCTCAGCCTCTCGCTCATGAGCGAAAATCTGTCGCAGACCAAGGCTGCCAAGTACGAGTCTGTCGCTAAGTCGCGGATGGTTGCCGAGCGCGTCGTCATGTCGCTGGGACTCACCACTTCGCCTGACGCACTGCTGGGCTCCGTCACTGTGGTCGTGCCGAAGGAAAGCGCCCAGCTTGCGGTTACCGCCCAGTCCACTGACCCCGCCATGGCCCAAAAGGTCGCGGATGCCTGGGTCAGGGGTCTGGCCGATCAGGTCAAGGAACTGGAAAGCCTCCCCGCCGTGGAAGGCTCGAACGTTGTCCCCGTCCCGGTAATCCGAGTGGTTCCACTGGGCGAAGCCGTCCTGCCGACCGCCCCAACATCTCCCAACGTGAAGCTGGCCCTCGGCATCGGAGCTCTGGCCGGGCTGGCCCTCGGAGTTCTCTACGCCATGCTTCGCCACCGTTTGGACCGCAGGCTCCGCAGTGCCACTGCGATCGAACGCCGGTTCGGCGTGCCCGTGCTGGGCACGCTCCCGGTGGACCACCGCCTGGACGGGAAAAGCACCGTGCTGGACGATGGATTCAGCCCGGTCGCATCGGGCGAAGGTTCGCATGCCATCACCGAAGCCCTGAGGGAGCTCCGGACAAATCTCCAGTACGTCGACGTCGACAATCCGCCGCGGATCATTGTGGTGACGAGTTCAGTTCCGGCCGAGGGTAAATCGACGGTGACGGCCAATCTGGCGGTCACCATGGCCGCCGCCGGTGAGAACGTTGTAGTGGTCGACGGCGACCTACGCCGCCCCACCCTGGTCGACGTATTCAACCTGATCCCCGGCGTCGGTGTGACTGACGTCCTGAGCGGCCACGCCGAGCTGGAGGACGTGCTGCAGGAATGGAGCGCGATGCCAAATCTGCGTGTGCTCGGGTCCGGCCGGATCCCGCCGAACCCCAGTGAGCTGTTGGGCTCCCAGGCCATGAAGACGTTGCTCAAGACCCTCGCACAGGACGCCATTGTGCTGGTTGACGCCCCGCCGTTGCTCCCCGTGACAGACGCCGCCGTCCTCACACGCATTGCTGACGGAGCAATCGTTGTTGTCAGGTCCGGAAAGACCACCGATGAAGAGCTTGGCAAATCCCTCGGCAACCTGGGCCGCGTCAACGGCAACGTCTTGGGCACGATTCTCAACCGCGTGCCCACCACAGGCGCGGGCTCGTACAGGTACTACACCTCGTATCAGTCCCTTGAGCCCGCCGCCGCGCGGTAGCACTGAAATTCCCCTTGGAGCAGCCGCTCCGAGGGGATTTTCATTTTCCGGAAAAGTCAGCCCACTCCGCCAGCGCGGTCCAGCGGCCAGAACCTCGCCGCCACCTGTCCGACGACGGCCGACGACTTGATCGTCCTGACGCAATCGCCCGCTTCACCCGTCAGGCTCCGGCAGGCGATGGCCGAATCAACCGAGACCGAACGGTGGTCCCCGAGCACCACGAGCTCTCCCTCGGGGACCGTAAACGCAGGAACGCACCTGAGCGAACCGGGGCTGGTCTGGCAGTCGTTGCTGCCAGCCTCAAACGGCAGATCCTCGAAAATGTAGGGCTCGTCGAGGGGCTGGCCATCGATGCGCAGTTTGCCATCCTGTCCGCAGCAGCTGATGGTTTGGCCGCCGGTCGCAACCACCCGCTTCACCAGGAATTGCTCGTTGGAGGGCCCGATCCCGGTCATGTCGCCGAATGAACGGGCAAACCCGGCGATCCCGCCGCTGCGTGCCACCGACGATTCCGCCTGCCAGCTGTCCGGGCGGGTGAACACCACGATGTCACCGGTGCGTGGTTCTGAGCCAGCGTAGGCAAGACGGTTCACGAGGATTCTGTCGCCGTCGCCTGCAGACCCCTGCAGCGTCGGCTCCATCGATCCTGACGGTATCCGGTAGGCCTTCACCAGGAACCCCTGGACCAGGGCGACGGCCACCAGGGCAATCAGCATATTCAGGGCCACGGAGGCCCAGAGGGGGAGCTTCTTGCCTGCGCCGATGTTCACGAGTTCAAGCTATCACCGGCGGTCCGGACTCAAGACGCCGGCGCTGGCTCGTCCAGCATCCGGTGAGGTAGTTCCTCGCCGCGGCGGTAGGGGGGGTACCGTGGCGGCCCCCAATACAGTACGCCGGGGCCGCCGATCAACACTTTGTGGCCAAAAAACCGGCACATAACGCGAGGTTTCCGGGATATGAAGCGCACTGTTGCCTACGTCACATTCCCTGCCTAGGCTGGCTTGCGGTCGCAGCGTCGCGGCCAAAGCGGTCGCAGCGTCGCGGCCAAGCGGTACATGCACGAACAGGGGAATCGTTTTGAACCACAAACTTCGGGTTCTTGTCAGGCTCGACCTCGATTGCGGTCAGGCAGAAGTAGCAGCGCAGGGACATGTGACGGCGAGGAGCCTCCAGGCCCTGTACGTGGTGGTCAAGCGGGCAAACCACCTGAAAGAAGGACTCCACCTCGTGTTGGACGTCAGCCACGCCGTGGTGGAACCGGCGGCCCTCGAGCAGCTGCGGGAGTGCTCAGCCTCCCACCACCTGCCGGCCGCCATTGATCCGCTTCAGTCAGAATGCCAGCTCAGCATCGTTGCGCCGACGGAATATGCGCCGGCCCCGCGGGTCCGAAGGCTGGCGGCGGCCTAGAATCCACCTGCGCAGAGTTCGCCTATCGAACAGGTTCCTATCTAAAAGGTTCCGTGGCCCCACGTCCGAAATTGTCGGTTGGACGGCGCTACTCGGCGGACGGCCGCTGTCGTTGCCGTTTCGTCGCCGCCCGCTGTTCCTTTGCGGCGAGGCGCCGACGGTTCGAGCCCCGGGTGGGTTTAGTCGCCCGGCGGCGGGCGGCTTCGGGGGCGAGGCCATCAGCCACGAGGGCGGAGAGCTTGGCCAGTGCGATCTCGCGGTTGCGCAGCTGGGAGCGCCGCTCGGAGGCGGTCACGGTGATCACTCCGGCGACGAGGCGCCGTCCGAGGCGCGTGGCCAGCATCTGCCGTTGGCCATCCGAAAGTGCCGCCGAGCCGGCGACGTTCCACGAGAGCTCGACGCGGCTGTCCGAGGTGTTGACGTGTTGACCGCCTGGCCCGGACGAACGCGAGAACCGCCAGCCGAGTTCCGACGCGGGAATCGTGAGCGCGGGCGACACCTCCAGATCCATGCAACTAGCCTTGCACGGTATGGGCGAGATCAAAGCCCCGTCCCCGCGCAGGCTCAAACGTTCGGTTCAGATGAAGCCGAAAACGGGCGGGAAGACCACCACCACGACCGTTGCCCAGACGCCGTAAACGGGCAGGTACCGTGTTTGCCAGCGCTCGACCGCCGCAAACGGGAGACGGCCGCGCAGGAATCCGACGGCGAGCAAGGCCGCGCGCAACAAGTGCACCAGCAGCAGCAGGTTCAGGCCGAGCGCGGCGATCTTGTTGGGGCTGTAGCCGAACTCGGCGATGCGGGTTAGCATCGCGGTCAGCATCACGGCATCGACCGCAAGGGCCGCGATGACGAGGGCCAACTGCAAAGCATCGAACAGTCCGGGAGGGGCCAGCGGGTCGCGGGCGGAAATCGAATAGAGCAGTAAGCAGAGGACGAGCACGAGGATTGCGTCCATGAGGATGAGCAGGTTGCGGTCGATGTCGGCGAACCCGCCCGCAGTGGCCAGCACGGCCAGAAGGACCAGCAGCATGGCAACGGTCAGCGGCGTGAAGACGCGGGTGAGGACGGGAGCGATATTTTCTACCACCTGCTGCTTGGCCTCGACGAGCCAGGTGGCCACCACGAGAGCTCCGGGCACAGCGAATGGCAGGACCCAGTCTTCCACGACCGGCTGGAAATCGGCCCCGATAACCCGGAGAGTCGCGAGCGTGAGGGCGATCAGGACTGCGCCGCCAAGCGCCAGCAGCGTGTAGTAGATCCCGAGCTCCCCGGTAAACCGGACAAAGTCCATACGCCGCTTATCGGACCGCCACCTCCCGCCGACGTAGGCCACACCGGTCAGCAGCCACAAGGTGACCGGCGCGTGCAGGGCAGCGAGCATCCCGGTGGCGCCGCCTGGGGCGAACGGATAGACGTTGAGCACTGCCGCCAGGGCGGCAAACGGGACGATCAGCGTCGCGGCCACCGCCCCGGTGAGCCGCCGCTTCCACACGAAGTACGCGGCCACGAAGGGGAAGACGAGCAGGCCCAGGTTGCGCATCAGGGCCGCGCCGTCGTCGATCCAGGCAGAGCCGGCCTTGACCGCCACGCCCGCCCCGACGGCGAGTGCGAGGACGACGGCCAGCTCGCGCCAAGGGGACGCGTTGGCGTCGTCGGGGCCGTCTGGTACCAGGACGAGTTGCTTCCACAGCCGCTCGGAGTGCTCGCGGGCAAATTCGCGTGAAACGGCGTCCAGGTTGCCCAGGCGCTTGATGGCGACGAGAAAGGCCTCCTCGTCGTCAAGGCCGGTCGCCTGCCGGTCGGCTATTTGCTCGCGCAGGTGGTCCTCCAGCTCGTCGACGTCGGAGGGGGAGATCGCCCGGTTCCGCTGAACGTATCCGCGCCACCGGTCGATCTGGGCCTCCAGCTCAGCGTGTGGCGTCATCACGCCCACCCCTCAGCCGCGGCCGCTGGCCCTTGAGCGGTCTGCCATACCTGGCGCAGCGCGTCTGCGACCACGGTCCACTGCTCCTGGCGGTCGGCGAGGGCGTCCCGGCCCGCTTGCGTGATGGTGTAGTGCTTGCGCCGGCGCCCGGCGTCGGAGGTGCTCCACAGCGAGGACACGTAACCGAGCCGCTCAAGTCGGTGCAGCAGCGGGTAGAGCATCCCGTCGGTCCACTGCATGCCGCCACCCGAGAGCTCACTCACCCGCTTGAGGATTGCGTAGCCGTACAGATCGCCCTCCGCCAGGATGCCAAGCACAAGGGGCGTGGCCGAAGCCGCGACCAGGTCTTTATCAATGCGCACTGCGCCTCCTATACCTAGAGCTGAAGGGTATCAGGCCTAGTAGCCCTAGGTATAGATGGCCAAGGCGACGCGGTTTAGCCGCCAGCCGTCCTTGACGCATCTCCGGCCTTCCGCATATCCTGAACGAACGGTCGGTAATTATTTATCGGAAATTCACTAGGAGCAACCATGGCATCGCAGACCCTGCAGTCAGTGCCCGCCGAGCCATCGCCGGCACGGCATGAACCGAGCCCCGAGGACGCGGCCCGGCGCGACGCTGAGGGCCAGGCCTATTTCGACAAGGTCATGGCGGAAGATTCCCGGATCGAGCCCCGTGATTGGATGCCGCCGGCCTACCGGAAAACGCTCCTGCGCCAGATTTCGCAGCACGCGCACTCGGAGATCATTGGTATGCAGCCCGAGGCCAACTGGATCTCCCGCGCCCCGAGCCTGAAGCGCAAGGCCATCCTCATGGCCAAGGTCCAGGACGAGGCCGGCCACGGACTCTATCTCTACTCCGCCGCCGAGACCCTCGGCCAGCCGCGTGATCAGATGATGCAGGACCTGATGGACGGCAAGGCCAAGTACTCCTCCATCTTCAACTACCCCGCCCGCACCTGGGCTGACATGGGTGCCATCGGCTGGATGGTCGACGGCGCCGCGATCGCCAACCAAGTGCCGCTCTGCCGCGCCTCTTTCGGCCCCTACGGCAGGGCCATGGTCCGGGTCTGCAAGGAAGAGTCCTTCCACCAGCGCCAAGGCTTCGAGATCCTGCTGGAACTCTCCCATGGCACCCCCGAACAGAAGCAGATGGCCCAGGAAGCGGTGAACCGCTGGTACGCCCCGGCCCTGATGATGTTTGGCCCGCCGGATGACGACTCGCCCAACTCCAAGCAGTCCATGGCCTGGAACATCAAGCGATTCAGCAATGACGAGCTCCGCAACCGGTTTGTCGGCATGATGATGGAGCAGGTCAAGGTCCTGGGCCTGACGCTTCCGGACAAGGACATCCGGTTCAACGAGGAAACTAAGAAGTGGGAGCACGGGCCGCTGGACTGGGCCGAGTTCCATGAAGTCTTGGCCGGCCGCGGCCCCTGCAACGCCCAACGCCTGGAACGGCGCCGCGAGGCACACCAGAACGGCGCGTGGGTGCGCGAAGCCGCAGCCGCATACGCCGAGAAGCAGAGCCGCAAGCAGAAGGAATCAGCAGCATGACAACCGAACCGCAAGCAGGAAACGTCTGGCCGATCTGGGAAGTATTTGTCCGCTCCAGCCGCGGCCTGTCCCACGTCCACGCAGGATCCCTGCACGCACCCGACGCGGCCATGGCCCTGCGCAACGCCCGGGACCTCTACACCCGCCGCAACGAAGGGGTGTCCATCTGGGTGGTCCCGGCCGAGGCTATCGCCTCCAGCGACCCCGATTCCAAAGGTTCCTTCTTTGAATCCCCGCAGGGCAAGGACTACCGCCACGCCACGTACTACACCAAGAGTGAGGGCGTGAAGCACCTGTGAGCACAACTCCTGAAACAGACATGCCCGCAGAAGAAACGGCCGGCCACGGCGACATCTCCGTCGGCGTCAAGGGCTCCGGCAACAGCGGCGAGGCCACGGCCAGCGCCACCCGCATCACCCCCGGCAACGCCCTCCGTCCGGAAGACATCGCGCTGGCCGTCAGCCGCGGCTCCGCGAAGCCGAGCGAAGACGCTGCCGAGTTCGCCCTGCGCCTGGGCGACGACGCCCTGATCCTGTCCCAGCGCCTGGGCCACTGGATCTCCCGCGCGCCGGAGCTCGAAGAGGACGTCGCCCTCGGCAACATCGCCCTGGACGAACTGGGCCATGCCCGGTCCTTCCTCAGCTACGCCGGTGGACTGGACGGGCGCAGCGAAGACGATCTCGCCTACCTCCGCCGCGAGCACGAGTTCCGCTCCGCGGCGCTCTTCGAACAGCCGAACGGGGACTTCGCCGTCACCATTGCCCGTCAGTTCGTGGTCAGCTACTACCAGTTCGAGCTCTACCGCCGGCTGACGTCCTCCACCGACTCCACACTGGCCGGCATCGCCGCCAAGGCGGTCAAGGAAGTGGACTACCACCGGGACCACAGCGCCCAGTGGGTCCTGCGCCTGGCACTCGGCACGGACGAATCGCGCCGGCGCATGATCCACGCGTTCAAGGTCATCTGGCCCTTCGTGGATGAGCTGTTCCGCGACGACGAGCTCACCGGACGCCTCAGTGAGGCCGGCGCCGCGCCCCAGCCCTCGAGCCTGCGCGAGGACTTCGACCGGCTCACCGGCGAGGTCCTGGCCGAAGCGGAACTCGAGGTCCCCAACGTCCAGCCAACACCGGGCGGGGGCCGCCGCGGCCTGCACTCCGAACACCTCGGCTACATCCTCGCCGAGATGCAGGTGCTCGCCCGCGAGTACCCGGGAGCGAGCTGGTAGTCACCATGGAAATGTTTGTCTCCGATCCGGAAACCGCTGAGCGCCGGAACGCCGCCAAGGGCAACACCGCCCAGGAGAAGGCCTGGGCGGTGGCTGCCACAGTGTGCGACCCCGAAATCCCGGTCCTCACCATCGCGGACCTCGGCATCCTGCGCGATGTCCAGGTTTCGAAGGAACCAAGCACTGACGACGGCGGGATGGTTCCCGCCGTCCAGGTCACCATCACCCCGACCTACTCCGGCTGCCCGGCCATGGACGCCATCCGGGATGACCTCACCGCGGCTTTCCACCGCGCGGGGTACCCGAGCGTCCGGGTCGAGCTTGTCCTCTCGCCGGCTTGGACCACTGACTGGATGAGCGCGGACGGCAAGGCCAAGCTGGAGCAGTACGGGATCGCCCCGCCGTCGGGCCACTCGGCGGCCACCCGGCACGCCGGCCCGGTCCGGCTTTCGCTCGCCGTCAAGTGTCCCCAGTGCTCATCGCTCAACACCAAAGAACTCACCCGCTTCGGTTCCACCTCTTGCAAGGCCCTCTACGTGTGCCAGGACTGCAAGGAACCGTTCGACTACTTCAAAGTCTTGTAAGGAACAGGTGCCTCCATGAAGGTTGTCCGCCAGACCGCCGCGGAGTCGGCCGCAGCCACCGGCCGCCGTCGTGCGTCCTTCCACACCCTGACGGTGGACGAAGTCCGCCGTCTCACCGACGACGCCATCGAGGTGACGTTCGGGGTCCCGGCCGGGCTCGCCGGACAGTTCGACTACCTGCCGGGCCAGTACGTCGCGCTGCGCACCACCCTGCCCGACGCCGACGGCCAGCCGCACGAGATCCGGCGCAGCTACTCGATCTGCGCCGAACCGCGCAGTTTCGCGGACGGCAGCAGCGAAATCCGGGTGGCCATCAAGAAAGACCTCGGCGGCTTGTTCTCCACGTGGGCCAATGCCGAACTCAAGGCCGGTGACGTCCTGGACGTCATGAGCCCCATGGGTGCCTTTGTCTCCAAGCACGGCCGCGACGGCAAGTCCGTGGAGCAGAATGTCATGAACTCCATGAACCATCCGGAAGAGTTGGCGGGGGAGCCCGGCTCTTTCGTGGCGATCGCCGCGGGCTCCGGCATCACTCCCGTGATCGCCATTGCCCGCACCCTGCTGGCGGCCCACCCGGACACCCGTTTCGACCTCGTCTACGCCAACAAGGCCGCCATGGACGTGATGTTCCTTGAAGAACTCGCGGACCTGAAGGACAAATACCCGGCCCGGCTGGCGCTGCACCACGTGCTCTCGCGTGAACAGCGGATCGCGCCGCTGCTCAGTGGCAGGATCGACGCCGAGAAGCTGCAGGCGCTGCTGGGCACCGCGATCCACGCCGACGACGTCGACGAATGGTTCCTTTGCGGCCCGTTCGAACTCGTCCAGCTGTGCCGGGACACCCTCACCGCGCGCGGCGTCGCCCCGGAACACGTCCGCTTCGAGCTGTTCACCTCCGGCAAGCCGGACCGCCCCGAGGGCAACATTGGCCGGCCCGTGGTCGCGGACGAATCCAAGGAAACCTACAAGATCACGTTCAAGCTGGACGGGCTGCAGGGCGAGGTGGCCAGCCCCACCCACGCCCGCGAATCAATCCTCAACGCCGCCCTCCGGGTCCGCCCCGATGTGCCGTTCGCCTGCGCCGGCGGCGTCTGCGGCACCTGCCGGGCCAAGGTGGTCAGCGGCAGCGTCACCATGGACGAGAACTACGCCCTGGAACAGGACGAGCTCGACAAGGGCTACGTCCTGACCTGCCAGTCCCACCCCACCACCCCGGAAGTCACGGTCGACTTCGACGTCTAGGTTTTTTCGAAGCCCGCCGTTTCGAATCCAAGGAGCCCCATGATTTCCCTCTCAATCGCCGACGGCGTCGCCGAGGTCGTCCTCGACGCCCCGCACAAGCTGAACTCCCTCGACGAGCAGGCACTCGCGGATTTGTCCCAGGCGTACGATCGTGCCGCCGACGCCGCCGAACGCGGCGAAGTCAGGGCGCTGCTGCTCCGCGGCGAGGGCCGGGCCTTCTGCGCCGGCCGTGACATTGCCGGCGTGACCCCGGAGAGCGATGACGCGCAGGCCTACCTGGGCGGGCTGGTCCAGCCGCTGCTGAAGAAAATGAGCGCGTTCCCCGCGCCCACGTTCGCCGCGGCCCAGGGCGCCTGCCTCGGCGTGGGGCTGGGCCTGCTGCTGGCCACGGATGTGGTCTACGTGGCGGAGAACGCCAAGTTCGGCTCCCCGTTCGCCAAGCTCGGCGCCACCCTCGATTCCGGCGGGCACTGGTATTTCACCGAGCGCCTCGGCATGCACCGGACCCTGGACCTGATCTACACCGCCGAGCTCATGAGCGGCGCCGACGCCGTGGCACAGGGCCTGTTCAGCCGGGCCATGCCGGCGGCGGAACTGCTGGAGAACACCCGCGCCATCGTGGCCAGCGTTGCCACCGGCGCCACGGGTGCGTTCCGGGCCAGCAAGGAGCTCGTGGCGCACATCCGGGACCAGCGGCTGGGGCTGTGGGAGGCCATGGAGGAGGAAAACGCAGAACAGGCGCGGCTGTGCAAGAGCGAGGACTACGCCGAGGGTTTCCGCGCCTTCCAGGAGAAGCGCACCCCGGTTTTCAAGGGTCTTTAGGCTACCCTGCGGGTCCCGATTGCCACTTTGCTCCATTGATTTGTATGGTGCAGCTATGACTTTGGGGAAATCAATAAGAAAAGCCGTTATTCCTGCTGCCGGCTTGGGCACACGCTTCCTGCCCGCGACCAAGGCAATGCCGAAGGAAATGCTGCCGGTGGTTGACCAACCGGCCATCCAGTATGTAGTGGAAGAGGCCGTCAAAGCGGGTCTGACCGACCTTCTAATGATCACCGGCCGCCAGAAGCGGGCGCTGGAGGACCACTTTGACCGCGCCCCAGCCCTGGAACGGACGCTGGAGCTCAAGGGCGATCTGGACCGCTTGGAGGCAATACAGCACGCTTCCAACTTGGGGCCTGTACATTATGTACGGCAGGGCGATCCGAAGGGCTTGGGCCACGCTGTCCTGTGTGCCCGCCAGCACGTGGGAGACGAGCCGTTTGCCGTCCTGTTGGGCGATGACCTTATAGACGAGCGGGACGAACTGCTCAGCACCATGATCGACGTCCAAGCCAGGACCGGCGGCTCGGTGATCGCCCTGATCGAAGTGGATCCGTCCCAGATCAGCGCCTACGGCTGTGCCGATATCTCCGCCGTGGAAGGCGAGGACTACTTCCGCGTGAACCGCCTCGTGGAAAAGCCTGCCGTGGACGACGCTCCGTCCAACCTTGCCGTGATCGGGAGGTACGTGCTCCATCCGGGAGTGTTCGATGTCCTGGAGGAAACGGAGCCCGGCCGTGGCGGGGAGATCCAGCTGACGGATGCCCTCCAGACCCTGGCCGTGTCCGACTGCGAGGGCGGTGGCGTTTACGGCGTGGTCTTCAGGGGCCGCCGGTACGACACCGGGGACAAGCTCAGTTACCTGAAGGCCGTCATTTCCATCGCCTCGGAACGCGTGGAATTCGGTGAAGAACTGAAGACCTGGTTGAAGGAATTCGTGAACTAGGCGGCAATCTAGACGCGAGACTTCGGCAGGCCCAGCGCTGAAATGCGCCGGGCCTGTTGATGTCTTAAGGCCCTGAGCGCGGCAGCGGCAAACAAGGCGCCTGCCAAGCAACCCGCGGTGTTGGTCAAAACATCCAGTGGGCTCGCGAAGCGGCTGCTCAGGAACAGCAACTGTCCCAGTTCCATGCACGCGGAGGCCAGCAGCCCCAGGGCCGCGATTTGCCACCATTTCCGGCCGGGAAAGGCCAAAGTGGCCGCGATCCCCACAGGGATAAAGAGCACCACGTTGGCGGAAGCCTCCACGAACGCGTAATTAAACCAGCCGGGGAAGCCAAGCGCATGGAGCAAAAATAGAAAGGCGGCAAGTTCGCCTTGGACGGGCCGGTCCACGGGGCTGGGCCAAAACCCGATGAGTGCCAGCAGGATAAATGCGCCGCCAAGGACTCCTTGCCAGAGCCGTGGCCGTCCCAGCGCCCTCACAGTGGCCCTAGGAGGTCTTCAGAACGGCCAACGCCGCCGTTCCCAAGGCGACGCTGGCCAGGAGCGTCAAGAGGATGTAGGGGAGCGCCTGTCTGGTGGGCAAGGGTATAACAAAGCCCGGCCGCCATCTTCTTTTTGTGCGCCAATGTCTCCCCGTAAATTCCGGTCTCCCCATAGCTCTAGTAAATACCACAACTGGCCATGACAGACCTTATGACGTGTTAACACGAATGGTGGTGGGGTTCGTCGGGTTACCCGAACTACCACAACGGAGGTCACGCCGGCTGCCAGGGCACCTGCGCCCACCAGGGACCAGATCATGAGGTTGGAATCAGCGCCGGTGTTGGCCAGCCCGCTGGTGGAAGTGGAAGTGGAAGCGGCCGCTACTGCGGCGCCTTCTACCGTGATGCTCGAGGTGGCGGTGACGCCAGACTCCAAACCGGTAGCGGTGAGCGTGTATACGCCCGGCTCGCTGATGCTCAGCGAGATGGCGAATGCGCCACTGGCATCTGCGCTGGAGGAGAGTTCCTGCGGTGCCAGCGGCAGCGTGATTTTGCCGGAAACGCTCATGCCACGGCCGTTGACGCTTGCACCATTCGATGCAGGCTTGGTCCCGGGCGTGACCTTGATGATGAGGCCTTCGCCGGCCTTAAAGCCGTGGCCACGGAAAACGAACTGGGCTCCCGGGCCCACAACGCCATCAGAAACGGCGGCGTTTGCGGGCGGCGCCGGGTAATGGTCCGCTGCGACTGCCGGAATTGCGCCGACGAGTGCGATGGAGCCGGCGAGTGTGATCGCTGCAAGTGTTTTTTTCATGTGTCCCCCTGAGACCGTAAATTCGTGTGTCACGCGATGTGGAGATTCCCGGTCCCCCGAGTGGCCGCGGATTGAAATCTCATTTGATAAGCCTCTGCAGACGATAGCACCTTAAACGCGTGTTACCAAAGTGAATCAAGTCGCTTTACATACCGTTAAGTTTGCGTTTACTTGGCCGCCCCGCAGGCGGAATTCTTCGTGGCCAGAATGACATCCTTGACAGGCTGAACGGTGGGCGTGACAACCACGGTCGGTTCAGTATGCTGGACGATTTTTCCGAAGGTCAGCTCTACAGTGCTGCTCTGGCCTGGTGCCAGGGCAACGGTGACGGTTCCCACGGGTCTATCGGCGTGGCGGTGGGCGGCGAAGTCCGTCTTTTTTCCGTCAACCGTGGTTGTTTCCACGTTGGCTTGGACCGGGCCGTAGGCAATCACATTTGTCTGGACTGTTCCGGGCGGCACGCCGTGATTGCCGCCGCCTGTAACGTACGCAGGGAGTGACGTTGCTGCGTCGGCAGGGGCCGTGTTGGTGCTGGTGATGCGGACCTTGACCTGCCCGTAGCCGTCGGCCGTGCATTCCTTCACGAGTTGAACGGACCGCTTTACGTAGTAGTCCATTTTGGCGCCGGTTCCATCGTTGAAGTAGACGCCGAACTGCGCGGAGGCAACACTGTCGCCTGCGATAGATCCGCTGAGCGGATAGTTCGCGATGATGGCTTGTTCCGCGGCACTGCCGGACCAAACGAGGACCCGGCCTTCCGCCGCGCCCCGGGTGATGCCTTTGATCAAGCCCTTGGCTTCACTCTTGCCGCTTGAGAGGGCTCCGAAGACTTCCTTGGCTACGCCGGCAAAATAGGCGTCCTGCACTTCGGGGCGTTTGATCTTCGCGTAGACGTCTGAGACCAGGGTCTGGACAACATTCTTACCTGTCAGCTCGGTCGGCAGTCCTCCCTTCGCTGCGGCAGCCAGCCCGGGCTCGGTGATGCGCACGGGGCCGGTCGCATCCAAGATATAGCCCAGTGCCACGGGGTCCAGGGAGAGTACACCATCCACGTGCACCCCGGTCTTCCGTTCCCACATTGCCTGCGCAGTGGCTGCGGCGGTAGGGAAGTCAGGAGTGAGGTTGACGTCCTGCATATACTCGCCCAGCCGCGCTGAATAGATTTGCTCCTGTTCTGAATCTACTGCCAATAAGGGGGACATCACGCCGACGCCTACGGCACTACTTTGGGCGCCTAACGTCAGCTTGCCGTGCTCCAGCGTCAGGACCGCGAGCGCGCCCGGTATGCCCCCGGAGGAGCGGGCTTCTGCATTGTTCTGAATCATGAGCAGATATTTCCGGTTGCCGTCGGCTCCCAGCATGCCAGGGGCGATTTGGGCCGCATCCGCGGATGCATCCAGGGCGCCCGTCACTGTTCGGAGTTGTTCCCGGGCCCGCATCAAAGGTTCGGCGATTTGGGGCCACAGACCACTCGCATCGATTCTGTCCAGCCGCTCGGCGGAGGCCCGCACAGCGTGGGCAGCGGACGAAACACTAGGGGAGGCCGCTCGCAGGGGTTCCAGGTTCGTCCCCGCCGGGCCAGGCAGCAGGCCGTCCCAGTCGAGGGAATCGAAGACCTTCACTAGAGGTCTAACCCCCAAAGTGGCAACGTCGTCAGCTGACTGAGCCACTTCTGCGACGGCGCTGAAATTTGCACCGATCCAAGGAATCGACCCTGCGATGGTCCACAGCGGATCTTCCGCAGCATCGCGGGCGGCGGAAGCGTGGGATCGGAGGGTATCCGAAGTTTCTTGGGCCTGCTGTGTCGTGCCACCAGCAATATCGTCCTTAAGGACGGTGATGAGCTGAGCGGATGCCTCAAGTTCGTTCTTGATAATGGTGGCTCTGGAGCCCAGCCATGCCGTGGCTGCTACTGCCAGGACCGCGGTGAAAGCCAGGCACGCCGAAGCGACTACATAACGACGTCGGCGGACACCGTTGCGTTCGGATGGCGACGTATTATTGCGTCTAAGCCTCCCCATAGTGCCGTTGTCCGCGTCGGAGACTCCGCGACTGTCAGTCATCGTCTACGGACGCCCCAGCCCGCGGTAGTTCCAACCGGCCGCACGCCATTTGGCGGCATCCAAGACATTGCGACCGTCCAGGATGCGGCGAGAGCCAACCGCCGATGCGAGCTCATAGGGGTCCAGGTCACGGTATTGCTGCCATTCTGTGAGCAGCAGCAAGGCATCGGCCCGGTGGACAGCCTTTTCGGTATCCGCTTCGTAATGCAGTTCTGGGAACCTGCCGGCAGCGTTGGCTAGAGCCTTCGGATCCGTTACCGTCACCACTGCGCCCTGGAGCTGAAGCTGGGCGGCAATACTTAGAGCCGGAGAGTCCCGGACGTCGTCGCTCTCAGGTTTGAATGCGGCACCGAGGACTGTGATCCGCTTGCCAAGCAACATGCCGCCGCAGAGTTCCCGGGTGAGCTCCACTACCCGAGTCCGTCGGCGCATGTTGATCGCATCCACCTCGCGCAAAAAAGTCAATGCCTGGTCTGCGCCCAGTTCCCCGGCGCGGGCCATGAACGCCCGGATGTCTTTCGGCAGGCATCCTCCGCCAAACCCGATTCCGGCATTAAGGAACTTCCGCCCGATTCTGTCGTCCAGTCCGATGGCCTCGGCCAACTGGGTGACGTCGGCCCCTGCAGCTTCGCACACCTCAGCCATGGCGTTGATGAACGAGATCTTGGTGGCCAGAAATGAGTTTGCCGCTGCCTTAACCAGTTCGGCGGTGGCGAGGTCTGCGACCAGGCGCGGAGTGCCGGCGTTCAATGGTACGGAGTAAACCTCGTCCAGAATTGCCACGGCGGGGTGATCTTCGGAACCACCCTCGACGCCGTATACAAAGCGATCGGGCTGGAGCGTATCTGAGACCGCATGTCCTTCACGCAAGAACTCGGGGTTCCACATTAGTTGAGTCGAAGGTTCCACTTCCCGGACCAATTCTGCAAGCCGAGCGGCGGTACCCACGGGCACCGTAGATTTCCCAACGACGATGTTTCCAGCTTGGAGGTGGGGCAGCAGCGCAACGGTTGCGGCGTTAACGTAACTCATATCGGCGCCATTCTCTCCCTTCTTCTGTGGTGTCCCTACGCAGATGAAGTGGACGTCGCTTCCGGCTGCGGCAGCAATGTCCGTGGTGAAGGTCAGCCGACCTGTCGCCTGAACTTCTGCCAGGAGTTCGTCTAACCTGGGCTCGTAGAACGGGGCTTCCGCCGCCGCCAGGGCGCCAATCTTCGCTTCGTCCACATCGATGCCGACGACATCATGGCCTAATTTCGCCATGCATGCGGCATGTACAGCCCCCAAGTACCCGCAGCCGATTACTGATATACGCATTTTGGTGCCTTCCCCAAGAAATGATCACTGGCGGCCAGAGCCGCAGGAGTTGTGCGGGTTTCGATCAGAAAGCGCCCGTACTTGCGAATACCGCTTTGAAAGTCTTTAAGAGTATGACTACGTCGCCCATGAGTGACCAATTCTCAACGTAGTAGAGGTCGAGCCTTATGCTCTCCTCCCAACTGAGATTGGAGCGCCCGCTGACCTGCCACAGTCCGCTCATACCCGGGTTGACGTACAACCTGCGGTGTGCCGCGTCGTCGTAAAGCGCCACCTCGCCCTCGCGCTGAGGTCGTGGTCCAACAAGGCTCATACTGCCGCCGAGCACATTCAGAAGTTGAGGGAGCTCATCGAGGGAATACTTTCGCAACACTCGACCTACAGGCGTAATGCGCGGATCGTTCTCTACTTTGAAGAGCGGAGTTGATGCCGAACCCTGCGCCGCGAGAAGCACTTGAAGTTCGGCGTCGGCGTTTACTCTCATAGATCTGAATTTCAGCATCTTGAAGGTTGTGCCACGTAGACCGATGCGTTCCTGGGCGTAGAAAACTGGCCCTTCACTGGTCATTTTGACAAGTAACGCTAGGCCGGCGAACACGGGTGACAGAAGAGCGACAAGAATCCCGGCAATCGCAATGTCGAACACTCGCTTGGCGACTTTCTTGCCTCCTGTGAGCTTCGGCGTCGACACGTGAATCAAAGGAAGTCCGGCCACCGGCTGCGTATGGATCCGTGGCCCGGCGACGTCCGTCAACGCGGGTGCAAGGATCATGCCGATGTCTCGCGCAGCTAGCTCCCATCCGAGACGGCGGAGATCACTTGGATGAATGTTGGCGCCAGCAGAAACGGCTACTGCATCAACCTCTGAAGTTTTGATGGCTGCGAGTATCGCGCCGAAGTCCCCTTGAACTCCCGTGACTGGCAGGCTCAACCCTGAGACGCTGAGGGAGTCGTACAAGGCGCCCGGAAGGTGTGCTGCGACCGGCACGTACCCCGCTGCCGGCGCACTCCGGAACGACCGGACCAAATGCTCGACGGAGTAAGGGCTTCCGATGATCAACACGCGTGAGGCGCTGCGTCCTAGCGTTCGCTCCAAAGAGAGGTGCTGTCGCACCAACCATCTCGCCACCAGCAGCCCGATGACGCCGGCAGGAAAGGCCAGTCCCACGAATCCCCGCGCCGTATCTATTCTCAACGCATAGGAAACTATGGCGACGAAGCCAAATAGCCACGCGGAGGTGGCCACGACGCGTTTGTACTCTTCGGACCCTGAGCCCAACACGGTTGGCTCTCGGGATCCCCACGAGCCGAGCATCAACCACCAAACAATGGCGAGGACTGTAGAGAGCACTAAGTACTCGCCGTCTCGTGTCGCAAGGTTGTCGGCGTCGAAAAAGCCGAAGCGAACAATAAAAGCCCCGGCGACAGCCCACACAACAACGCCTCCATCGAGGAGTCGGAGTCGTCGTGAGTAGCGTACTCGCCACGAGATGGTGCGAGTCATCGGTTCCCCCAATAAAAAATGTGATGCGGCAGCTGGAAGTTTCCATGCATCAAACGACAATTATCATAGCTACGGCTGAGGGCGCCTAAGGAGATCGTGCAGACATCCTGCTTTTGACGTCGCTTGCGCGCAACCGCGGCCGAGGACATACCCCCGCTAATGCCTCTGGCGGCCTCTATGGGTGACAGTCTAGGCCGATACTAGACGGTCGAATCAACAAGCGTCCAACCCGCTGCGAAACGTGATGATGGCGCAACTAGGTTCGGCGTTCAACTAGTATCATCCTGCAGAGTGGTCTAGGACTCGCACTGTTTTGAATCGCTCCGTCGCTACTTGACGAACACCCGCATTTCGGTTCGACCGGGCGAGGATGACCCTTCCATAGGCGTCGGGTCGCCGTCCCGCCTTCGTCCTGCCGGATATCCCGGAGGGCTGGAGGTCCTCGCCACGGCCGCTTGCCGATCTTCGATATTAGGAAAGTCAGGTTCAAACATTGGGGAATGAATCCATTGAAGTGTCGGTCGTAATCCCGTCCACGGGACGAAGCGAACTGTCGAGGGCAGTGCGAAGCGCTCGAAATCAAGACTTCCCAGGGCGGATGGAAATAATCGTAGTGTTTGACCTTGACGAAGCGCAGACGTCTCCCGAGGTCGTGAAGAGGGCATCCGAGGCGGACCAAGTCGTGTATACGGGCGGTCTTCGTAAAGGGGGCGCCGCTCGTAACCTTGGTGTCCGGCAAGCCACGGGCGATTGGATTGCTTTCCTGGACGACGACGACGAATGGATGCCGGAGAAAATCGCCTCACAGCTCCAAATTGCCGCTGAAGAAAAGGCGCTGGGTTACGCTCCCGTGGTCGGTTGTCGAGTGGAGCAGGTAGTCGCTAAGAACGGTATGCGGCACGTCGTCGGGGGAGTTCCCGCGCGACTCGTATCACGGGACGAAAGAATCGAAGACTACCTATTCCTTAATCGTCGGGCGGGAGCAAAGCGATCTTCCTTCTTCACTTCGACTGTCATCGCAGAAAGATGGCTTTGTGAGGCGGTAAAGTGGGATGAATCACTCGCGCGGCATCAAGATTGGGACTGGCTCATCAACGTGAGTAAGGTCCCATCAGTATCGTTCAGCCAAGCCGAACGCGACTTAGTAGCCATTCACGTCGGCACTGCCGGGTCCATCTCCGCTGGGGCCGTTTGGGAGGGATCCCTATCGTGGGCCAAGACAACCCTCGCCCCTCTTGGCCCCAGAGTTTTTGTCGACTTCTTATTCGGGCAGACGTTACGCTACGCACTTCAGAAGAGGGACTGGGCTGGTGTTCGATCTGTCATTGGACACGCTGCCAGAGTGAGAACGGCGCCGGGAATGGGTCCTTTAGTAATTGGCGTTGCCGGGATACTGCCGCGAGTCACGATGCAGAATCTCATGCGGCGCATTCGATAATGAGTTCATCAGCAGCAGGGTGCAATAAAGGAATTTACCTATGGAAGTGAGAGCTTCACGATCGCGGGTCACGATGGTCGTTTCTCACCTGGCTCCAGTTTTTGGCCTGGAGAGGGTCGCCTTGGATGTTTTCCAACTCTTGAGGAAAACCCATGATGTTGAAATCGTCTGTATTGGGGGAACCAATGCCGACACGGCGGCGTGCCCAGATGCTCTTCTCCTTGGCGGTTCCCTTCGAGGAATCCGCAGACTTTGTTCTCTTTGGAGGCTGGGGAAGTTTGCGCGCACGCTTGAATCAGATACCGTGATTCTCGTCGGAGTGTGGGTCGCTGTTCCCTGGCTCTTAGTCGCAGGCAAGTCGACTCGGCGGACCCTAGTCTGGGAACATTCAATGATGAAGGCGCGTCTCCAGCAATCGAGACAACTTCGATTGTTGGCACTTGCTGCCAGATTCTTGTACAGGAGTGCAAATGTCGTTGTTGCTGTAAGTCGCCCACTAGAAATGGATCTTGCGTCAATCTGCAAGGGAGCTTCTATTGTAACAATTGCGAATCCGATTGCGACGCCGGCTCCTACCCGCTCAATGCCCGTACAGAAGGCGTCATCGCGTCGCGTCTCTCAGCACAGAACTACTCAGTTGCTTACAGTGGGGTCACTGACGTCAGTGAAAGCACAACACCTGGCCGTTCGGGCGATGGGGTTCCTTGGCGGTGGGTACCGCCTCAGTATCGCCGGGTCGGGGCCTGAAGAACAGCGACTGATGCAGCTGGCTGAAGAATTGGGTGTAGCTTCGCAAATTACTTTCGAGGGATTCCTGAAACCTGCGGACCTTAGGCTTCGAATGGCCGAATCGGACCTCATGGTGCATTGTTCGGTGGTTGAGACGTTCGGACTAGTCTATGTCGAGGCGGCAAATGCCGGTCTGCCCGTAATCGCCACCCGGAACACGATGGCAGAGGAGATGATACCCAAGTTTGTCCCTGGTTGGGTATGCGAGCCGGATGCTCATTCGATCGCACAGGAAATCAGGAGTCGCAGGGATCAGCCGGTTCCGGGGGAGGAACTGCAGAGAGCGGAAACGATGAGGCGTCTTGAGTTCGATCCTGACAGGGTTGCGACTAAATGGTCTTCTGTCTTGGGCCCGACGCCACCGCTTAGCGCGCGGTGAACTTCCATTCTCGAATGAAGAGGTGAGGACTCTGTGAAAGAATTCTTGGTGATGCTCATTGCAGGGGCATCGATACTACCGCTGATCATAAACGCCAAGATCCTGCGCCGGAGTGTCACATACCATGGAGACGTTGCGGGAGCCTTTGGGATAGTCGTACTCGTCCTGGGCGGCCTCCTCTACGAAGCCCGAGTTGTGCCCACAGGGCAAGCTGCGCAATTGTCGGTCCTGGGCCTGCTGATCATGTCGGTGGTCTTAGTGGTCGCCACTTCCATCAAGTCTGCTCGCGGGTCGAGATTCCATGTCGCCGGAGAACTCTTCCTCCCCGCTGCAATTTCAGTGATAATGTTCCTCACAAATGCTTTGATGAACATAGAACTTCCTCTCGAGCAGTCGTTTGGTCGCCTTCTGGCTGTTGCAATTCTCGCACTGATCGGCGTTTTGGCTTCTATTAGCCGGGTGAGCCTCGAAGACGTTTGCAGAATCATAGTTATCTCGGTCCTCACTATATTTGTGATATCTGTTTTGATTCCGAATGTCTGGCGGGCCTGCGATATATTTAAATGCGGACCCTTTGGGGCAATCTACACAGGCCCTTTTGCTTCCGAAAATGCCTTGGCCATATTCGCTTGTGTCGGTATCCTTTGTACGCTTTCCACCTGGACTGGCCCTAGCTCTGCCTTTACTCTCATACCGCTAGCCTTGACACTTTACGCTACGGAATCTAGGACATCCCAATTGGCACTGGCAGGAGCCTTGGGTATATGGTGCTTTTCCCTATTATGGAAACGGGCCTCAACTCGAAACTTTAAAGGTAGGGTGAGCCCGTTTCGACTGCAGGGCTTAATTCTCACAATGATCATCTCCTGCCTGTTCATCACTAGTTTCTATCTTCTACTGACTGCTGAACCATCGTCCTTCAGTAACAGGGGGAACGTCTGGATTCGTGGATTGGGCGCACTTGGCGAGGACTGGTGGAGTGGGCTTGGGCTTGATCGATGGTCCTATTTGCAGTCGGTTGGAGTACTTCCCCTTCTATTTCCTCACAGTCAGTATCTTCTCTTGCTTTTTGGAGGGGGGCTTCTCTCTATTGTTTTTTTGTTTTTCTTTTTTACATCCGCAATTCGGCGTTCGGCGGTAGAAGGTTCAAGATTGCCGTTTGCGGCTTCGTATGCAGTCTTTCTATCGATTCTTGGGTGGACCGAGGCTTATTGGAATCCGATTACATTCGATGGTCACACATTCCTCATCCTCCCACTCATGTTTATAATAGCCGCGAGATGGTCAAATGCCACGAAAGCAGATGTTTCGGACCAGCCCGCAACAGCTTCATCGTTAAGCCTGACTCGGGCAAGCGCAGAGTATCGCTAATTCCATGGCATTAGATCTGTTCTCAAAATTGAGTTCCACATTTCGCGCCCGCTCCTCTTGGCGGATACACTGATCGGTTTAGTGTGCAGGTTTCGCAAGTAGGGGCCTATACCTAGCCCAAATCGCTTGTTCGGATTCATGCAAGAGAACCCGGCGCCAAGGCCTCGACGCTTGCTGGACGTACGACGTCTTGCGTTTGAGTCGAGCGACCTGGAAGCCTTCTACGGCGGATGGAGATGGCGGAAGAACTGTGTGGTCATGATGCGTTTGGGGCAGCGGCGGAGTCCCGTGGGCACTTTCATCCATCAGTGCCCTGAACGGCCCAGGGGTGGACGGCGGGGTCCGTGAGTTTGATGATCGCCGCGGTTGCCGACCAACGCCCATGGCTGGCAAGGACTCCGGTGCCAAGCGTTCAACTTGCTTGGCCAGTGTTTCTATTCGGTCTCGAGGTTGGCGCCTAGCGGGGACGGCGGCGAGTAGAACCGCCGTGTCTCTGCCCCCACGACAAGGACGGCAGGACCGTGGACATGCCTCATTCTTCACTTGAAGTACCCCGGCGTCACGTGGCCGGCTCCGCTTACTCTTCCGTGACAAAGCAGCCCGTCATATCGCCTCCCTCCTTTTCTCTGGCGCGTAGCCTCAGGCGGGGGCAACATATCTCAGTCTGTTGCGACCGAGCGAATGACCGCCGAGGCCGCGATCCCGCGGTCCGGGACTATTTATAGAACTCTCCTCAGGTACCGGCTTGAACTGGATTGGACACGGTTAAGGGAATCCTGGATTCCGCCCCACATGTTCGATCAGACTCGCGGCGTGCCCCTGATACGGTTCCAGCCTGAGACATAAGGGGCTGCCCAAATTACAATCACCGGCCGTACGCCCCAATCGGATGCCACCCCATCAGAGGCCCCAAATTGCGGACGCACCAGCAGCACAGATGACGCTGTCGAAAGGCTGGCAGTGACCGAGGAGGGCGGACGGTATGATGGGACCGACCGAGAGAGTATTGCGGGCGGCCAAGGAGCGCCGAGCCCAGCGATGAAAACAGGGGTGACCGGCATTGGATTTACGCGACTACGCACGCATACTGCGCCGCAGTTGGAAGTTGGTTCTTGCCACAACCCTATTGGGGCTCCTTCTGGGCGGTGCCGCCTCGGTGGCCGTGAAGCC
Organism: Arthrobacter sp. P1_D12; assembly: GCF_056406175.1. Lineage (NCBI taxonomy): Bacteria > Bacillati > Actinomycetota > Actinomycetes > Micrococcales > Micrococcaceae > Arthrobacter > Arthrobacter sp. P1_D12. Next base: position 26,928 of record NZ_JBFUAR010000005.1, read on the forward strand.
GACATATACATCGCAAACCCAACTTTTCGTGGCGATTCAGAATTCAGGGACGGTACAGGAACTCCAGCAGGGTAATACTTTTACTCAGTCACGTGTTCAGTCGTACGTCAAGACGACCCTCACACCGGTTGTCTTGCAACCGACCATCGACAGCCTCGGACTTGGAATCAGCCCCGAGGAACTGGCATTGAGAGTAAAAGCTAGCACCGATTTGAATACGGTGCTTATTAACATTGAGGTGACCGACACCTCACCCGTTCAAGCTTCTGCAATTGCTCAAAGCGTAGCTACCAGTTTGATCAAGGCAGTCGACGCGCTGGAGAAGCCTAAAGGCGGTGGCGCGTCACCGGTTAACTTGTCGGTGATAACGCCTGCGGTTGCGCCGACAACACCGTCCGCACCCAATACGAAGTTGAACCTCGCCTTGGGCCTCCTTGTCGGCCTGGCTGCGGGGTTGGGCGCCGCAGTTGTCAGGGGAGGCTTGGATACGCGCATCCGCGGGGAAGCTGAGCTGCGGCATGTCACGGACGCTCCGATCTTGGGCGGGATAGCATTCGAGCCGGATGCTATAAAGAAACCGCTCATCACCCAGGCTCGTCATCAGAGTCCCCGAGCAGAGTCGTATCGTACCCTTCGAACGAACCTTCGTTTTGCAAATGTGTCGGTCCAGGCAAAATCGTTCATCGTGACTTCCTCGTTGCCAGGTGAAGGCAAAAGTACAACCGCCACAAATCTCGCGATATCCATGGCGCAGTCAGGGCAATCCGTCTGTCTTATTGACGCTGATTTGCGTCGTCCCATGGTCGGGGAATACCTCGGTCTAGAGCGCGGGGCTGGTCTTACGACGGCTCTCGTCGGCGCCGCAGACGTCAACGATCTTCTCCAGCTTTGGGGGGAAGACAACCTTTACGTTTTGACCTCAGGTCAAGTACCGCCCAATCCGAGTGAGCTCCTTGGCTCAGTTCAGATGCAAGATCTAATTAAACGGTTGGAAGAGGTATTCGATACTGTTGTTATTGACGCTCCACCCCTACTTCCTGTGACCGATGCGGCAGTGCTGGCCCAGCACGTTGGCGGTGTTGTTATGGTGGTCGGCGTTCAGAAAGTGCGCCAAGCAGCGCTCGAAAAGTCGATGGCCGCACTGGAGATGGTGGGCGCTAATCTGCTTGGTTTCGTTTTGAACCGGTTGCCCAGCAAGGGTCCCGATTCATATTCGTACAGCTACTACGCTTACGAAAACAGGTCGAGTTCTCCACAACTCAGTCCTGAACCTGAGGGAATATCCTCCTCCCACCACTTCGACTTGCCCGAGGCTGAGCGGAGCAGCATCCGGGCTAGCGTCGGCCCGTCCAAGGCTGATCACCATATGCCTGATGCAACGGCGTGGGATGAGCGTGAACGGGAAGCCCGCCGGTTCCCGCTTTCTGGAGCAGTTGTCGACTGAGGGTCACCTCGGCAGCATCCTTGTTCGCCCGGGCTGTGGTGCACATGGGGTTGATTTCACTGTCCGAACGCACGGGGCAGATGGCCGCGGCCACAGGCCTGGTTGTCTGACGCGAAACACGGAATACTAAAGGACTTTTCATTGCCTAGAAGCATGGCATCTTTTCGGGCGAACGTGCTTGGTCTCCTCGCGGGCCAGCTAACGCGCCTTTCACTCCAAGCTGCCTATTTTGTGATTTTGGCCAGAATGCTGGGGGTGTCGGGTTATGGAGCATTTGCCAGTGCGCTTGCCTTGTGCGCCCTGGTGGCCCCATTCAGTAGTCTCGGTGCGAACACGTTAATGATTAAAAATGTTTCACGTGACGCGAAATCCGCCAGCCTGGAATGGAAAAAGGCATTAGCCTACACCATCATAGGTGGGGTTCTCTTGTCCGCCATACTAACGCTGCTTGCTCATTTCATCGCGCCCCCGGAGCTTTCGCGGGTGTCAATTTTTCAAATCGGAGTCTCAGAGCTGATTGGTTTGAAGATGGTGGAATTAGTCGGCGCAGTCTGGCAGGGGCAGGGGCGGAGTCGACCTTTGATCGTTTTGCCCACGCTATTGAACCTATTCCGCCTTGCTGCTGCCGGCGCGACTTTCGTGTGGGTCGGCCAATCCTCTCTAGAGTTTTGGGCGACGGTATACGTGATGGCTACACTTCCTTTGGGCATGGTGGTGGCCATGCATACGACCGCAAAGCTTGGCTACGTGAAGCGTGGGATGAGACTCAAAGGTCGAGACGTTAAGGAAGGCCTCCTTTATTCCTTCGCCCTGTCGTCGCAGAATGTTTATAACGACATAGACAAAACGATGCTGGCGCGACTCGAGTCTGTGGGGTCAGCCGGCGTTTATTCGGCTGCGTTTAGAATCATTGACATGGCTTACGCCCCTATTCGATCCATTTCAGCTGCTGCTTTTCCCTTGTTTTTTCGCGAAGGGGAAGCGGGTCTCGTCTCTGCTCTCCGATTGACACGTAGAATCGCTCCCGCTGTTCTGATAGTGGGAAGTCTCGCTGCGATTGGCTCGGTTGTGTTGGCCCCGATGGCTCCATTGCTCCTGGGGGCGGACTACGAAAGCGCCATCGGCATAATCAGACTCTTAGCTCCATTGATTCTGCTCAGGGGTCTGACGTTTCTTGCTGCTGACACGCTAACCGGATGCGGCCGGCAGAGATTCCGAACGGGTACCCAAATTTCAGTGGCCGTTGTCAACGTCTGCCTGAATCTAGTTCTCATTCCTCACCTTGGAATACTTGGCGCCGTTGTGGCGACGCTAGTATGCGAGTTTCTTCTTGCGGCCATCTTGTGGAGCCATATTTATGTTGCACGTCGTCGGGCGGGGGAAGAAAGTGGCAATCTGTTGACTATAACGGCTGGCGTAGAAAAGTGAGAGCATTACTGGCCTTTGTCCCTCAAGTACCCCGACCTCAATGAGGGGTACTTGGGAGATGTGAGGCTACTGAGCGGGACAAGCCAGTTTAGGTTGAGCATGGACCTCTCGGCCCATGCTCATTGTCATGGTGCTCGGACCTGGCTCCTATAAAGGTCGGCAATTATTCCTTGGGGCGATTGGGGCGATTGGGGCGCTTGGCCGGTAGTTCTCCCAAGAACCGAGTACTTACTTACGTAGCCGCAAGCCGAACGTGCTTCGGGACACAAGTACCAGCTACTGGTGTGTACACCCCTCAGTTTCTAGTTGTATGAATTCAGGGTTTTCATAGTGTTGGGAACTCGAGCATGAATTGACAACTTTTTCTTGGGTGAATTTAGGAATCATCCAAGGGAAACCTCGCTGGGGGTCCAAAAATGGCTTCAATCGTTTCAACCTTACTTAGTGTCTTTCGCGCTGGGGCCTGTAGCCCACAGGCTTTCGCTGAGACGGCGGGTCCAGCTTCGGGCACTCGCTCAACTTCTGGTTCCGGGTCGCAGAAGGGCGCGTCCCCGGAGGTGTCCCTCTCAGTCCCGGACGGGGATGCCGCGACCCCGTTGAATCGCCGTGCTTTGCTGCGTGTTAGTTCCATCGCAGCAGCAGGCGCCGGTGGACTGTCGCTGCTTCCGGCTTCGCCCGCGCAGGCCGCCAGTTCGGCACGCCCTTCATCACGAGCGTCATCCGGGAGGGGTGCGGTAATGCTGTCCATGGACGACGGCTATCTCGCCATGGATACGGTCCGACAACTTCTTGATGCTCGAGGTCAGAAGGGAACTTTTTTCATTACGCCTGGACTCCTCAACGGCCCCTCAAAGATCAACGAATCGCACATCCTCGCCATGGTGTCGAACGGGCACGAAGTGGGCGCCCATTCCCAAACGCATGCGAACTTGTCCTCTGTAGCGCAACCGCAACGTGTCATCGAGCTTGAGCAGCCGAAGTCCTATCTTGAGAACCTTACGGGAATGGCGGTGACGTCATTCGCTTATCCATTCGGTACGGCCTCCGGCGGCCGGAACGCAACAACGGACCTCGACTTATATCTTCGGTACGACAGGGTTTTTGATACGGCTCAGTACAACCAGACCGCGCTTCATCCCCGATATGCTCAGGCGCCCACGCTGGTTCGCAGAACTTGCATCGACGGCACGAACCATCAGCAGGGTCTTGCGATGATTCGAGAAGCATCAGTCCGGCCAGTCGTGGCATCTTTTTACTTCCACAATCTCGACACACCGATCAACCCCTCGACTGCACAACTCATCGAAATGCTGGATCTGGCGCAATCATTGGGAGTGGAGCTAGTCACCGCATCCGATGGCTTCGGTTCGCATCGGATCGTGGCCAATGCGGGATTTGAGAACAGCGGCACTGACGCTTTGCCCTGGAGGTGGTTCAGGAGTGGTTCTGCGCAGCTTGAAATTGTCACGGAGAGCCCGCAGGAGGGACTGCCAGGAACTCGATCATTGCATCTTGCCGCCCCTGTCTCTACGTACTCCACAGTGGCCCAATCTGTTGAGGTAACCCCCGGGATCACTTACACGTATTCGTTCCGCGCACGCGCTGTTTCAGGATCGACTTGGGGCGCGAAGAGCTCTTATGGAAATGTCGTTGCTCTTGACTACGGGCAGGCGCCGATCGCGGGGTCAGAAGTGAGGACGGGTCCCATCTTGGCGGACAAAACGGCTTGGGCAAAGTATTCCGTAGACTTTACAACGCCGGCAGCTTGCACCACCGTGCTTCTGGGACTTGTCCTTGACTGGCCTACCGCCGGCGGTCGCGTGGCATTCGACCACGTCTGGTTCGGACCAAAGGCGATGGCGGATCTGGGGTAGCGAGGCCAATCGCAGCGGAGGGTGGCTACATCCCGGCAAGTGCATAGGTAAGTGGATGTTCGCGATGTCAGGACGGGGAGACAGAATGGCAGGTCCCCTGCGGCTTTAGCCCGCCTAGCGCGTATCCAAATCCTCGAATACCAGAAACGTCTGCGTATCTAGCACCCCCGGCATGGACTGCAACTGGTCGAAGATCACCCGGCGAAGGTCAATGTTGTCCACGGCGCGCACCAGCAGGATGACATCGAAGTCCCCGCCCACCAGTGCGATGTGATGGACCTCGGGGATGGCGCGCAGGAGCTCGCGCAGCTCCCGCCAGGAATGCTGGCGCACCTTCAGCGTGACGTAGGCGGAAGACTTCAGGCCCGCCTTGATGGGATCCACCAAAGCGGTGAACTTGGTCAGGACGCCCTCGCCGGTGAGCCGGGCGATCCGGGTGTAGGCGTGGGCCCGGGAAATGTGGACGTTCTCCGCCACCTGTGTCACGGACATCCGGCCGTCCCGGGTCAGCTCCGCAATGATGTTCCGGTCCACATCGTCCAGCGGCACCGCCACCTGCTCGGTTTCCAGCTCTGCCATTCGTCTACAACCCCCGCCGGTAATCCAGCTCACACTTACGATTTGTCTTCAAGATTAGGACATATTTGTGGACATCTCCACGATTTCCGGTGGAGGTGGATACGAAACATCGGCTGGCGGCATACTGGGACAGAATAGTGGCTACAGAAGGACGGACCAATGACGATCTCCGCAGACCACGCTGCGCAGCCAGCTGCGCAGCAGGCCGCGCAACAAGATCCAGCCGGTGACGCCGTGAGCAAGTTTGGCATCAGCGTTGAGGACTACATGCTCCCGGCCCGCCACCAGATCCAGATGGTGGGCCCGGACGGCACCCTGAATCCCCACACGGAGCAGGGTACCCAGCCGGGGCACGAGTACAGCCTGCCCAGCGAGGCCGAACTGATGGCCGCCTACGAGCAGCTCGTCGTCGGCCGCCGGGTCAATGACCAGAACTCGGCGCTGGTCCGGCAGGGCCGGATGGCCGTGTACCCCTCCAGCCATGGCCAGGAGGCGTGCCAGGTTGCCGCCGCACTGTGCCTTGCCGAGGGTGATTGGCTGTTCCCCACCTACCGCGACTCCGTGGCCGTCATGGCCCGCGGCGTGGATCCCGTCCAGACGATGACGCTCTTCCGCGGCGACTGGCACGGCGGCTACGACCCCGCCAAGAACAAGGTCGGCATCCAGTGCACCCCGCTGACCACCCAGCTGCTGCACGGCGTCGGCGTGGCCCACGCCGCCAAGCTGCGCGGCGAGGACACCGTGGTCCTGGCCATGTGCGGCGACGGCGCCACCAGCGAAGGCGACTTCCACGAGGCCCTGAACTTCGCCGCCGTCTTCCACCTGCCCGTGGTCTTCTTCGTCCAGAACAACCAGTACGCGATCTCCGTGCCGCTCGCGCACCAGTCCGTTGCGCCCTCCCTCGCCCACAAGGCCGTGGGCTACGGCATGGCCGGCGAACGCGTGGACGGGAACGACATCGTGGCCCTGCTCGCCGTCCTCGGCCGGGCCGTCAAGCTTGCCCGGGAAGGTTCCGGCCCGCTGCTCGTGGAGGCACACACCTACCGGATGCAGGCGCACACCAACGCCGACGACGCCACCCGCTACCGGCAGGACAGCGAAGTCGCCGAATGGGTGGCCAAGGACCCGCTGAGCCGGATGCAGACCTACCTGACGGACCGCGGCCTGCTGGACGACGACCGCGCCGCCAGGATCACCGAAAAGGCGGAGGCGGTTGCCACGCAGCTGCGCGAAGGCCTCAGCGAAGAGGTCCCGGTGGAACCGCAGGACCTCTTCAAATACGTCTTCTCCACCCTCACACCACAGCTGAAGGAACAGTCCGCCATGCTCGCCGACGAACTGGCCCGCGACGCCGCATCCACCGCAGCCGCATCCACCGCAACGGAGGCCGGGAAATGAGTCCCACCGTCACCACGTCCTCCGAGGCGAACGGCAACGTCAGCGCCGCCACGGCGCGCGCCGCCGCGAAGGCCGCTGTTGAGGCCGAAAAGTCCGGGCCGCAGACCATCACCCTGGCCAAGGCCCTGAACACCGCGATGGCGGACGCCATGCACGCGGACCCCTCGGTCCTGGTCTTCGGCGAGGATGTCGGCATGCTCGGCGGTGTCTTCCGCATCACGGACGGGCTCACCAAGACCTTCGGCAAGAGCCGCTGCTTCGACACCCCGCTGGCCGAATCCGGGATCGTCGGCATGGCCGTCGGTATGGCGATGAACGGCATGCGTCCGGTCATCGAGATGCAGTTCGACGCGTTCGCGTACCCGGCCTTCGAACAGATCGTCAGCCACGTCGCCAAGATGCACAACCGCACCAAGGGTGCCGTGAAGCTGCCCATGGTCATCCGGGTTCCGTACGCCGGCGGCATCGGGGGAGTGGAGCACCACTGCGACTCCTCCGAGGCCTACTACGCGCACACCGCCGGCCTGAAGGTCTTCACCCCGGCAACCGTGGCCGACGGCTACCGGATGCTCCGCGAAGCCATCGACTCTGACGACCCCGTCATGTTCATGGAGCCCAAGAAGCTGTACTGGTCCAAGGACCAGGTGGACCTGGACGCGCTGCGCGCCGAGCACGCCGCGAACACCGAGCGTGGCACCTCCTCCGAGGGCCGGGCCGCCGTCGCCCGCCCCGGCACCGACGCCACGCTGATCGCCTACGGCCCATCCGTCCCGACGGCGCTCGCCGCCGCGGCCGCCGCCGCCGAGGAAGGCCGCTCGCTCGAAGTGATCGACGTCCGCTCGATCGTGCCGTTCGACGACGAGACCGTCTGCGCCTCGGTCCGCAAGACCGGCCGCGCCGTGGTCATCGCCGAGGCCCACGGCTTCGCGTCCGTGGCCTCGGAAATCGTCGCCCGGGTCCAGGAACGCTGCTTCCACCACCTGGCCGCACCGATCCGCCGCGTCACCGGCTTCGACGTGCCCTACCCGGCGCCGAAGCTCGAGCACTACTACCTGCCCGGCGTGGACCGCATCCTCGACGCCGTTGACGACCTCCAGTGGGAAGACTGACCATGAGCGAACCGAAAGTATTCCTCCTGCCGGACCTGGGCGAAGGCCTCACCGAAGCCGAGCTCGTGAACTGGCTCGTGGCCGTGGGCGACGAGATCCGCGTGGACCAGCCGATCGCCGAGGTCGAGACCGCCAAGTCCATGGTGGAGGTGCCCTCGCCGTACGCCGGCACCGTGGCCGTGCTGCACGGCGAGCCCGGCCAGACGCTCGACGTCGGCAAGCCGCTGATCTCGGTGATGCCGGTTGGTGCTGCTGTTTCCGGGTCCGCCCCCGGTGGGGCCGGCACGGATGATGCCGCCCCCGCCCCTTCGCCGGACGGCACTGCTGCAAGCAGCATGCCGCCTGCTGTTGCCGCTGAGGCTTACCGCGAGGAGGAGAAGGCCGGGTCCGGGAATGTCCTGATTGGGTACGGGACTCCGGGCGGGCATGGGGTTGCCCGGCGGACGCGGGCTCCTAAGCCGGCCGGGATGGCTGAGGCTGTCAGCGGGGTGTCTGCTGCCGAGAAGGCTGCCGATGATCTGGTGCTGATGCGCACCCGGGTTCCCGGGAAGCTGGGGGCGGTTATTTCTCCGCTGGTTCGCCGGATGGCGCGCGATCATGGGGTTGATTTGGGGGAACTCCAAGGATCGGGAGCCAGCGGGCTCATCATGCGGCGCGATGTCGAGGCCGTCATCAAGCCGTCACCGGTGGTTGAGCGCCCGGCCGCGGAGCCTGCAGCGCCGGCCGCGGCTTCCGGCACCGACATGCGCACCGGGCTGGGCATTTCCGGACGCACAGCGGTCCGGGGCGTGCGGAAGGCGGTCGCGGCGAACATGACGCGCAGCCGCTCCGAGATTCCGGAAGCCACAGTGTGGGTGGACGTGGACGCCACGGCGCTCGTAGAGATGCGTGCCGCGCTGAAGAAGGCGGACCCGCACAACACCCCGGGTCTGCTGGCTTTCATTGCCCGGTTCGTCACCGCCGGGCTGAAGAAGTTCCCGGAGCTGAACACCAGGATCGTGACCACCGAGGATGCTGCGGGCGGGGCGATGCAGGAGATTGTGGCCTTCGACGGCGTCAACCTCGGTTTCGCGGCGCAGACCGACCGCGGACTGATGGTGCCGTCGGTGCGGAACGCGGACAAGCTCAGCGCCCGCGAACTGGACGCCGAGATCCGCCGCCTCACCGCCGTCGTGCGCGAGGGCAAAGCGACCCCGGCGGACCTGGGCAGCGGCACGTTCACGCTGAACAACTACGGTGTGTTCGGGGTGGACGGTTCCGCCGCGATCATCAACCACCCCGAAGTGGGGATCCTCGGTGTCGGGCGGATAATCGACAAGCCCTGGGTGGTCAACGGCGAGCTCGCGGTCCGCAAGGTCACCGAGCTGACCCTCACGTTCGACCACCGGGTGTGCGACGGCGGCGCGGCCGGCGGCTTCCTGCGCTACGTCGCGGACGCGATCGAGAACCCGGGGTCGGCGCTCGCGGACATGTGAGGAAGTTCAGTATCGATCGGTGCATTCAGCGCAAGCTCGGATCACCTAACCAGTCTCTCTCGGCTCACGTAGCGGCCTCACTCGCCTCTTATCATTGGGGCCTGGGAAGTCGTCGTTTCGGGTGCGATCTCGGTCTATCAGGATTTTGGCCACGAACCTGCGGGCTGCAGGCATTTCGCTACATACGTCGATGGTAAGGCAATCTACAGAAGGATCCTCCATGGGCTAAGCAAAGAAAACCATCAGGCCCGATCGGTGCCAGCGATGTCCCTTACGCGGACTCCCTGCGGCCGGCCGGGCCGAGGACCGTCATGCGTGGCGTGACGTCTTCGAATAATGGCGGGGACGGAATCCGCTTCGGGGATGGGGTTGCCATAGCCATGGCGGACGTCAGAACCTGAGGCGCTAAGGGCCACGGCATCAATTTTGAGTAGCACGCTAGGACGCCGCGGCCCCATCTGTTCGTAATGGCCGGTCGGAGCCTGGCGGTAAACTCGATTCCGCGGCAGTAGCCGACGGTCATCAATATGGGGGACACATGACAACTGATACAAGCGTCGATGCTGCCAGAAAACAATTACAGAGTTCTACTCTGCCGTCCTATCTACCGTCACTGACATCGCTACGAGGTTTCGCCGCACTCTTCGTGTTCATCTTCCATCTGAACACGGTTGGTCTCATCAGTGTCGCGCCGGCCAAGCTTGGCTACTCGGGTGTGGCATTTTTCTTTTTGCTCTCCGGCTTCCTCTTAGCGTGGACGGACCGCCCAGGTCGCCGCGCCTCTCACTTCTACCTGCGCAGGTTTGCCCGGGTCTATCCTTCGCATCTGGTCATGTTGCTTGTTGTGCTTTGCCTACCTTCCGGGGAAGGGCAGAGCGGCCTTCTGCCTACGCTTATGCACGTTCTACTCGTCCAAGCATGGGCGCCCGACTTCGCTTACACATACTCTCTCAATGGGGTGGCGTGGTCACTTTCCTGCGAGATGTTCTTCTATGCGCTCTTCCCGCTCCTGGTCGCTGCACTGCGTGGACGGAGCGTCAGGACTCTCGCGATCATCGGCTTCGGCGTATTTACCATTGTTTCTGTCGGTGTCCTGAGCAGCACGATGCTTGATGTCAGTGCCAGCGTCGATGCCATCCGATACACCAACCCGCTAGTCCGATTGCCGGAGTTTGTCCTTGGCGTCTGCGCCGCGCTGGCCATGCGGGGCGGATGGAAACCGAAGCTGTGGATGGGTGGCGTTCTCCTGCTGATCGCAGGCGCAGGGCTCGTGGCAATCCCGGACAAGCCGGCAGGTGACGTTTGGGGGACGTTGGTATTTCTCGTCGTAATTGTGTTCTTCGTCCGCATGGACTGCACTCGGCCCCTCAAGGTGATGCAAGCGAAGCCCTTGATTTATGCGGGTGAGGTGTCGTTCGCCTTTTACCTGGTCCATCAGTTCGTGATGGTTCAGAGTGTGGAGATTTTCGGAACCACGGTTGCTGCTAGTGCAGCTTCCATTGTCGGATCCGCGGTATTTGCTCTGGCCCTTCATCATGGGGTGGAGCGCGTGGCGTACCGCACTATCCTGTCACGCTTCGCCACCCCACGCCATTAAAGAGGCCCCCATGAACGGGCTGATACGAGAGGCGCTGCCGAGGCCGATACAGGTCGATTCTTGGCGAAAATTTCACGGCAGGGGGAGACACTTACTGACGCGCGCCGGAGCTCGCCGAGCCCGCGCCGCCGGTATCGGAGATAGGTGATTTCCGAGACGGGCCAGGCGTGTGCCCGAGGTGCAAGCACAAGCCGGGCGCGCAGGGCAAGCAGCCGTGGCCCGTCCGGCTTTTCAAATTCCGTACCGTCCCAGCCCGTTGCGGCGCCGTGGATGAACGGGACTCCGGTTCGATTGGTGTCCCTGACACCGGCGGGGTGCCGAACCGCCTTCCACCGCTCTTAGGCCAGCGCGAGAAGTTGCGCCGTCGTGGTGTCCTTCACGCCGATACTGACCGCTTAGTCGATCAGCGCGTTGAAGTCGGGTTGCAGCCACTCGTTCTGTACCGCAGTCCCTGACGGATTAGGTGGTGCACGATGATGTTCATGGAATAGTTCGCTTCGGCCCGATCGGGCAGCAGGTTTATGGATGCTAGCGTGCCGGGCCTGACAGCGCCCGTAGCGGATGCCTCGAGCGGTTGCGGGAGCCGTGACGGGGTGGGCAGTTCATCTTTGGTCCGGCAGCCGTAGTACACGGCCACGGCGTCGACGGCGTTCTTATCGAACGGGCTCATAGAGCAGGCGTTGGATTCGACACCGTTCGCACTCTGCCATACCCGGCAGTCCAACAGCATGGCCTCAATCTGCGCTTTGTTTGCCCCGCGAGGGAGGCGTGCTGGGCGTTGGTCATTCAGTGCGCACCAAGTTCCTAGCTGTAAACGTTCTGGAGCTGCCGGACCTTCGCGACGGTGAGGCATTCTGCCCGTGGCAAGACGTTCGATGGTGGGTTCAGCACGCCGCGCCAGCCTACGGACGCCAGCTTCCGCGCCACCGTCATCGGTTGCAAATAGGAGTCATCAGACGAGATGATGAGCGAGCCGGCAGCTGCGGGATCAGAGTAGACGCCGATCACGGGGGCGATGTCGAGCCGGGCGGTGCTGCCGCCGCCGAAGTCGTTGGGCACGACCTGGACGCAGATGATCGTGGTCGTGTCCCGGGAACCGACCTTCGCCATGATGCCGAACACTGAGCAGTGTATGTAGACGGGCGCCCGTTCCCCCTCGCGGAGAACGGACTTGCCACTGATCTTAGCTACCGCTCTGGGGCATCACCGCCTGGCATGCGCTGACAACGCGGCGGGCGCAGCTTTCCCAAGTGAAGTCTGTCTCGTAGCGGGCGCGAGCGTTACGGCTCATCGACTGGTAGGCATCCGGGACAAGGATTGTTTCGACGGCGTCCGCATAGTCTTGCGGAGTGCCGTCTGTTAGGAGCAGGCCGGCTACACCGTTTTCTACACGGTCAGGGACGCCGCCAACAGTGGAAGCGACAACGGGGAGCGCGTGTGCAGCGGCCTCCGCCAAGACCATAGGGAACGGATCGTTGCGGGTTGGCAGTAGGAAAACATCGGCGGACTGGTAGAGGCTGTCGAGCTTCCGCCTGCCCTCTTGCGTGGACTTGGTAACGAATCCATGGTACGTGACGTGTTCACGGTGCCACTCGGCGGCAGGTGGTTGGACGCCAACTACGTCAAGGTGCGCGTCTACGCCTCGTGCGCGCAGGGCGTCGAGTGTTTCAACGGCGGTGTCCATGCCTTTGCGGCGCCACTTGACACCCATTGTCAGGAGACGCACCGGTGCGCCTGCCAGACTGGCCCGTGGGAACGCATTGGGGTCTTCGATGTTGGAACCGAACGGGGCAATGAACGTGCGGGTCACAGAGTAGCGCTCCTTGGCGTCGTCCAAGGCCCAGCGCGAGGGCATCAGGACACCGGCGAGCTGCCGCAGGGCTGCACCTTCCAGCTCGACGGCCTGCCGTTCGGTGCGGCGGGACAGTCCGGACCAATGTGGCGACTCGTTGAGGCGCTGCCCAATGGTGGCATCCCCCCAGTACAGGACCGGCACGCCGGACGCCGGACGGAGTGGATACCAGCCCATGACGACCACAACATCCGGTTTTACCTTGGCAACCTCACGATCGAACAGCTTAGTGAAGAATCGCAGCGCGGCAGGCTCAGCCTCCCAGTTGATCTTCTTCCCCAGCTTGCCAGTCAGGCCAGCGAATTTGTTCAGTGCTTTGTATGCCACGGGTGCGAGCGGCCCGATGGTGACAACATCATCATGAACTGCCCGCAACCCTTCCAGAAAATGGGCCGGCGTGCCGGACCATACGTTTACATCATCTGGAGCACCAGTCAGCGTGCATATGGCGATTCTCATGCCCCTGACCTTAACAGAACTAAGCCCCTTCGACGGTCTCGATGGTGGCTATCCAGTGCGATGTCCCGGCGTCCGAGGGGCTGACATGCACTCCAATGTGGCCGCATAGTGTTTTCGCCATCAGTTCGGGGGACGGCTGTCATAGCAAACGCGTCACCGCTTTCCTGCGCTACGTCGCTGGCGCGATTGAGAACCCGCGGTCCGCGCGCGCGGACATGTGAGGGCGCCATGCGGTAGTGGCTTGGGTCCCATCAGGTGCTGGCCCAGCGAGCTGGTGACCAAGTGATGCAGCCATTGACTAGGATCCGGTTGATCGAAAAACTGCTCTGAGCTGGGGGAATGAATGGTAGCCATCACGTCCATGCTCACGGCTGCCTCTCTCGGGGCCGGCTTGCTGGAGGGCCAGCCAGCGGCGGCTTCGCATTCGGCCGGAGCGCATTGTCGGGCAAGAAGGCGAGCGATGCGCTGACCGACCTGAGCCGGTGCGTCCGCGTCACCGAACTGTAAGCCGGTTGGCTGCCAGCCAACTTCTATCCGCCACCTCCAACGGGACGCTCAACCGGTTACCGAAATTGCCGCCGAAACTCACTTACCTGTCTATAGCTTCCAAAGGGCTCACGAATTCGGCCAACGTGCCAACGGCACCCAGGCTGACCGGGTCGGACAACGTCTGTGACCCACATTCCACAGCTTTCAGGCGGCCGGAAAACTGACCCGCCTCGAATCCTTCGGCTTTGATGCCAAGGGCATCATCGACCTCACCCCGCTGGGGCCGGTGAAGTCGCTCAAACCAATCGAGGTCACTGTCAACAACAGTCTTGACGATCCACGCCCTATCATGCCCCCGGGCCAAGACCCCGTGTCGCTGCCCGGCCCCGCGGGGCTCGACGGCAACGTATCGCTCCTGCCAGCGTGAAGGCCGCCGATCTGAACCGGCCGGGAAATGCGACGGTGAGCGGGAAGCCGGACACTGACGGACTGGCGATCTTCCCTGTAATCGGGAATTTACGGAGTCCTATTGATTCAGGACCGCAAGTCGCGCAAAGGGTTCGGCCACATCACGAATTACTGCCTGGCGGAAGGGCTGAACGTCACCGTCCGGGAGCGCGCCCCGTGGGCGATCGACCCGTCCCTTTAGGCGCGTCATCGGCGGCGCGCCCTCCGTCGGTAAGGTCCTCTACGTGCTGAATCCTGGAACAGGCCCACCAGGGCAAGCTACCACTGGTACCGCAACGAAGGCGGCTGGAACGATCCGCCCCCGGCGATCAGCGGAGCGACCGGCTCCCCCTACAAGATCAGGGGTGCCGACCGGACTTTGAGGTGTACGCGAAGGTCCGAGTCTCCGGGTAGGGAACGGACATCGCCGATACGACCAACAACATGCGGTAGTTCATTTCCCGACCGGAAGCGGCTAGGCAGGATCAAAAATGGCTCGCTACAGCAAAGTCAGGTCTTTGCGTTATCCGCATTCTTCTCCGCCCGTGCGGAAAGGCGCCGCGCCAGCCACGACGCTGGCAGGAGCAGCAGCCACACGAAGGGCGTGTAGGCGTTGAGGACGAACGCCGCCGGAATCGAGAACAGGAACACCAGCGCCACGGCCATGCGCGCGTAAAAGATGCGGCGGTGGACGTGGGCGGCCATCTCGCGGTCCATGAGCCCGGCGTGCTTCGCGTAACCCCAGATGGTCGCCAACATCAGATAGACCGCGGCAATGTTGGCGGCGTACAAAACGCTCGGCCACGGCGTGGGGTCGTCCCCGTAGTCGCTGAGAATGGACGTCGGAGCGGGCAGCATGGCAATGAAGAACAACAGGGCCAGATTCAGCCAGGCCAGCTTCGCATTGAAGCGGCGGATGAGGGCAAAGTCGGAGTGGTGGGACATCCACGTCTCGGCGATGATGACAAAGGACAGGGCGTACGCCAGCAACTGCGGCCAGGCCGCAACCAAGGCGCTGTCCAGCTGCTCCGCGGGGATGCCCTCGGGCAGTTTCAGGTCCAGGGCCAGGAGGGTCAGGGCGATTGCGAAGACGGCATCGCTGAAGAACACCATCCGCTCCACGGACGTGCCGGCATTCAACGGGAGCCACCCCCAATCGTTCGGTAGAGCAACTGGCTCATCGACGGAAGTAGCCCACAGGCTACACCGCGGCGCGGCCCAAGACGAGGGGCGTCCAGGCGCATCCGCCACCGGCACGGGACGGGCATGCCTCCGGGATTTGCCAGCCCGACACGGGTAGAATCGAGGCCTGTACAGGGCACCAGCAGCCCCGCACCAACAACGCCGGAAAAGCGTCGGAATTACGGAGATTCAATGTCACGATGGCTCGAGGTCGGTCCGGACAACTACGTACTGACAACTCAAGGTTCCCTGCTCAACACGGGTCTGGTGGTCGGCACCGAGCGCGCCATGGTGATCGACACTGGCGGCGGCCCCCGGCAGGGCCGCGAGATCCTGGCTGCCGTGCGGGAAAAGACCGGACTGCCGCTGGTCGTGGTCAACACGCACGCCCACTACGACCACTTCTTCGGCAATGCCGTCTTCGCCGACGACGGCGTCACGGAATTTTGGGCGCACGAGAACTGCGCCGCGGAAATTGAGGAGAACGGCGACGAGCAGCGCCGGCTTGTGGCCTTGGCGGAACCTGAAATGGCGGCCGGTCAGGGCTCCGACGCTGAGTTGGTAGTTCCGAACGCCATCGTGAAGGACCAGCCGGTCCTGGTGGATCTTGGTGGACAGAGCGCCACCTTGTTCTATCTGGGCCGCGGCCATACCGACGGCGACCTCCTGGTCGGCACCGCGAGCACCCTCTTCGCCGGCGACCTCGTCGAACAGGGTTCCCACCCGTCCTTCGAGGACTCATTCCCGGAAGACTGGGCTGACGCCCTCCGGCACCTTTCCGCGCTGCGGCACCGGTACGAATTCCTGGTCCCCGGCCACGGCGAGCCGTGCTCGGACCAGTTCGTCAAAACCATGGCCAACACCATGACCACCGCGGTCCGGCAGGCGATCCAGGCCACCCGGGAAACCCCGGACGACGCAACCAAGGCCATCCCGATTCTGCCGTACGGCCCCGAACAGTCGCGCTGGTTCATCAAGCGCCTGCAGGACACGCGGGCCCACCGCTAAGGCCGGCGGGCTCAGGCGCGCCGCCGGATGGACAACGCCGGTAGCCTGTGAGTAACCTCATCTCCGGGTCCCTTTCCGTGGACCCGCTCTCGCCAGCGACCAGCTTGCCCAAGGATGGGGATCCACGGGGCTCGCGTCAATGATGTCGCTGCTCCCAGGAGGTCTCACCTGTGACTTTGCCCGGCTATGTCCTTGCGCTGTGCATTTTGCTGGGGAGTCTCGTGTTTCTCTCCGCCGTGTTCTACGGGCTGCTTCGCCTGAGGCGCCGCAGACACGGGCCCGCTTCCGTTCTTCAGCGCCAGGAGTCATGACTGTGCCGTACGTCGACATCAACCCTCACCGCAGGCGGCCCAGGTGGTGGGCTTACGTTGGCCTGGTGCTCTTGGCGGCAGCAACGATCGCCGTTGTGGCGCTCGCTCTGCGTCGCTGAAGAGGTGCACTTTCCGGCCACATCTGCGGGTCCTCGTCAGCTGACCACCGTGCCTGCGCCTAGACTTGCTGCTTGGACCAATTCAAACAAGCAACGCAGCGGGCCTGCGCTGTGATCCCTGGGGGGAACAAACATGTCCGAACCGGTGGACACCAAAACTGCCAACGACACGGTGGACGCAGAGCAGCCGGATCTCCGGCGCCGGCGTAACCGTCGCGCCGACGGCTCCGATGCCTGGACGGGAACCATGCCCATCATCACGCCCAACGAGGCGGACCGCGAATCTGCACGTACCGCACCGAGCAGCTCATGGGCGGAAGCGGCCGCCGCGGCGGATGCGCCCGCTGCACCCACACGCGCACCCTCCGGCGGAGCGCCGGCGGCGTTGCCCGAGACCCCCGGAACAGGTCCTGCCGTGCCCGCGCAGCCAGGCCGCTCCACGCGGTCGGCTACCCGGTCCGCGGCCCTGGCCGACGCCCCGGTCCCGGACTTCATCAGTTCCCCCGGCCTATTCGTCCGCGAGCAGAAGCCCCGGCCCGTCGGCGGGTTCCGCGGCGGCCTTTACAAACTGACCGGGCTGAATCTTGGCCCGAGCGCTCGGCAGCGGGAAGAAGACGAGCTCGCCCGGCGCATCTCCCGCCAGCTCCAGGGCAGCTACAACACGGCCGTCCTGAGCCTGAAGGGCGGCATCGGCAAGACCTCCACCACGGTGGGCGTCGGACTGACCCTGGCCGAGTTCCGGGGCGATCCGCCGTGCGCGATCGACGCCAACCCCGATTCCGGAGACCTCGTGGAGCGCGCCCTTGGTGAGGGCATCTACCAGCAGCAGAGCCCGCGGACCATCACGGACCTGCTTAGGAACATCGAGTCTGTCGATTCCCTCACCGCCTTGGCCCGCTACATGCATCACGCCGGCAGGCTCCACCTCATTGCCGGCGAACAGGACCCCGAGGTGTCGGATTCACTGACGGCCGAGGAATACCTGCGGATCCGCAAGCTCATCTCCGCCTACTATTCGGTGGCGCTGATCGACTGCGGCACGGGCGTGACGCACAATGCCATGAGCGGCATCCTGCAGTCGGCGGACAACCTGATCATCGCGGCCGGCTACGCCGTCAGCGGCGCCAAACGGGCCCGCAGCACCCTGCACTGGCTGGCCAGCCACGGCTACGAGGACCTGGCCCGTAACGCGATCGTGGTCATCACGGACAAGGACGAGGTCTCCACACGTGTGGACAAGGATGCGATCGAGGAGCACCTGTCCGGCATCTGCCGTCAGCTGATCGCGGTTCCGCACGACCGCGGGGTGGCCGACGGCGACCTCGTGACCCTGGACGTGCTCCGCCCCGAAACGCGGCGCGCGTACCGGGAGATTGCCGCCGCCATTGTGGACGGGTACCTCTAGGGGTGGACCGTTACCGGCGGCGTGAAGTCCGGATCTTCCGGGCTGCCGCTGGAAAACTGACCAATATGCGGCGCCAACGCGCAAGGTAGGCCTTCGAGAGTCCGATGAGGGAATCGTCCAGATGGAGGTTTTCGTGCCGTAAGGTCTGCCGCGAGGGAAAGACCGTTCGAGTGAGTACTAGCGGCTTGACCCGCCAGGGGCTTTCGATGAGTGAGACCAGGTAGGCCGTTCCGGGGCCCTGCGCGGAAGTGCGGTGCCGCCACTCCTCGCTGACAGTTCCCTGCCGGAGCCGCAAATCCGCTATTCCCAGGACGTCAAGGAGCGGTTTCAGCGCCGCCGTCGCGTGCAGTTCCACGCTGAGATCCGCGAGGTCTTGGTGCATGGCTACGTCCAGCCGCTGCAGCAGCTCTGAGTACTCGCGTTGATGGCGTGGTTCATCCATGGCGCGCAAGCTATGCAGTGCCTGAAAAATCGCCGCTGCGGGAATGGAAGGAACGGGTACACTCCTGGCCGCCATAGCCAGGTATTGCCTGTCGCGCCAGAGCGTGTCGAAGGCACGGCCGGGTAAGGCCTCCATCCCGGGAAACCTGTTATGCACGTCGATATCGCAGTTCCACAGCGGATGGTAGAGAGTGCGGGAGTGCGAGTACCGGCGAACGACTGTCACGCCGGATGGCCTTTCGAGCCAGCCTCTTCCGCCGAGGAGGTCCACCATTTTGTCCAGGTCTTCCGGGCGGACCAGAACATCCACGTCCGCGGAGACGTGATGTCCGCGCAGTCCCATCATTGTGGCCGCGGGACCCTTGATAAATAACACCTGAAGACCGGCTGACGCTGCGACGTAGTCCACGAGGGCCGTGGCCAGGAGGACGGCTTCGTCTTGGTGCAGGGTCTCTGCGCCGTCCATCAGCTGGCACCTTCGTTTCGAGGAGACGGCGTGATCATTCCGTTGGTGCTCAAGGTGTGGATCAAGCCCATCACATCCCCCTCGATCGCCCCGACCTCAGTGGCGTATTCGCGGGCAAGGCACTCAATGAGTTCCGCCTCGGTTCTGGTCCCGTCCAGCCAGTTCCACACAGAGGCAGCCGTCCCAACGAGGATGACCGGGACCTGTTGCTCAAGGTGCAGCAGGGCGACGCGATCGCCGTCGGCACTGTGGACGCAGGCGACATCGGCACTGACGCGCCACACCTGTTCCGTCATGAGACCTCCACCGACACTAGAGAGGCCATCAAGCATCACGCGGGCCCTCGCAAGGCTTCATGCTACCGCGCGGCAGCCAAGTTGTTTCGCACCGGTGACCGACTTAGATTTAGGCATGACCAACAACGCCGGGGACGAAGCCGCCCTGCAACTGCAGGACCTCCTGATGGGAACCGAGAACGTCGAGGACTTCCTGGGCCGCCTCGCTGGATTCTCGGCCGCCACACTCAGCCAGGCCGCCGGCGCGGAGATCGAATGCGGCGTGACGCTGCAGCGCCGGAAGAAGACCATGACGGTGGCCGGGAGCAGCCCCCGGGCCGTCATCCTGGACCGCATCGAGCAGACCCTCGGCGACGGCCCGTGCATCGCCGCACTGCGGACCAAATCCGTGGTCCTGCTGGCTGACGTCGACACCGATCCGCGCTGGCCGGAGTACCAGCGGCAGCTCGCGGCCCATGGCTGCCGCAGCACCCTCGGCGTGCCGCTGGAAATCGGCGAGGACGCGGCCGCCGCCCTGAACTTCTTCGGCTCTGACACGGGGATTTTCACCGAGGCAATTGCTGCCGAGGCCTCCGGCTTTGCCGACCTCGCCGGCCGGGCCCTTCGCCTGGCCGTCCGGATCGGCACCGCGCAGTCCCGGGCGGAGGACCTGCAGGCCGCCATGGAGCACCGCACGTCCATCGACCTGGCCTGCGGCGTTATTATGGCCCAGAACCGCTGCTCCCAGGACGAGGCCATGGGCATTCTCACCCGGGTGTCCAGCAACCGGAACCAGAAGCTCCGCGACGTCGCGGCAGACGTCCTGCGGAATCTCACCAGCGGGGAAGTCCACACGCACTTCGACGCCTGAGCTCCCCGGCGCGCCGCCCGCCCTAGGATGAAGGGGATGACCACCACACAGACCGCACCCTTCAGCCTCCGCAGCATCGCCGTCCCCGCCTTCGGCCCGGCCCTGCTGTTCAGCATCGGCGAGGGCGCCATCCTGCCCGTGGTGGCACTGTCCGCCCGCAACCTCGGTGCCTCGGTGGCCGTCGCCGCGCTGTTGGTCACCCTGATCGGTCTGGGCTCCTGGTTCTTCAACCTCCCGGCCTCGCTCATCACACTGAAGTTCGGCGAACGCTGGGCCATCGTCGGAGCAGCGGCGGCCAGCGCCGTCGCCCTCGCCGCCGCGGCCCTGGCACCGCTGATGCCCGACGGGCTCTGGCTGCTCGCGGCGGCCATGGTGGTGGTCGGCATGGCAGCGAGCGTCTTCAGCCTGGCCCGGCAGAAATACCTGACCGAGGCGGTACCCGTGATCCTCCGGGCACGGGCCCTGTCCACGCTTGGCGGCGTCAACCGGATCGGCATCTTCATCGGCCCCTTCATCGGCGCAGCCGTGATGCAGTTCGCCGGAATCACCGGCGCCTACTGGGTGGGCGTCGTCGCCATGGCCGCGGCCGCCGTCTTGTCGGTGACCATCCCGGACCTCGTGGCCGCGCCTGCTGCGGACGACGGCGTCCCCGTCCACACGGCGACGCTGCGCAGCGTCGCCGTGTCCCACGCCGGGGTTTTCCTGAGCGTCGGCATGGGAGTGCTGCTGCTCAGTGCGCTGCGTGCGTCCCGGCAGGTGGTGATCCCGCTCTGGGCCGAGCACCTCGGGATGGATGCCACGCAGGCATCCCTGATCTACGGGCTGTCCGGGGCCATCGACATGCTGGTCTTTTATCCGGCCGGCAAACTGATGGACCGCAAGGGCCGGCAATGGGTGGCCATTCCGTCGACCCTCATCATGGGCACCGCCATGCTGCTGATCCCGCTCAGCACCGGCTTCGCAGGCCTGCTCCTCGCGGCGCTTCTGATCGGGTTCGGCAACGGCATCAGTTCGGGCCTGAACATGACGCTGGGGGCCGATTTCTCACCCGACAACGGCCGCGGCCAGTTCCTGGGCATCTGGCGGTTCATGGCCGACGCCGGCGCCACCGGAGGGCCGGTGCTCCTCTCCGGCGTGACCGCCGTGGCCTCGCTCGGGGCCGGGGTGGCCGCCACCGGCGGGATTGGCTTCGCGGCCGCCGCGGTCTTCGCCGTCACCATTCCCCGGCTCAAACACCGCCGGAACTACTGACCGCTGTCCGGCCCAGGGCGGCGTCGTACCGCATGACCGAACAGGCAGACGCCGGCCACGGTGGCGAGGTAGCCCGTGATGACGATCAGTGAAGTCCCGGCCCAGAAGTAGCTGGTGGTGCTGATCTCCTGGCCGCCCGGGCCGATGCTCAGTAAGGCATAGGCCGCCACGCCGGCGGCGGCGAGACTGGTGAGGACGGGAAGCACCACCCACAACCTGGCTGATGCCCAGTGTCCGTTGTAGCCGTCCCAGACGTTCCAGCTCCGGCCGGTGCGGATGATCAGCCAGCCGGCCGGGAGCATAAAGGCCCCCACCACGAGGAACGCCGCGACGACGTCGGCCGGACGGTGCCACTGGTTGATCAGCGTGGACACCCCGGTGGCGACGGCGAAGCTGCCGCCCAGGAAGCCGGCCAGCGGCCGCCAGCGCGGCGAAACCATAAGGAACACGGCCGCCGCGGCCGAGGCGGCCATCGTGGTGTGGCCGGACGGCAGCGAGTTCAGCTCCAGCGTTTCGATCCCGCGGTACGGCCGGACCGGCACCAGGTCCTTGAGGATCTGGGTGGCCACGTTGGCGCCCACACAGGCCGCAATCGCAATCCCCGCCGCCGCCCAGCGCCGCCGCACGATGGTGACGAATACGACCACGATCGATGCGATCACCACAGAGAGCGCTGGCAGCCAGTCCAGCAGCTTGGTGGCTGCCTTGCCCGCGGTCCCGCTGAGCTCCACCGCTTCCACGAGGGCGGATTCGTCAATGAATTGTCCCGTGGTGGTGCGGACAAAGAAGAAATAGGTGGCGGCCAGTGCGGCGACGCACGCAACCGTGGCCAGCACGAACAAGGCGGTCGTGCCCTTGCCGGGGGACCACTCCGCCTGCGGATCCCGTGTTCTGCCGGCCGGCGTCTTTGGCGCCCGGGTGGCTGGGGCCTGAGTCTTTAAGACCTGCGTTTCCGGGATCTGCGCCTCAGGGACCCGGGCAGACGGGTCGCAAGGGGTGCGTTCCTGCCGAAAAGTCATGCTGTTAAGGCTCCCACAGAACCCTGCACGCCACCTGATGGGCCCGGCGCGGTTGAGAGTAGTGCCCGAACAAAACATGAGTACTCACTACTCGTGCCCCGCCGGACCGGGGTCCATAGAGTCAACTGTGCCGGCGTGGCTTGTCCCCGGCACGACGCTCCTTGAGCGGGGCCGGCGAAGACGAGTTTCCTGGACCAGGGACTCACCCCCAGTCGACGCCGGCCCATCAAGGGCCAGAGACGTGCAGACGCATCCCCGCCTGGACTCGATGAACAACTCCTTGCCGGCGTCCAGCTTGCGTCCGCATCCGCGTCCGTCGCATGGAGCCGGACCCGGTGTGGGAGGATGTTCCGGTGACTTCCCGCGACCCCGCCCAGTGCCGCCGCCCACGCAGCGGCTGGTGCGTGGGGCTGGCTGTCGCGGTCTTGCCATTGGTGATGGGTATGTCTGCGTGTGCTGCCCCTTCACCGACCCTGTCCTCCGGCTCAGCGAGCGAGGCAGCGGCACCGGCTGGGCAAGCATCGTCTGCCCCATCCCGGGAAACGGCCGGGACAGCGCCGACCGGTTCCGCAACTGCTGCTGCCTCCGGCGTTCCACGCGCTGTGGAAGCGGCCCTGCAGACCCTGCTTGCGTCGTCGTCGCAGCCGAGCAGAGAGCAAATCCGCGCGAGCCTTTCCTCGGCGGGGTTTGCCCCGGCCGCGGTGGAGGTTTCTGCCTCCCGCACACCCACCGGGCTGGCCGCCGACGCCGTGGAAGTTGGCGTGTTGAGCGGAACCGAATGTGTGATGGCGCAGCTCAGGTCCGGAACCGTGGAATCGTCAGTATTGCCCGTTCTTCCGAGCGGGCGATGCTTCGTCGGCAGCGTCCAGCGGTAGGCAACAGGAGGGGCATGACGAAGGTATTGAACCGCCGCGCCACAGTTGCGCAGGAAACGAAACGCACCCGCCGGCGTCGTTCCCTCCTGGTYGTCCAGGTGATGGGCGAACTGCTGATCACCCTCGGCGTGATTGCCGTGCTCTTCGTCGCCTGGCAATTGTGGTGGACCAACGTTGAAGCCGATGCGGCTCAGGGGGCTGCCGTGAAGCAGTTCGTGCAGGAACACCAGGCACCTGCAACGAATGACCCTGCGGCCACGGCGCCGGGGGACACCAAGGGAGCCCCTGCAGTGCCGGTCGGCAAAGTGCCGGGTCACGGACAGCCGATCGGGGTCATCTACATTCCCCGCTTCGGAGCCGACTACAGCAGGCCGATCATCGAGGGCACCAGCCAGGACGTCCTGGACACGCTCGGCCTGGGCCGCTATGCGGGAACGGCCATGCCCGGGGCCATGGGGAACTTTGCCGTCGCCGGCCACCGCCAGACACACGGCGCGGTGCTCGACAACATCCACACACTGGTGCCCGGGGACAAAATCTATGTTCAGACCGCCGACGGGTTCTACACGTACGTTTTCCGGAACCAGGAGATTGTCCTGCCGGACCGGACGGATGTGCTGGCGCCGGTGCCGACTCAGCCCGGCGCAGAGCCGCAGCAACGGATTTTGACCATGACAAGCTGCAATCCGCGCTTCGGCGCCCAAGAGCGCATCATCGCGTACTCCATTTTCGATTCCTGGCAGCCGCTCAGCGCAGGGCCTCCGGCGCCCATCGCCAAGCAGCTCGCCGCGCTGCAGGGGAAGGGCTAGGCCGTGTACCTTTGGCTTTTTCGGCAACTTCCCGGGCCTCTTTGGCTGAAGATCCTTCTGTCCGTGGTGATCCTTGCGGCAGCCCTGGTTGTCCTGGACCAGTTTGTGTTTCCTTGGATGGCTGAAGTGACGCATCTGACCGACGCCACCGTCGGGCAGAGCTGAGCGCGGCACAACCATGAACACGAACTCGTTTCCACAGCGGCCGGGCCGTCCCGGAAGCCGCCCGGAGGAACTCCGCGATCAGCTCCCCGCGCTGGAGGAACTCCTCAACGTCGCCCACGTGGTGAGCCTGCCGATGCGGGTAAAGTTCCGCGGAATCCTCCAGCGCGAAGCCCTGCTGCTGAACGGCCCGCTCGGTTGGGGCGAATTCTGCCCCTTCCCTGAGTACGGCGACCCGGAAGCGTCCCGCTGGCTCGCCGCCGCGATCGAGGCCGGCTGGCGGGGCTTTCCCGAGCCGCTGCGCACCAGCATCCCCGTCAACGCCACGGTCCCCGCCGTCACCGCGGACCGGGTCCAGGAGATCCTGGCCCGATTCGGCCGGGTGGACGCCGTCAAAATCAAGGTGGCCGAGCCCGGGCAGAGCCTGGAAGACGACGCCGCACGGGTTGCCGCGGTCCGCGAGGCACTCCCGGACGCAGCGATCCGGGTGGACGCGAACGGCGGCTGGGACGTCCCGGCAGCCGTCGAGGCGCTGACCCGACTTTCCGGCGTCGGGCTGGAATACGCCGAACAGCCCGTGGCGGACATCGCCGGGCTCGCCGAGGTCCGCCGTAGGCTGCGGGCCGCCGGTATCCCGGTGCTGATCGCCGCGGACGAAAGCGTCCGCAAGGAGGACGATCCGCTCAAGGTGGCCCGCGCCGGCGCGGCAGACCTGGTCGTCGTGAAGGTGGCGCCGCTCGGGGGAGTGCGCCGGGCCCTGGACATCGTGGCGCAGGCCGGGCTCCCCGCCGTCGTCAGCTCGGCGCTGGACACCTCCGTGGGAATCCGCGCCGGATTGGCGCTCGCCGCGGCGCTGCCGGAACTGCCGTATGCCTGCGGGCTGGGTACCGTGTCCCTGCTCGCCGCCGATGTCACCCGGGACCCGCTGGTTCCCGACGACGGCGCCATCCGGGTCCGCGAGGTTGCCGCCGATCCGGAGCTGCTGGCGGAATATGCGGCCGCGCCCGAGCGCCGCGACTGGTGGCTCGACCGCCTGCGCCGGGTCCACGCGGTGCTGGCTGCCAGCCAGTGACGCAAGTGGTTTGAGAGTAAAGTGGATGCGGACGCGGCGAACTAGCCGCCGAAGATAGCTTTGGAGCGGAAGATTCGTGATGACCACCTCGGTACCCCGGCAAGATGACGCGCTGGCTACGGCAAAGCGCGCGGAGGGCCAGATGGTGGCCCAGAAGGACGGGCTGCTCCGGATCGTGCAAGGCCTGCGGCGGGTCGACACGGGGACCTATGCCCTCCGCATCCGGCTGGCCGAGAATCTGGGGATCGGGACGATCGACATCAACGCGATGGCCTTTGTGGGCGAGGTGGACGGCCTCACTCCCAAGGATCTCGGTAAGGCGCTGAACATCACCACCGGCTCGGTAACGGCCATGGTGGACCGCCTGGAATCCAAGGGCTTTATGGCGCGGAAGCCCAACCCCACGGACCGGCGCAGTGTGCTGTTGCACCTGAGCCCGGAAGGAACCGACGCGATGCAGTGGGCCAACAACCACTTCGCCGCGGCGGCCGAGGCCCTTCTCCAGGAATCCTCCGAAGGCAGCATTGTGAACATCGCCGAATTTCTTGAGGGCATTGGCCAGCGGTTGATGGCTGCCGCCAGCGCCCCGGAAGAGACGGACAGCTAGCTTCTGTCCCCAAGAGTTCGCCGGTGACGCTTCCTCTGGTTTGTAGCGGGAGTTCACCGGGACTTCATGTGAGGGTCGGTTCCCCGTAGCCGGCGGCTGGAAGGGTGGGCGCGACCGCAACTCACCCCCATGGAAGGTCTCTCCATGTCTGTCACCTCCGGACGCAAATTTTCCCTGCTCCCCATGCTCGGCCACACCAAAGGCAAGCGAAGCCCCGTCACCTGCGCGCTGAAGTGCGACAACGCCTGCTCGGGCGAGGTCTGCAACACCAGCACCAACAGCTACTTCCGGGACATCGCCTCCGCCACCATGTCCCGCCGCGCCGCCCTGGGCTTCGGCGCCGCCGGCGCGCTCGCCGTCGTCCTCGGCAACGCCGTGACGTCCGCCGATACGGCAGTGGCCGACGGCGGCCCGGGCCTCGCCGCCGCGGCCAAGGACGGGTTTGGAAAGTCCAAGCTGCAGTTCACCGCCATCGCTCCGGTGGACGCCAGCGTGGACAGGCTGACCGTCCCGGCCGGGTTCACCTGGCAGCCGGTCATCCGCTGGGGCGACCCGCTCTTCAACGACTCGCCGGCCTTCGACCTGGACCACCAGAGCGCGGCGGCGCAGGCCCGCCAGTTCGGCTATAACAACGACTACACCGACATCCTCCCGATTGAAGGATCCAAGGACCGCCGGGCCGTGCTTTTCACCAACCATGAATACACCAACGAGTCCATCATGCTGCCGGCCGGATTCGACGCCGCCGAGGCCCGCGCGATCGGCCGTGCAGCCCACGGCCTCACGGTGGTCGAGTTGGAGCGTGCGAACAAGAGCAAGCCCTGGAGCTACGTCCGGGGTGCCGGGCTGAACCGCCGCTTCCTGACCGACACCACCTACGAGCTCGACGGCCCCGCCGCCGGATCCCAGCTGCTAAAGACCGCCGCCGATCCCTCCGGCCGGGCCATCCAGGGCACCCTGGGCAACTGCTCCGGCGGTACCACCCCGTGGGGCACGATCCTCTCCGGCGAGGAAAACTTCAACGGCTACTTCGCCGCGCCCGGAACCTCCGACGCCGACAAGCGCTACGGCCTGACCAGCAAGCCCACCGCCCGCCAGTGGGAACTCGATGACCCGCGCTTCGACACCCGCAACCCCGGATACCAGAACGAGGCCAACCGCTTCGGCTGGATCGTGGAAGTGGATCCCTTCGATCCCTCCTCCACGCCCCGCAAGCACTCCGCGATGGGCCGCTTCAAGCACGAGGGCGCCAACGTGATCGTCGCCAAGTCCGGCCACGTGGTGGCCTACATGGGCGACGACGAGCGCTTCGACTACCTGTACAAGTTCGTCTCGGCCGGCACCTACCGGCCCGGAAAGACGGCGGAGGACCGCAGGAACAACCTCACGCTGCTCTCGGAAGGCGACCTGTACGTCGCGAAGTTCACCGGCAATTCCCCGGCCGACGGGTTCGACGGCGCGGGCAAGCTTCCGGCCGACGGCGCCTTCGACGGCGCCGGTGTTTGGCTGCCCCTCGTGGTGGGCGGCCAGTCCAAGGTGGCCGGAATGTCCGTGGAAGAGGTGCTGGTGTACACCCGGCTCGCCGCCGACAAAGTGGGCCCCACCAAGATGGACCGCTGCGAGGACGTCCAGCCCAGCCCGCACACCGGCAAGGTCTACGTGGTCTGCACCAACAACGCGGACCGCGGCAAGCCCGGCAAGGAAGGAGCCACCGAGGTCAACCCCCGGACCCTCAACCGTGACGGCCACATCGTCGAAATCACCGAGACCGGGGACCAGACTTCAACCACGTTTGGCTGGAACCTGCTGATGGTCTGCGGCGATCCGGCCAAGAACTCCGCCGCCTATTTCGCCGGATTCCCCGCCAGCCAGGTCTCGCCGATCTCCTGCCCGGACAACGTGGCCTTCGATTCCGTAGGCAACCTGTGGATCTCCACCGACGGCGCGCCCTCCAGCATCGGCTACGCGGACGGGCTCTTCAAGGTGACTCTGGACGGTGCCGAACGCGGCAGAGTGGAGCAGTTCCTGGCCGTCCCGCGCGACGCCGAGACCTGCGGCCCGGTCATCCACGACGACGAGCGCACCGTCTTCGTTGCCGTTCAGCACCCGGGCGAGGAAGGCACCTTCGCCGAACAGCACTCGTACTTCCCCGACTACGTAGCCGCCGGCGCGACGCCGAAGCCCGGCCAGGTGCGCGCCCCGCGTCCGTCCGTGGTCCAGGTGTTCCGCACCGACGGCTAGCCACCTGCCGGTACGGCAAAACAACAGCACGGCAAAACAACGGCACGGCAAAACAACGGCACGGCAAAACAACGGCACGGCAAAACAACGGCACGGCAAAACAACAGCACGGCAAAACAACAGCACTGCGACGCGGGGTCACTTCGCGCCCATTTGGGGGCCTGCATGGGCGCGATCTGACTCCGCGTTGCTTCGGGCGGTGGAAGGGGAGAAACCCTGGTAGGCCCGAACTGATAATTTGGGACTGTGAATAATCCGGCCGAATTGGTTGTCCCCAGAGTCCAGGCTGCAATGGCCACCGCGTTCGGCGAAGAGTTCCGGCAGACGGACCCGGTGGTCAGGCCCTCCCAGTTCGCCGACATCCAGATCAACGCCGCCATGGCCCTGGCCAAGAAGGCCGGCCTGCCGCCGCGGGACGCCGCCGCGAAGATCGTGGAGGCCCTGAACCTGGACGGCATCTGCACCAGCGTGGAAATCTCCGGGCCCGGCTTCATCAACCTCAGCTTTGACGGCACCTGGATCGAGGAACTGCTCAATGCAGAGTCGGTCCAGGCCGCGTCCCCGGCCACGGCCGTCACGCCGGCCGCCACGCCGCAGCGCGTCGTCGTCGACTATTCCTCCCCGAACGTCGCGAAGGAAATGCACGTCGGCCACCTGCGCACCACCGTGGTGGGGGACAGCCTCGTCAAGGTACTCGAAGCCCTCGGCGACACCGTGATCCGGCAAAACCACATCGGTGACTGGGGAACCCCGTTCGGGATGCTGATCGAACACTGGCTGGAGATCGGCGAGGACTCCCCGGAGGCGGCGCTGCTGGTGGAGGACCCCAGCGCGTTCTACCAGGCCGCCCGGGCCAAGTTCGATGCCTCCGCCACCGACGAGGACGGCTTCGCCACCCGGGCCCGGCTCCGCGTCGTTGCCCTGCAGGGCGGCGACCAGGAGACCTTCGCCGTCTGGCAGCGGCTGGTCGCACAGTCCAAGCGCTACTTCAACGCCATCTACTCCACCCTCGGCATCAGCCTCACCGATGACCACATCGCCGGCGAAAGCTCCTACGACGCGCATCTGGCACAGCTGTGCCAGGAACTCGAGGAGCGCGGCCTGGCCCGGATCAGCGACGGCGCTCTGTGCACCTTCCCCGCCGGCTTTAGCGGCCGCGACGGGCAGCCGCTGCCGCTGATCATCCGCAAGTCCGACGGCGGCTACGGATACGGCACCACGGACCTCGCCACCATCCGCTACCGGGTCCGCGACCTGGCGGCCAACCGGATCCTCTACGTCGTGGGCGCCCCGCAGAACGTCCACCTGCGCATGGTCATGGCCACCGCCCGGGACGCCGGCTGGCTCCCGGAGACGGTCGAGGCCGTGCATGTGCAGATCGGCAACGTGCTCGGCGAGGACGGGAAGATCCTCAAGTCCCGCTCCGGTGCCCCGGTGAAGCTCATGGCCCTGCTCGAGGAAGCCGTGGACCGCGCCCGCGCCGTCATTGACGCGAGCCGGCCCGAGCTCAGCGAGGACGAGCGCGCAGTGACTGCCCGCCAGGTGGGCATCGGCGCCGTCAAGTACGCCGACCTCTCCACCGGCCACGACACCGAGTACGTCTTCGACTTCGACCGCATGCTCGCCCTCAGCGGCAACACCGGACCCTACGTGCAGTACGCTGCCGCCCGGATCCGCTCCATCCTGCGCAAAGCCGGGGTGCTGGAGGGCATCACCGGCGACGGCGGCAGGCCGGCAGCCGGCGCCGCGGGAACTCCGGCGGCCGGCACGCCGGAAGCCGAAGCATCCGGCGGCCCCGCCACGGCGATCGCCGTCGTCGAACCCGCAGAACGCGCCCTGGCCCTGCACCTGCTGGAGTTCGACGCGACGCTGAACAAGGTGCGGGACGCGCTGGAGCCGCACCGGCTCTGCGGCTACCTCTTTGAGCTCGCACAGCTCTTCACCACGTTCTACGACCAATGCCCGGTGCTCAAGGCCGAGGAATCGGTCCGGGACTCGCGGCTGGCCCTGTGCGCGCTGGCGCTGCGCCGCCTCTCCGGCGGCCTGGAACTGCTGGGCATCGAAACGCCGGAGAACATGTGAGGCCGGCGGATTCCGCTGCCGGCCCATCCGCTCCTGGCGGCCTGACCGCGGTGGAGGCTGCGCGCATCGCCGTCGACACGTTGCTCGCCGCCGGTGTGCGCCAGGTGGTGGTGTCCCCGGGATCGCGCTCGGCGCCCATGGCCTACGCCCTGGCCGAGGCCGAAGCCGCCGGACGGGTGGAGCTGCTGGTCCGGATCGACGAAAGGTCCGCCGGCTTCACGGCGCTGGGCCTGGCCCTGTCCGCCGGTGCGCCCGCCGCTGTCCTGACCACGTCCGGGACCGCCGTCGGCAATCTCCTCCCGGCCGTCATGGAGGCCAACCACGCCGCGGTGCCGCTCGTGGTCATCTCCGCCGACCGGCCCGAGGAGCTGCGGGGGACCGGCGCCAACCAGACCACCGTGCAGCTGGACCTCTTTGGCGACCACGTCCGCTTCGCCGTCGACGTGCCCGCGGGCAGCGATCCGCAGCGCGCCGTCGACACGGCCCTCAGTGCCGCCACCGGAGCTTTCGAGGACGCCCCGCCCGGGCCGGTGCAGCTGAACCTTGCCTTCCGCGACCCGCTGGTCCCGGCCGTGGGCGACGGGCTGCCCGCGGCCGCCGGACGCGCCATCTACCGGGCCGCCCGGAACCCCCTGGCCCTGGACTTTCCGGCCGCGTCGACGGCGCTGCCGGAGCGGCGCACCGTGGTGCTGGCCGGGCACGACGCCGGCCCGGTCGCCGAGGCTTTCGCCCGCGCGCACGGCCTGCCGCTGCTGGCCGAGCCGTCTTCCAACGCCCGCTTCGGCCCCAACGCGGTGGGGCCCTACCGGCTGCTGATCGAGCACTTCGGCGCGGACGCGGCACAGCCGATCGAACGCGTGGTCCTCTTCGGCCGGCCGACGCTCTCCCGGCCGGTGAGCGCGCTGCTGGAGCGGGCGGATGTCCCGTCGGCCCTGTACCAGCCGGTTCCGGTGGCCTGGTACGAACCCGGCCGCCGCACCGAACTGCCGCTGGAAACCCTGGCGGACCTGGCGGACTTCGCCGGCCGCGGATCTGCCGCCTGGCTCGATGCCTGGCTGCTGGCAGGAGCCGCCGCGCAGCATGCCGTGGACCTGATCCTGGCCGCATCCCCGGCCGCGACCGGCCCGTCGGTGGGCGCCGAAGTCTGGAAACATGCCCGCGGGCAGCTGTTCCTGGGCTCCTCGAACGGGATCCGCGACGTCGACCTCGCCGGGGCGCCACCCGCGGAACCCCAGGCCACCATGTTCGCCAACCGGGGCCTGGCCGGGATCGACGGGACCACGTCCACCGCCACCGGGATCGCGCTGGGCGGCGGCCAGGAAACCACCGTGCTCATGGGGGATGTGACGTTCCTGCACGACGCCGGGGGACTCCTGCTCGGGGCCGGCGAGGCCGAACCGCAGCTGCGGATCGTGGTGCTCAACGACGCCGGCGGTGCCATCTTCGGGCTCCTGGAGCACGGCACAGTCGCCGCGGCGGGGCGCTACGGCGACGCCGTCGAACGCCTCTTCGCCACCCCGCAGCGGGTGGACCTCGCCGCGCTGGCCGCGGCGTACGGCGTCGCGCACCGCCAGGTCGGCACGACGGCGGAACTCGCCGAGGCGCTGTCCGGTCCGCTGGTGGGCCGCAGCATCATCGAGGTGCGCACGGACCGGCACCGGCTCGGGGAACTGCACCGCGCCATCCGGGCCGCGGTGGCCACGGCCGTGGAGGGCCTCCCGCAGACGTAGCGCCCGTTTCCGCTACAAAAAAGGACAGCCGCTACGTGGATCCACGTAGCGGCTGTCCGAAATCGGTGCGGAATACCGGAATTACAGCACCCGGCTGAGGAACTCCTTGGTGCGGGGGTGCTGGGGATTGGCCAGGACCTCCCGCGGGTCGCCCGACTCCACGACGATGCCGCCGTCCATGAAGGTCAGGCGGTCGCCGACCTCGCGGGCAAAGCCGATCTCGTGGGTCACCACGATCATGGTCATGCCGGACTTGGCGAGGTCCTTCATCACGTTCAGGACATCGCCCACGAGCTCAGGGTCGAGCGCGGACGTGGGCTCATCGAACAGCATGAGCTCGGGGTCCATGGCCAGGGCCCGGGCAATCGCCACGCGCTGCTGCTGGCCGCCGGAGAGCTGGGAGGGGTAGTGTCCGGCGCGGTCGCCGAGCCCCACCCGGTCCAGGAGCTCCAGGGCGCGTTTGCGGGCGACGGCCTTTGACTGGCCCTTGACCTGGACCGGGGCCTCCATGATGTTCTGCAGCGCGGTCTTGTGCGGGAACAGGTTGAAGCGCTGGAAGACCATGCCGATCTCGCGGCGCTGGGCGGCGATTTCCTTGGTCTTCAGGTCATGGAGCCTGCCCTTGACCTCGCGGTAGCCGATCAGGTCGCCGCCCACCGAAATGCGCCCGGCACTGATGGTCTCCAGCAGGTTCACGCAGCGCAGCATGGTGGACTTGCCCGAACCGGACGGGCCGATCACAACCGACACCTCGCCCTGGTTGACGGTCAGGTCGATGCCGCGCAGCACGTGGTGTGTGCCGTAGTACTTGTGAAGGCCCTCGATCTTGACTAGGGGCTGCTCTGTGGTGATCGTCATTTCGCCTCCTCCTCGGGGAAGTCCATCTTGAGGTCCGGCTCGGCGTCGGCGCTGGGGGCCACGGCTGCGGACGCCTTGGCGGCGGCGGGGTTGATCGCTGCCGGAACCCGGTTGTCCACGCCCTTGCCGTAGTGCGCCTCAATGAAGTGCTGGCCCACCATCAGGATGCTGGTGATGACGAGGTACCAGAAGGCGGCGACAATCAGGAGCGGAATGGGCAGGTAAATCCGGTTGGCCAGGGCGTTCGTCGCGAAGGTCAGGTCCAGTGTGAATGGCACAGCCAGGAGCAGCGATGTGGTCTTCAGCATGCCGATGGTCTCGTTGCCCGTGGGCGGTACGATGACGCGCATGGCCTGCGGCAGGATGATCCGCCGCATGATCTTGCCCTTTGTCATGCCGAGGGCCTCGGCGGCCTCACTTTGGCCCTGGTCCACGGACTTCAGGCCGGCCCGGAAGATCTCGGCGAGATACGCGGACTCATTCAGGCCCAGGCCCAGGATGGCCGGGATCAGGCCGTGCGTGGGGTCCGAGGTCACCCAGGTGTAGGTTGCAGGACCAAACGGGATTCCGAGGACGATCGTCGGATAGAGAACCGTGGCGAGCCCCCAGAACAGCAGCTGGGTGTAGATCGGTGTGCCGCGGAAGAACCAGACCCAGGTCCAGCTGGACCAGCGGAACACCGGGTTGTCGGACTGCCGCATGAACGCCAGGAGGATGGCCAGGACGATGGCCAGGACCATGGACGCAAATGTCAGGAACAGGGTCCAGACGACGCCCTGGACCACCTTGGTGTCCAGGATGTAGGTGCCGACGACGTCCCAGCGGAAGTTGGGGTTCGTGAACAGGCTCTGCAGGAAGGCAAGCAGGAAGCCGACGATGATGATGGCGCTGATCCAGCGGCCGGGGTGCCGTACCGGTACTGCATTGTTCAGTACCGGTGCGGCGTGAGGGTCCTGATGGCTGTCCATCTCTGCCCCTGCTGCGGATCCGGTTGTGGGGAGGCTCAAGACGCGACCGCCGGGTTGACCTCGGACTTGGTGATGGCACCGTCGGTGACGCCCCAGCCCTCAAGGATCTTCTTGTAGGAACCGTCTTCCATCAGTTTGGTCATGGTCTTCTGGACGACGTCCGCCAGGGCCGTGTCCGACTTGGCGACGGCGATGCCCTGGGGAGCAGAATCGTAGACCTCGCCGAGCTTCTCGAGCTGGCCGTTGGTCTGGGTCAGTGCGTAGCCGATGATGGGGGAGTCGGCGGCCATGGCATCGATGCTGCCGTTGACCAGTCGGGTGGTGATGTCCGTCTGGGTCTTGAGGGTCACGATGTTAATGGGCTGCTTGCCCTCGGCGGTGCACTTCTTGTTGCGGTTCGAGAGGTCCGGATCTTCCTGGATGGTGCCGGTCTGCACGCCGATGGACTTGCCGCAGAGGTCATCGAGGGAGATCTTCTTGGGGTTGCCCTTCTGAACGGCCCAGCCGGTACCTGCCTGGTAGTAGCTGACCATGTTTACCGCGGCAAGCCGCTCCGGGTTGATCGTGAAGGAAGAGACCCCGAGGTCGTACTTCGGGCCCAGGGCCGGAAGGATGCCGGTGAATTCGGCCGTCTGGACCTGGACCTTCAGGCCGAGCGCCGCGCCGATCGCCTTGGCGATGTCGACGTCGTAGCCCACGGGGGTCTGGCCGTCGGTGCCGAGGAATTCCGCGGGGGCGTAGGAGGTATCCGAGCCCACGGTCAGGGTGCCTTTAGCCTTGATCGCCTCGGGCAACATGGCCGCCAGGGCATCGTCCTTCTGGACCGTGCTGGGGTCAAAGCTGGCCGCGGCGCTGCCCGAAGCGGAAGCCGCGCCGGAGGGGCCGGTCTCGGAGGCGTTCGTGCAGGCCGTCAAGGTCAATGCGCCGACGGCGAGCACCGTGGCGACCTTCATTGCGGGGTTGCTCAGGAGCGAAGGGGAGATCTGCATTTTCTTACCTTTTGTTGCCGGAGGGATGCGTAACGAGGCCGATTTATAGTGTATCGCCGAACAAGAGATGTACGTCACAGAAAACTAAGTTTCACTATTGGATAACTAAACCAGACCCGAACGCAATATCTTTAATGCCCGATCTGTCTGTGATCCCGGATTCCTGTCCGTTTCGCCAGTTCCTGCGGTGCAAGTCCGACGGCCGATTCGCCGGCCGGCCGGCGTCACCGGCCCCGCGGCCTAGCTGCTGATGCCGAGCGACTCCAGCATCGGCCGGAACTTCGCCCACGTCTCGGCGAGCTCAGTCTCGGGAACCGAGCCGTCCACCACGCCGCAGCCCGCATAGAGCCGGACCGTGTGCGGGGATTCGATGACGGCGCCACGCAGGGCGATGCCCCACTCGCCGTTGCCGGCCGCGTCGAGCCAGCCGACCGGCCCGGCATACGGGCCGCGGTCCAGGTGCTCGAGCTTGCGGATGAGCGCCCCGGCCACGGTGGTGGGGGTACCGCAGACGGCGGCGGTCGGATGCAGCGCGTTGATCAGGGCCAGGCACGTGGGGACGTGGCCTTCCACCTCGGCCAGTTCAGCCTTGACGTCCGAGGCCAGATGCCACACGTTGGGCAGTTCGAGGATGAAGGGCTCGCTGTGCGCGTTCATGGCCTCGGAAAACGGGGCCAGCTGCGTGGTCAGGGACTGGATTGCGATGTCGTGTTCGTGCCGCTGCTTCTCGGAGCCGGCCAGCACCCGTTCGGCGAATTCCAGCGGCGAGCCCGCCATGCCATCGGCGTCGCGGCGGTCCAGGGTGCCGGCCAGGACGCGCGCCTGCGCGGTGCGGCCCTCCACCTGGATCAGCATTTCCGGAGTAGCCCCCACCAGCCCGTCCACCCCGTAGGTCCAGCATTCGCGATACCGGGCTGACAGTTCGCGCAGCACCTCGGCGGCCTTGACGCCGGTGGGGACGGTGGCCACGACGTCCCGCGCCAGCACCAGCTTTTCCAGGGCGCCGGTCCGGATCTCCGCGACGCCGGCGGCAACGGCGGCCATCCAGTCTTCCTCGCTGAGCGAGCCGGTGTGCAACGTTGCCCCTGCGGCCAATGGCAAAGGACGTACGACGGCGCCACCGGCCTGCGCGGCCGCCGGCACCGGGTCGTCCACCGCGGTCAGGCCGGTCCCGGGATTGGCGCCGGTGCCGGGATTGGTGCCGGTGCTGTGAAGCCAGCGTTCCAGGGCGGCGCGGGCACCGGCTTCGGTGAGGTCGCCGTCGTCGAACGTGAGCTGGGTCAGCCAGGCCTGGCCGTCACGGAGCCCGACAACGATTTCCGGGACCAGCAGCCGGGACTCATGGGCGGAGGCCTTGGAGAAGGCGAAGGAGCCGAAGGCGACCGGGCCGGTGCCTGGGCAGCCCACACTGTCCTGGATGTCTGCCTCCAGGACCTGGTGGCGCCACCAGATGTCCGCTTCCAGAAAGCGCTCGGGCCCGGTGGCGGTGAAACGGGCAATCTCGCCGAAGCCCACGAGACCGGCCTCGCGGCGGGTCCAGCAGAGGACATCGTCCCGGACCAGAAACGACGGCAGGCCCCCGGGGAAAGTTTCGGCATCGAGGGGGACTGTCAAGGTGCGGAACGTGCTCGTCATGATGGCATAACACTAGCCCGTGATCGCCCATTGGGTGGATATACACGAGCCGGCCGGGCCTGCACGGGGCCGCGGCGGCCGTTGCCGCAGGTGAAAGCCGCGTCAATTGGCGGCCCGTTCGTGGGAGCGCCGATCATTTGAGACAATGTCAGGGTGAACCGAGCATCCTTGGATAAGCGTCCGGACGAAGTAGCCACGATGTTTGACGACGTCGCCCCCAAATACGACGTCGTCAACGATGTCCTGTCCTTGGGGCAGACACGGCGTTGGCGCAAGGTGGTGGTGGAGGCCATGGGCGTATCGGCCGGCCAGCACGTCCTGGACCTCGCCGCCGGCACCGGCACCTCCAGCGAGCCGTACGCCGACGCAGGCATCAACGTCATCGCCTGCGATTTCTCCCTCGGCATGCTCAAGGTCGGCAAGCGCCGCCGCCCTGACATCGACTTCATCGCCGGAGATGCCACCCGCCTGCCGTTCGCGGACAACACCTTCGACGCCAGCACGATCTCCTTTGGCCTGCGCAACGTCAATGAGCCGAAGAAGGCCCTGGCCGAGATGCTGCGGGTCACCAAGCCCGGCGGCCGGCTGGTCATCGCGGAATTCTCCCAGCCCGTGGTGCCGCTGTGGCGCACCATGTACACCGAATACCTCATGCGGGCCCTGCCGGCCATCGCCGTCAAGGCCTCCTCCAACCCCGACGCCTACGTCTACCTCGCCGAGTCCATCCGCGCCTGGCCGGACCAGGACCACCTTGCGGCCTGGCTGCAGGAGGCCGGCTGGGAATCTGTCACCTACCGCAACCTCAGCGGCGGCATCGTCGCCGTGCACCGGGCCCAGAAACCGGCAGACCCCTCAACCGGCCCTGCCGCCGGCGCTGCGGCGCTGGCCGCCCACACCGGACCCGTGGCCAAGCTGCGCCGCAACATCACCCGGCCCGGCCGATAGCCGATCCCTGCTGTGAATGTACTGATCGTCGGGGCGGGCCCGGCCGGATCCACCGCCGCCTACTACCTTGCCAAAGCCGGCATTGACGTCACGGTGCTGGAGAAAACCAGCTTTCCCCGCGAGAAAGTCTGCGGCGACGGACTCACGCCGCGCGCGGTCCGCGAGATCCAGAAGCTGGGACTCGCCCACCCCGAAACCGACGGCTGGCGGCGGAACAAAGGCCTGCGCCTGATCGCCGGCGGCCGCACGATCGAACTGCCCTGGCCGGAGGTTGCCGACTTCCCGCAGTACGGGCTGATCCGGACCCGGCTCGGCTTCGACGAACAGCTCGCCCGCCATGCCCAGTCCGCGGGCGCCGTCGTGCTGGAACGCCACAGTGTCACCGAGGCGCTGCGCTCCGAGGATGGCCGGGTCACCGGCGTGCGCGCCGCGCTGCTGGACAACTCCGGGCGCAAGACCGGCGAGACGCGCGACTTCAGCGCCGACGTCGTCCTCGCCGCCGACGGGAACTCGACGCGCACCGCCGTCTCACTGGGCATCGGCAAGCGCGACGACCGGCCGCTCGGCGTGGCTGTGCGGACCTACTTCACCTCGCCGCGGCACGACGACGACTGGATGGAAGGCTGGCTCGAGCTTCCCGGCCGGGACGGCAAGCTCCTGCCCGGCTACGGCTGGGTGTTCGGCGTCGGCGACGGCACCTCCAACGTGGGCCTGGGCATCCTGAACTCCTCCAAGGACTTCGGCAAGCTGGACTACAAGCAGGTGCTGCGCGAATGGACCGCCGGCATGCCCGCCGACTGGGGCTTCACCCCGGACAACCAGGTGGGCGAAATCCGTGGGGCCGCGCTGCCCATGGGCTTCAACCGCACCCCGCACTATTCTCCGGGTCTGCTGCTCCTCGGCGACGCCGGCGGCATGGTCTCCCCGTTCAACGGAGAGGGTATCTCCTACGCCATGGAGTCCGCCCGCTTCGCGGCCGAATTCATCGCCGACGCGGCTGCCCGTTCGGCGTCCGCCGGCTGGGGGACCGGGACGGAGGCTTCCAGGGCCGCTGACGCGCATCTTGCCCGGTACGCCGACTACGTGCGCCAGCAGTGGGGCTCACACTTCACACTGGGACGGGCGTTCGCCGCCCTGATCGGCAAGCCGGCCGTTATGAAACTGGCCCTACGGACGGGTATGCCTGTCCCCGTGCTCATGCGTTTCGTGGTGCGGATGCTGGCCAACCTCACCGATCCCGCCGCCAAGGGCTTCGAGGACCGGGTCATCCGGGTCCTGGAAGCCCTGGTACCCGCTACGTCCAATCAGGCCACGTCCAACAAGGCCGCGTCCACCACGGACAGCATTCCGCGCTCCGGCGCCAACTCCGCGGTTTCCGCAACAAAAAGTTAGGGTTAACCCGTGACCAACTCTGCAGACCAAAGCTGGACGCACGCCGGACACGGCCTGCCGAGCGCTGAACCCAGCCTCAACACCACCGCGATCGCCACCGGCCTCCAACTGCCGGCAGGCTTCTCGGCCATCGCGGGCGACCCCGAGCTGGGCCCGGCGCTCACCACCAACCTGGCGCGCGTCGAGAAGAAGCTGCGCGAAGCCATTGCCAACTCCGATCCCCTGGCTGACGCAACGTCGCGCCACCTCGTGGAAGCCGGCGGCAAGCGGATCCGCCCGCTGCTGACCCTGCTGTGCGCCCACCTTGGTGACGCCTCCCTGCCCGCAGTGGTGCAGGCCGCCGTCGTCGTCGAACTGACGCACCTCGCCACCCTCTACCACGACGACGTCATGGATTCCGCGCCGTTCCGCCGGGGGGCGCCGACGGCCCACGAGGTCTGGGGCAACTCCGTCGCGGTCCTGACCGGCGACCTCATCTTTGCGCGCGCCTCCATCCTGGTCTCGGAGCTCGGGTCCCGGGCGCTTGGCATCCAGGCCCGCACCTTTGAACGGCTCTGCCTGGGCCAGCTGCACGAGACCGTGGGACCGCGCCCGGACGAGGACCCCTTGGCGCACTACCTCTCCGTCATCGCGGACAAGACCGGCTCGCTCGTGGCCGCCTCCGG
Organism: Arthrobacter sp. P1_D12; assembly: GCF_056406175.1. Lineage (NCBI taxonomy): Bacteria > Bacillati > Actinomycetota > Actinomycetes > Micrococcales > Micrococcaceae > Arthrobacter > Arthrobacter sp. P1_D12. The sequence continues at coordinate 66,457 of NZ_JBFUAR010000005.1, forward strand.
GCAGCTGGGTGCGATCTTCTCCGGCGCCGACGAAGCCTACGAGCCGATCCTGGTCGAGTACGGCGAGAAGGTGGGCGTGGCCTTCCAGCTCGCCGACGACGTCATCGACGTCACCGGGATCAAGGTCAAGTCCGGCAAGTCGCCGGGAACCGACCTGCGCGAAGGCGTGCCCACCCTGCCCGTGCTGCTGCTGCGCAACGCGGCCCGCGACGGCGACCAGGCCGCCGTCGAACTGCTGTCGCTGATCGACGGTGACCTCAGCTCGGATGAGGCCCTGGCTGCCGCCGTGGCCGGACTCCGGGAGCACCCCGTCACAGCACAGTCCTGGGTGGTGGCACGCACTTGGGCCGATGAGGCCATTGCCGCCCTTGCCCCGCTGCCCGAGGGCGTCGTAAAGGCCTCGCTGACCAGCTTCGCCCACGCCGTAGTGGACCGCAGCAGCTAGGTCCCCGGCCTCCGGCCGCTGAGCCCTTGGCGCCGTCCCCGGCCTCCGGCCACACCMGCCMGGCCGGGCCGGCGGTACAGCCGGGCCGGCGTCTCTCCCCGGCCGGTTCCGGGCTGGGTACAGCCTGACGATTAACCTGGCTTCTGGCTTAAACGGAATGGCCCCGGTTCCTCACAACGTTCGAGTCTTCCGTTGTGCCGAACCGGGGCCATTTCTCCGTTCGCATCAGATCCACCGGAGGCATTTGGTGAACCCAAGAAAGAGCATATGACAACTTTGTAATGCTGTCTAGCGGTTTTGTAATTTGATTGTCAAAAGATTCGTCGGCGGCTTGGCGGACGCCCGGGGCACATGAGACCTCTGCTGGCGTGACTGCGGCCGAGCGGGGTCACTTTGCCGCGCTGCGGGCTGCTTCCAGGCTGTTTTATCGGCGTGTTGGTGTCAAAATGCCCCACGGCGGCTTTGGATGTCCGGCCTGAGGTTTTCCACATGGCCCAACCGGGCCGGCCCCCAAGGATCCCCGGCAGGGCACATTGGCGGAATGGACGTTGCCACTTATCTTGCTTCACGGGGCGGAACAGCCGCCGCGGCGGACCTTGGCCGGGCCGGATTCAGCCGCCACCGGCTTGCCACAGCCGTGTCCTTGGGCACCATTGTGCGGATCCGCCGCGGGCACTATGGGCTTCCGCAGGATTCCGGCGTCTACCGGGCGGCGCGCGAACTGAGGGGGTTGCTGACGTGCGTGTCGGCCGCTCCGGGCTACGGCTTGTGGGCCTTGGCTCCGGCCCAGTCCATGCATTTGTGTCTTGGGCACCGGGCGGCACCGCCCGGCACCGTGGCCCATGGCCGCTGCAGGCACCTCCGGCACCCGTGGCTGCCCCTGGCCGGACTCGCCGACGTCCTGATCCATGCACTCCACTGTCTGCCTGAATTGCAGGCACTTGTCATGGTCCAGTGTGCGGTGGGCCGGGGGGACATCACCCTGGCCTTCCTCCGCGGCAAACTCGAGGGTAACCGCAACGGCCGCGCCAGGTCGGTGCTGGACCTTGTCATTCCGCGGGCCGATTCGCTGCTGGAAGTTCTCGCCAACACCGCCTTCCGCCGGGCCGGGCTGCACGTGCGCCGGCATGTGGAGATTCCCGGGGTGGGGGAGGTGGACTTCCTTATTGAGGACTGCATCGTCGTGGAGACCGACGGTGCCTCGCACCTGGAGCCTCTGCAAGTTAAGAAGGACCGGCGGCGGAACAACGCAAGCCTCATCGGCGGTTACCTTGTGCTCAGGTTCGGGTACGACGACGTCGTCCATCACCCGGAGCGGATGGTTGCGGAGGTTCTGGCGGTGCTGGAGTTGCGGCGCAGTGGGGCCTTCCGGCCGTGACGGACAGGTCGCGGCTGCCGTCCGGGGCTACATTGGCGCCTCAGCAGGGGATCACCGGGCCGGACGACGGCGTGTCCGCTTCAAAGTGCCCCCGGACCGCCGGGCCGGCCCCAAGGAGAGGCCGTGGAGCCTAGTCTTCGTCCTCGTTGAAGGCCCACTCGAACATGTCGAAGACGAATTCGGAGAAGGTCCCTTCCTCGCTCTTCCACTGGCCGCGGGCGTTGTTGCGGCGGTACACGATGGGATCCGGGATGCTGAGGTCCCCGACACGGAAGCCCCAGGTGAACTGCTCTTCCTCGTCCTCGAGGAACATGAGGAAGCCCTCATCATCCACTTCGAGCTCTTCGGGGTCCCAGAAGTAGTGGTAGGCCTCCATGATGTCCTCGCAGCCGCCGACTGCCAGGTAGAACTCGCGCAGGACCATCGGGACCTGGAACTGGTGTTCGGCGAGGGCGGCGTCGAGCTCCTCGGCCGGGAGGCCATCTTCTTCCTGCCATTCGTCTTCGAGATACTTCGGGACAAGCGCGCGGAATTTCTCGAGGAACATGTCAGTCATGGTCTTATCCTAGCTAATCCTCAGCGGTCGTTTTCCGCGGTGTCCAGGCCCAGCCGGTGCCAGCCGCGCACCGCCAGCGGAACGTACCAGTGGCGCCGCCAGGCCGTGACCCGGAAAGCGAAGACAAGCCCGGCGACGGCGCAGGCGCTCACCGCGGTGAAGGTCCCCGTGAGGGACAGGATCACGGTCAACGCCGACCCGGCGAACGCCGGCAGAGCGTACAGATCCTTGGGGTCGAAGAGCTGGGGGACCTCGTTGGCGGTGATATCCCGCAGCAGGCCGCCACCCACCGCCGTCGTGACACCCAGCAGGACGGCGGCCACAGGATTCATCCCGGCGGCCAGCGCCTTCAGTGTGCCGGTGATGCAGAACAGGGCCAGCCCGCCGGCGTCGAACAGCATCAGCAGCGACGTGAAGCGCTGGACGCTGGAGAACAGGAAATACACCAGCACCGTGGCAAACAGGGGCGGTGCCAGATATGCCGGGTTGGTGAACGCGGCGGGCGGGCCCGCGTTGATGATGATGTCGCGGATGACGCCGCCGCCCAGGCTCACCACCGAGGCCAGGAGCAGCGAGCCGATGATGTCGAACTGCTTCCGCGCAGCGAGCAGCGAGCCGGAGACCGCAAAGAAGAACACGCCGGCGAGGTCAAGCCAGACCAGGACAAGGCTGAAGGAGAAGGTCATGAAGCGTCCCGGTCGGTTGCAGGGGGGCGGATAGGGCGGCTCCAAGGTTACGCTAACGGCTATGAATACCCCCATCCTGATTGCCTGCGCCCACGGCACGTCCAGCCCGCACGGGGCCGCGGAGGTCAACGCGGTCCGGGACGGCATCGCGGGGCTCCGTCCCGGGCTGGATGTCCGTGAGGCCTACGTGGACGTGCAGGACCCGGACCTGCCGGCCGTCGTGGCGGGCCTCCCGGCGGGGGTAACCGCCGTCGTGGTTCCGTTGCTGCTCAGCGTCGGATACCACGTCAAGGTGGACATCGCCCGCGCCGTGAAGAGCCGGCCGGACACCCTGGCCGCGGCGCCGCTGGGGCCGGATCCGCGGCTCGCAGCGCTGCTGGACCAGCGCCTGCGCGAGGCCGGGGTGACAGACAACGACGCCGTCGTCCTCGCCGCCGCCGGGTCCTCCGATCCCAGCGCCGCACAGAATGTCGAGGAACTCACGGACCAGCTCCGTGCCCTGCGTTCCAACCGGATCGTGGCCGCCTACGGCGCCTCCGCCAAACCCTCGGTTCCCGACGCCGTCGCCATGCTCCGCGAGGAGGCCGCCGGCGGTGCCGGCGCGGGGGAGTCGGCCGGAGCGGTGGACCTTGGCGGCCGCGTCGTCATCGCCTCGTATCTCCTGGCGCCCGGGTTCTTCCATGACCAGCTGGCCAAGGCCGGCGCGGACCTGGTGACGACGCCGCTGCTGCCCTCCCCGGTACTCGCCGAAATTGCCCTGGAACGCTACGACGCGGCGCTGGCCGGGGCCCGGCCGCCCCGGCCCTGACGGTCCGCGCAGATGCACAGCTGCAGGGCGACTTCAAGGGTTTTCGGCGGTTCGTGACGAAATGTTGCCCTAGGTGACTCCCCGTTTCTGACCCTTTGTGACGGGATTACGGCCGCCCCTACAGTCGATGCATGACTGATACAGCTCTAGCCGGAGCGTCCACGGACGAGGCTGCCGCCGGCCGCACCAAGCGCCCTCCCCGCCCGGCCGCAAAGCCGCACGGCCAGTGGAAAGTGGACGGCACCACGCCGCTGAACGCCAACGAGACCTGGAAACAGGAAGACAACGGCCTCAACGTCCGCGAGCGTATTGAGTCCGTCTACTCCAAGCACGGCTTCGACTCGATCGACGGCACCGACCTGCACGGCCGCTTCCGCTGGTGGGGGCTCTACACCCAGCGCAAACCCGGGATCGACGGCGGCAAGACCGCCACGCTTGAGCCGCACGAGCTCGAAGACAAATACTTCATGCTCCGCGTCAGGATCGACGGCGGTGCGCTCACCACCGGGCAGTTGCGCGTCATCGGCCAGATCTCCGTGGACTTCGCCCGCGACTCGGCCGACCTCACGGACCGCCAGAACATCCAGCTGCACTGGATCCGGGTCGAAGACATGCCCGAAATCTGGCGCCGGCTTGAAGGCGTGGGACTGTCCACCACGGAAGCCTGCGGCGACGTGCCCCGCGTCATCCTCGGCTCCCCGGTGGCGGGCATCGCCAAGGACGAGATCATCGACCCCACGCCGCTGATCCAGGAACTCGCCGAGCGGTTCATCGGCGACCCGGAACTGGCCAACCTGCCGCGCAAATTCAAGACCGCCATCACCGGCCACCCCAGCCAGGACGTGGTGCACGAGATCAACGACGTCGCCCTGGTGGGCCTGGTCCACCCCGAGCTCGGCATCGGCTACGACCTCTGGGTGGGCGGCGCGCTCTCCACCAACCCCATGCTGGGCAAGCGCCTCGGCGCCTTCGTCCGGCCGGACCAGGCCGCCGACGTGTGGCTCGGCGTCACCAGCATCTTCCGCGACTACGGCTACCGGCGCATGCGCACCAAGGCCCGGCTGAAGTTCCTGCTGGCCGACTGGGGGCCGGTGAAGTTCCGCCAGGTCCTCGAAGACGAATACCTCGGCTACAAGCTCGCCGACGGCCCGGCCGCCCCGAAGCCCTCAACGCCCGGTGACCACATCGGCGTGCACGAACAAAAGGACGGCAAGTTCTTCATCGGCGCCACCCCGCTGGCCGGCCGCCTCTCCGGCAGCCAGCTGGTCAAACTCGCGGACACCCTGGAGGCCCGCGGCTCGCAGCGCCTGCGCACCACCCCGCACCAGAAGCTCGTGGTCCTCGACGTGCCCAAGGATGAGGTGGACCCGCTCGTGGCCGAGCTCGACGCGCTGGGCCTGTCCGCCCGCCCGTCCGTGTTCCGGCGCGGCACCATCGCCTGCACCGGCATCGAGTTCTGCAAGCTCGCCATCGTGGAAACGAAGGTGACCGCGGCGACGGCGGTTGCCGAGCTGGAGCGCCGGCTGGCCGACCTCGCCGAGAGCAAGCAGCTGCCCCAGGCGCTGTCCCTGCACATCAACGGCTGCCCCAACTCCTGCGCCCGGATCCAGACGGCGGACATCGGCCTCAAGGGCATGATGCTGCCAACGCCCGACGGCGACCCCACCCCGGGCTTCCAGGTCCACCTCGGCGGCGGGCTCGCGTCCGACAGCCGCGAGGAGGCAGGCCTCGGCCGCACCGTCCGCGGCCTGAAGGTCACGGCCGGGGAGCTGCCCGACTACGTCGAACGCGTGGTCCGCAAGTTCGTCGCCGACCGCTCCGAGGGCCAAAGCTTCGCCGAGTGGGCCTTCGCCGCGGAAGAGGGTGATCTGCAGTGACAGCAGCACTCCGCTCCCACGACGAGCTCAAGGCCCTCGCCGAGGCCGGCGCCGCCGAGCTCGGCTGGGACGCCCCGGCCCGCGACGTCATTGCCTGGGTGGCCCGCAATTTCGAACTGCCGACTGTCGCCGTCGCCTGCTCCATGGCGGATGCGGTCCTGCCGGCGCTGGTCGCGGACGAGCTCCCCGGCGTCGACGTCCTGTTCCTGGAGACCGGCTACCACTTCCCGGAGACGCACGCGACGCGCGACGAGGTCGCGGCCAACCTGCGCGTCAACGTCGTGGACGTGCTGCCGGAGAACACCGTGGAGCAGCAGGACCGGCTCCTGGGCAAGGACCTCTTCGCCCGCGACCCCGCCCAGTGCTGCGCCCTGCGCAAAGTGGCTCCGCTGCGCCGCACCCTGGCCGGCTACGAGCTCTGGTTCACCGGAGTCCGCCGCGACGAGGCGCCCACCCGCACCAACACGCCGCTGATCACCTGGGACGAGGCCAACGGCCTGGTCAAGGTCAACCCGGTGGCGGCCTGGACTTTCGACCAGCTGGTGCAGTACTCCGACGACAACCTTCTTCCCGTCAACCCGCTGCTTTCACAGGGCTACCCGTCCATTGGCTGCCAGCCCTGCACCCGCAAGGTAGCGCCCGGCGACGACCCCCGCGCCGGACGCTGGGCAGGAACCGACAAGACAGAATGCGGACTACACGTATGAGAACTCAAATCACCAACGAGGACCTGGAGCTGTCGGTGCTGGACAACGACGCGGCTGAGACGCCGATTGCCGCCCAGGGAGTGGCATCGAAGGCACTGGCCGAGGGACCCGATGCGAGCTTGCGAGCGTTGGGAAGGCCACTGCCGCTGTCGGAGCCGCGCGCTGGGCTGATCGAAGATCAGCCGCGCGGCGCAGGGGCGGGGGCGGCAATCGGCGTCGCAGGTTCACGCCTCTCGAGCCTCGACACCCTTGAGTCCGAGGCCATTCACATCATCCGCGAGGTCGTCGCCGAGTTCGAGAAGCCTGCGCTGCTGTTCTCCGGCGGCAAGGATTCCGTGGTGATGCTGCACCTGGCCACGAAGGCCTTCTGGCCCGGCAAGGTGCCCTTCCCGGTGCTGCACGTGGACACCGGCCACAACTTTCCCGAGGTCATCGACTTCCGCGACCGCACAGTGGAACGGCTGGGCCTGAAGCTCGTCGTCGGCTCCGTCCAGGAGTTCATCGACTCCGGTGAGCTGGCCGAGCGTGCCGACGGGACCCGGAACCCGCTGCAGACCGTCCCGCTGCTGGATGCGATCCAGCGCAACAAGTTCGACGCCGTCTTCGGCGGCGGCCGCCGCGACGAGGACAAGGCCCGGGCCAAGGAGCGGATCCTGAGCCTGCGCGACGAGTTCGGCCAGTGGGACCCCCGCAACCAGCGGCCCGAGCTGTGGAACCTCTACAACGGCCGGCACACGGTAGGCCAGCACGTCCGCGCGTTCCCCATCAGCAACTGGACCGAACTGGACGTGTGGCGCTACATCGAGCGCGAGAACATCGAGCTGCCGGGCCTGTACTACGCCCACGACCGCGAAGTCTTCGCCCGCGACGGCATGTGGCGCGCCGTCGGCGAGGTCTCCCAGCCGCGCGATCACGAGGAAGTCATCACCAAGACCGTCCGCTACCGGACCGTCGGCGACATGTCCTGCACCGGCGCCGTGGAATCGGCCGCCGCCACGGTGCGCGACGTCGTCATTGAGGTTGCCGCCTCGACCATCACCGAACGTGGCGCCACCCGGGCCGACGACCGCATCTCCGAGGCCGCCATGGAAGACCGCAAGAAGGACGGCTATTTCTAATGAGCACGGAAACGTTTCTCCCGGGCCCGGACCTCGTTGCCGCGGCGCTGCCCACCACGCTGTTCCGCTTCGCCACCGCAGGCTCCGTCGACGACGGCAAGTCCACCCTGGTGGGCCGGCTCCTGCATGACTCGAAAGCGATCCTCGCCGACCAGCTCGACGCCGTCGCCCGCACCTCGGCGGACCGCGGGTTCGGCGGTGAAGGGGCCACCGGCACACAAGCGATCGATCTTGCCCTGCTGACCGACGGCCTGCGCGCGGAGCGCGAGCAGGGCATCACAATCGATGTCGCCTACCGCTACTTCGCCACGGACCGGCGCAGCTTCATCCTCGCGGACTGCCCCGGGCACGTGCAGTACACCAAGAACACGGTGACCGGCGCGTCCACCGCGGACGCCGTCGTCGTGCTCATCGACGCCCGCAAGGGTGTCCTGGAGCAGACCCGCCGGCACCTGTCCGTGCTGCAGCTGCTGCGCGTGGCACACGTGATCGTCGCCGTGAACAAGATCGACCTCGTGGATTTCAGCGAGGACGTGTTCCGCGGGATCGAGGCGGACGTCCAGCAGGTCGGGCGCGAACTCGGGCTCGGCTCCGACGGCGTCGCCGATCTCCGCGTCATCCCCGTCTCGGCCCTCGACGGCGACAACGTGGTGGACCGCTCGGAGCGGACCCCGTGGTACGACGGCCCGGCGCTCCTGGAGGTCCTGGAGACGCTGCCGGCCGCCGACGAACTCGAAAGCCACCTCGAAAGCTTCCGGTTCCCGGTCCAGCTGGTGATCCGGCCGCAGGGCGCGCTGGCTCCGGACGCCATCGCCGGCGGCCTCGATCCTGAGACCTACCGCGACTACCGTGCCTACGCCGGCCAGATCACAGAAGGCTCCGTGAAACTCGGGGACCAGGTCAGCATCCTGACCCCGGGCCAGGCCCCGCGCACCACCACCATCACCGGGATCGACTTCGCGGGCCGCGAGCTCGCCGAGGCGGCCGCACCGCAGTCCGTGGCGCTGCGCCTGGCCGATGAGTTCGACGTCGCCCGCGGTGACACGATCGCGGCGGCCGGCACCGCCGGTGGCAAAATACCGGAGGCATCGGCAGACCTCTACGCCGCCCTGTGCTGGCTCTCGCCCAAGCCGCTCCGGGAGGGCTCCAAGGTCCTGGTCAAGCACGGCACCCGCACGGTCCAGGCCCTGGTGCGGAACGTGACCGGCAGGCTCGACCTCGCCAGCTTCGGCCTGGAGCCGACCACCACCCTGGAGCTCAACGACATCGGGCACGCGCAGCTCCGGCTCGCCGCTCCGCTGCCGCTGGAGAACTACCTGCACCACCGCCGCACCGGGGCCTTCCTCGTGATCGACCCGCTCGACGGCAACACCCTCGCCGCGGGCCTGGTCAACGACCACCCCGGCGACCACGAGGACGAGCGCTACTCGATCTAGGCCACGTGTCACACGGGCGCAGCTTGTTTCCCGGTCGGTCGCCCTGGGCGGCGGTCCGGGAAACAAGCTGCCGTCTTTTGGGGCCGAATGTGACGCTGCGTGAACCCGCGTGACCCCCGGTTTCCGGGCCGTTGAACCCCGAATATGACACTCCCTATGGTGAATGAATGAAGACACAGGAACGGTTCCCCGGCCTCCCCCGCAGGGACTTCCAGGGGCGATGTCGCCGGCGCTGACCATCCGCCCGGCCCTTCCGCACACACCCCAGAACAGGACTTCACCCATGTCACACACCCCCGGAAACCCCGGGCCCGGCACACAGCCCGGCACCACCCGGATCGTCGCCGGCGAGACCGGCAAACCCAAACGCAAGCGCACCCTGGAGATCGCCCTGGTCGCGGGCCTCGTGCTCCTGATCGGCGCCGGCGCAGCCGTTGCATCCTCGCTGTCCCGCAGCCCCGAAACCGCCCCCGCAGCGGCAGCGGCGGACGCCGGCCCGGCCACGGAACTCAGGCTCGGCTACTTTGGCAACATCACCCACGCCCCGGCCCTGGTGGGTGTCAACAAGGGGTTCATCGCCAAGGACCTCGGGGCGACCAAGCTCAGCACGCAGGTGTTCAACGCCGGGCCGGCCGCGATCGAGGCCCTGAACGCCGGCGCCATCGACGCCACCTACATCGGCCCCAACCCGGCCATCAACTCCTATGTCAAGAGCAACGGCCAGTCCATCAGCATCATCGCCGGCGCCGCGGCCGGCGGGGCGCAGCTGGTGGTCAAGCCCGGCATCAACTCGGCGGCCGACCTCAAGGGCAAGACGCTCGCGTCGCCGCAGCTCGGCGGCACCCAGGACGTGGCCCTCCGGGCCTGGCTCGGCAAGCAGGGCTTCAAGACCTCCACGGACGGCAGCGGCGACGTCTCGATCAACCCGACCGAGAACGCCCAGACCCTCAAGCTGTTCCAGGACGGCAAGCTCGACGGCGCGTGGCTGCCCGAGCCCTGGGCCTCCCGCCTGGTGCTCCAGGCCGGCGCTAAGGTCCTGGTCGACGAGAAGGACCTGTGGGAGAAGGGCGAGTTCGTCACCACCGTCCTGATCGTCAACAAGACGTTCGCGGCCGAGCACCCTGCCACGGTGCAGGCGCTGCTGAAGGGCCATGTCGAATCCGTGGACTGGCTCAACGCGGCGCCCGCCGCCGAGAAAGCCACCGTCCTCAACGACGGACTCAAGGCAGCCGCAGGCAAGGCGTTGCCGGCCGACGTCATCGACCGGTCCCTGAAGAACATCGTCTTCACCACCGACCCGCTCGCAGGGACGTACAGGAAACTGCTCCAGGACGGCGTCGACGCCGGCACCACCAAGCAGGCCGACATCAACGGCATCTTCGACCTCACGGCGCTCAACAGCGTCCTGAGCGAGAGTGCGGCCGGCAAGAAGATCTCCGCCGAGGGGCTCGGCAAGGACTAGCCCCCGGGCCCCCAGACATCCGCCACAACAGTAAGGACCAGACCATGCCAGTCGTACTGGAACACCTGGGCAAGCGCTTCGGCGCCGGCGCCCCGGTGCTGGACGACGTCAACGCCACCATCGGGCAGGGCGAGTTCGTCGCCCTGCTCGGTGCCTCCGGCTGCGGCAAGTCCACCCTGCTCAACATCATGGCGGGACTGGAGGCCCCGACGTCGGGCGCCCTGGAAGTGCCCAGCGACGGCGCCGCCTTCATGTTCCAGGACGCGGCACTGTTTCCCTGGCTGACGGCGCGGGAGAACATCGAGCTGGCCCTGAAGCTGCGCGGCGTCGGGAAAGCCGACCGCCGGGTCCGGGCGGGGGAGCTGCTGGACCTGGTGCACCTGGGCGGTGCGGGGGACAAACGGCCCCACGAACTCTCCGGCGGGATGCGCCAGCGCGTCTCCCTGGCCCGGTCGCTGGCCCAGGACCGCCAGCTGCTGCTCATGGACGAGCCGTTCGCGGCCCTGGACGCGATTACGCGGGACCTGCTCCATGACGAGCTGGAACGGATCTGGAAGGAAACCGGCCGGACCATCGTCTTTGTCACCCACAACGTCCGCGAGGCCGTCCGGCTTGGCCAGCGCGTCCTGCTGCTCTCCTCCCGGCCCGGCCGCGTGGTGCGGGAATGGCACGTCAGCGAGGAGCACCGCACCGACGCCGGACTGGCCGGCCAGCTCACCGGCGAAATCACCGCCCGGCTACGCGAGGAGATCCGCCGCCATGCCAAGTAACCAGCTTCCCGTGGCGGAAGCGCCGGCCGAGACCCGCAAGGTCCACGCCGCCCTGACCCGTTCCTCCACCGGCAAGGAAGACCTCCGCGAGCTCGAAGCGGGCCTCGACTCCCTGCAGTCAGACTCCATCCGCAAGGTCCGCATCGACTGGAGCCGGATCCTGCTGCCGGTGGCCGCGCTCGCGGTGCTGATCATCCTCTGGCAGTTGTACGTCTCCCTCGGCTTCAAGCGGCGCGACGTCGTGCCCGGCCCCCTGGATGTCATCGGCCAGGTCGGAACCCTGTGGGGCGAGGGCAAGCTTCAAGAGGCCGTCTGGACCTCGCTGCAGCGCGGCGTCGTGGGCTTCCTGATCAGCGTGGTGATCGCGACGCCGGTGGGTCTGGTGCTGGCCCAGGTGGCACCTTTGCGGCGCGCGTTCGGGCCGCTGATCTCCGGGCTGCAGGTCCTGCCGTCGGTGGCCTGGGTGCCGGCCGCTATTCTCTGGTTTGGGATCACGGATGCCACCGTGTACTTCGTGGTGTTCATGGGTGCGATTCCCTCGATCATCAACGGCCTGATCTCCGGTGTGGACCAGATTCCGCCGCAGTACCGCAGCGTCGGGAAGGTCCTGGGTGCGTCCCGTCTCCAACTGGCCCTGCAGATCATCCTGCCGGCGGCCCTGCCCGGGTACCTCGGCGGCCTCAAGCAGGGCTGGGCGTTCTCCTGGCGCTCGCTCATGGCGGCGGAAATCATCGCCGTCGGCGGCACCATCGGCTTCGGTCTGGGCTCCATGCTGGACCAGGGCCGCGTCCTGTCCGACATGACCATCGTCATGTCCGCCATCCTGCTGATCCTCGCCGTCGGAATCCTGATCGAGCTGCTCGTGTTCGCGCCGATTGAAAAGCGGCTGCTCCGCCGCCGCGGCCTCCTCGCCGGCAGCACCCGCTAGGCCAGCCCCCAAGCCCCTCCAAAGCAACGCGGGGTTACTTACGGCCCATATTTCCATTGGTTTATGGGCCGTAAGTGACTCCGCGTTGCTTTTTCGATGGCTCCTTGCCCGGGTACAGGCACGGGCCTACACTCACGCCTAGAGGCCGGGTTGCGGCCCCTTCCACGGCTGATGCAAAGCCCGATTCCTAGGAGGTCGCTGTGGCAGCAAAATTTGGCGTGCTGGCCCTGGTCGAAGCCAAAGCGGGGAAGGAACAGGACGTCTGGGACTTCCTGAACGGAGGGCGCGAAATCGTGCTCAACGAGCCCGGAACGCGCACCTGGTATGCCTTCCGGGTCAACGAGAACACCTTCGGCATCTTCGACACCTTCGATACCGAGGAGGACCGTCAGGCCCACCTCAGCGGCGCCATCCCCGCCGCCCTCGGCGAACACGGTCCCGCCCTGCTCGCCAAGGATCCCGACATCAAGCTGATCGAACTCATCGCCGTGAAATAGGGGTGCCCCCGGCCGCCGCAGATCAGGAGCGGCGATTGCCATTATGTGACGCGGCGTTACCTTGCGTGAACTGGTGTTGCCGCACCGTTGTTCCGCTATGTGACGCCGCCCTATCGTCGATGCATGGCAATTCAGGACATTTACCCCACGGCGCTGCGCCTCCTCGGCCGTCCCGTGCTGGTGGTCGGCGCCGGCCCGGTGGCCGCCCGGCGCACCAAAGGGCTGCTCGACGCCGGAGCCCGCGTCACCGTCGTGGCCCCGGCCGCCTGCCCGGCGCTCGCCGAACTTGCCGGCGCCGGCCTCCTGAACTGGGAGCCCCGCCCGTACCGTGCGTCCGACGTCGACGGCGTCTGGTTCGTCCAGACCGCCACCGGCGACGCCGCCGTGGACGCGCAGGTCTCCGCCGACGCCGAGGCGCAGCGCATCTGGTGCGTCAACGCCTCCGACCACGAAGCCTCCGCCGCCTGGACGCCCGCCGTCGCCGTGGTGGACGACGTCAAGATCGCCGTCAACGCCGGCGGAGACCCGCGCCGCGCCATGGCCCTGCGCGACGCCGTCGCCACCGCCCTGGCCACCGGAGACCTGCCGCTGCGCCGGCACCGGGTTTCCGGCACGGGGGCAACTCCCGGATCCGTGGCCCTCGTCGGCGGCGGTCCCGGCGACACCGGACTCATCACCGTCCGCGGCCGCCGGCTCCTTGGCCAGGCCGACGTCGTGGTGGCGGACCGGCTCGGTCCGCGTGAACTCCTGGCCGAACTGGCCCCCGACGTCCGCGTGGTGGAGGTCGGCAAGACCCCCGGCCACCACCCGGTGCCGCAGTCCGAAATCAACCGGATCCTGGTCGAGGAAGCCCTGCAGGGCCACCGCGTGGTCCGGCTCAAGGGCGGCGACCCCTACGTGCTGGGCCGCGGCGGCGAGGAAGCCGAATTCTGCCGGCAGCACGGCGTCGAGGTCGAAGTGGTTTCCGGCGTCACGTCGGCCATTTCCGTCCCCGCCGCCGCCGGCATCCCCGTTACGCACCGCGGGCTGGCCAAAGGCTTCAGTGTGGTCACCGGCCATGAGGAACTCTCGGAAGTCCCGGCCCGTGCCGACCACACTGTGATCCTGCTCATGGGTGTGGGTCAGCTGCGCGATTCCGCAGCCTCCCTGGCCCGCGCCGGTTTGCCTCTTCAGACGCCTGTTGGCATCGTAGAGAATGGATACCTGCCAAACCAGCGGGTGACCATCGGAACCCTCGGGACCATCGCGGACCAGGCGGAGGCCGCAGGCGTAGCGAATCCCGCCGTGATCGTGATCGGCGACGTGGTCCGCGTCAGCCCGTTCGCGCCGTCGCACTTCAAGACCGCGGACTACAGCACCACCTCCCCGAACGCTCCCCGCACCACCAAGACCCGCGTACTGACCCCCTAACACCCGTCGATTGCTCCATAACTGCCGTTATCAAGCCCCAAAAGGGCGTTTGTGGAGCAACGGATGCAGAAGAAAAAAGGAACACAGCCGTGTCAACTAGCACCCCCGTAGGAACCGCCGCCCGCCCGCTGCGCGTCGCCGTCGTCGGCTCCGGTCCCGCCGGCGTCTACGCCGCGGACATCCTGACCAAGAGCGAGGCCGTCAAGAGCGGCGAGCTCACCGTCAGCATTGACCTCTTCGACCGCTACCCGGCACCCTACGGTCTGATCCGCTACGGCGTGGCCCCCGACCACCCCCGCATCAAGGGCATCGTCAACGCTCTGCACAAGGTCCTGGACCGCGGCGACATCCGGTTCTTCGGCAACGTGGACTACGGCACGGACTTGTCCATCGATGACCTCCGCACCCACTACGACGCCGTCATCTTCGCCACCGGCGCCATCAAGGATGCGGACCTCAACATCCCCGGCATCGAGCTTGAGGGCTCCTACGGCGGCGCCGACTTCGTGTCCTGGTACGACGGGCACCCCGACGTGTCCCGCGAATGGCCGCTGGAGGCCAAGGAAATCGCCGTGATCGGCAACGGCAACGTGGCCCTCGACGTGGCCCGCATGCTCTCCAAGCACGCCGACGACCTCCTGGTCTCCGAAATCCCGGACAACGTCTACGCCGGGCTGAAGTCCTCGCCGGTCACGGACGTGCACGTGTTCGGCCGGCGCGGGCCCGCCCAGGTCAAGTTCACGCCCCTGGAACTGCGCGAACTTTCCCACTCCAAGGACGTGGACATCATCCTCTACGCCGAGGACTTCGAGTTCGACGCCGAATCGGACCGGCAGATCCAGAGCAACAACCAGACCAAGACCATGGTGGGCACGCTCACCAACTGGATCGCCGAACAGCCCGAGGACCTCTCCGAGCTCACCGCGTCCCGCCGGCTGCACCTGCACTTCCTGCACAGCCCCGTCGAGATCTACGCAGAAACCACAGACGGCGCCGACGCGCCCGGCCGCGTCGCCGGGATCAAGTTCGAGCGCACCGAACTGGACGGCACCGGCAACGCCCGCGGCACGGGCGAGTTTGTCGAGTACCCGGTCCAGGCCGTGTACCGCGCCATCGGCTACTTCGGCTCCGCCCTCCCCGAGGTCGAATTCGACCACAGCAAGGGAGTCGTCCCGAACGACGGCGGCCGGGTCCTGGACGCCGCCGGCAGCCACGTGCCGGGGATCTACGCGACCGGCTGGATCAAGCGCGGTCCGGTGGGACTGATCGGCCACACCAAGGGTGACGCCCTCGAAACCGTGACACACCTGCTGGAGGACCGCGAAAACCTGCCGCTGGCCGCGGCGCCCGCCCCCGAGGCGATCGTCGAGCTCCTCGCGGGCCGCGGCGTCGAGTACACCAGCTGGGAAGGCTGGCTGGCCCTGGACGAGCACGAGCGCGCCCTGGGCGAAAAGGCCACCGCTGCCGGCGGGTCGCACGGCGTCGCCGTCCAGCGCGAGCGCATCAAGGTGGTGCCCCGCGAGGACATGGTGGAGATCTCCCGCGGCGCTGCCGTCGAGGTCTAGCCTCAACGCAGACCAGCACGGAGCAAAGCGGGTCACTTCGCGCCCATTCCAGACAGGAAGAGGGGCGCGAAGTGGCCCGCGTCGTTTTTCAGGGCGTGAAAGGGCGTGGAAACCTGGGCGGTAGTCAGTAGGCTTACCGTCATGGATGAACACTCGCCCAGGGCCGGCCAATGAGGCTCCGCCACAGCAACGCGTCCGGCCGCGGGTACCGCAGGGTCCCCGCCGGGACCGGGTTCAGTTACAAGGACCTGGACGGCTCCACCCTGCCGCCGGGCCCCGTGCGGGAACGGCTCGAGGGCATCGGGATCCCGCCGGCCTGGACCGACGTCTGGATCGCCCCGTACGACAACGGGCACATCCAGGCCACGGGCGTCGACGCGGTGGGACGGCGGCAGTACATCTACCATCCGAGCTGGCGGGAACGGAAGGACCGGCTGAAGTTCGACCGTTCGCTCCAGCTGGCTGAGACCCTGCCGACCGCACGCCGCCTGGTGACCATGGACCTGCGCTCCGAAGGGCTGACGCGGGAACGCGTGCTGGCGGCCGCCTTTCGGATGCTCGACAGCGGATCATTGCGCGTCGGCTCGGAGCGCTACACCAACGAAAACGGCAGCCACGGCCTCGCCACCCTGCTCTGCGCCCACGTCAAGGTGCGCAAGGACGAACTCCGGCTCAGCTTCCCGGCCAAGAGCGGCAAGACCTGGGAGTCCCGGATTGACGACGCCGACCTCCCCGCCGTCGTGCGCCAGCTCAAGCGCCGCGGCGGCAACGCCCGCCTGCTGGCCTACAAGGACGGCCGCAGCTGGCATCCGGTGTCGAGCGCGGACATCAACGAGTACGTCAAGGAGCGCACGCGGGAGGACTTCACCGCAAAGGATTTCCGCACCCTGCGGGGGACGGCGGCGGCAGCGGTCAGCCTGGCGCAGAGCGGCCCCCAGGCGAAGGTCTCTGCCCGGAAGAGCGCGGTGAGCCAGGCCATGCAGGATGCGGCCGCGGTCCTGGGCAACACACCGTCGATCGCCCGGAAAAGCTACGTGGATCCCCGGCTGTTGGACCACTTCGCGGCCGGGGAAACGATTGACCCGAGGCGGCTGGATTCCGCCGAGTCCGAGCTCCGCGCCCTGCTGTACCAGGAAGGCGACGTGGTGCCGCTGCGGAAGGCCGCCGGCTAGTTCCCGGGCGCGGCCCGGCGGCACCTCAGAACTCGGCGTTAATGAACCCGATGACAATCGCCGTCCACCAGCACAGCTGCGAGATCACCAGGCACAGCAGCAGATGGACCCGTTGCCCGGCGGCCAGGTCCTTGAACGAGGCATCGGGCGTCAGCCTGGCCAGCCGCCGCATGAGCGGAATGAGCATGATCCCGTTCAGGCTGAGCACAAGGACGGCGGCGAGCTTGAGGTCCGTCATCGGGTTGCTCAGGTGCGGGTTCAGGAACACGCCCGTGGCCAGCATGCCGGCCAGGCCGCCCCAGATCAGCGGTGTCGCTGCGCCGTCGAGCCTGATGGTTTCGGCCAGGTCGCGTCTGCCGATCAGCCACAGGAAGCCGTGCCAGTCCATCAGGACGACGGCGCCAAAGGCCACCACCATCGACAGCACGTGCAACACGACGGCGACATGGTGGACATAGGTGTCGACATGGACCGCGGTGGACAACGTGACCGAAAGCAGCCAGGCCGCGGCGGCCGCGGCGGACAGGGCGGCCACAAGCCGCCGCGTGGACCGCTCAGATTCACGGTGCCGTCGGAGGGTGCGTCTGCTCACCGGAACGTAGCTCATGCCATACCTCTGCGAGACTTGCCCGGCCCGGGGTAGCTCCACGATAGTCCCGCGGGCGGATGCCAAACAAGGAAATCCCCATCCGGGGCGGGCGGCTACATCCGGCCGAAGCGCGCCCGGACCAGCGCGAACACGCCGTAGGCAATGAAGCCCGCCCCGATCGCCAGGAGCAGGTACGGGCCGAAGGGGTGGTCCCGGAGCGCCTTGAGGCTGCCGTCCAGGCCGGTGGAGGAACCGGGATTGTTGGTCGCCGCGGCCACGACGAAGAGCAGCCCGGTCAGGATCAGCGCCAGCCCTTTCGAGACGTGGCCGGTGACGCCAAGGGCGCTGATGACCCTGCCGCGGCGGGTCCCCTCGAAGTGCTGCAGTTCCTCCTTGAACTTCTTCCCGAAGCCCTTGACGATGAAATACACGCCGATTCCCATGATGGTGAGCCCGAGGCCGGCCAGGGCCGGAACCCCGAACGGTGACTGGATCAGGGCCGTGCTGAAATCCCGGGTCGACTCTCCCGAGTCGCCGCGCTGGCCGAGGCCGAAGCCCGCGAAGCTCAGCCCGACGCTCCCGTACGCTATGGCAAGGAAGCCGGAGGAAATGAGTTTGCCCAGCTGCTCCCGGCGCGGCAGGTGGCGGCCGCGGAGCGTCGCCTCGCTCAGCTGCCAGAGCGCGAGGCCCGCGCAGGCGATGCAGGCCGCCCACATCACCGCCGGACCCCAGGGGTTGGCAGCGAGTTGTTCGATGGCGCCGGTGGGTTCGGCCTGGCCCGGCGCGCCCAGGACCAGGGCGACGGCGATGGCCCCGATCACGATATGAAGCAGTGCCATCACGGCGAATCCGGAACGGGCGACGACGTCGAGCGCGGTGCTGTTCGACGCCGCCTCCGCGGTGTCGACGGCGTCGCCGATGGCGGCTTCGATCCCGGACTCTTCTTCTGCCATGGTGATGCGGCTATTCCTCATCTGGTCCGGTGGACGGTGTCGTACCTACGGCGGTGGACGGTGTCGTGCCTACGGCGGTGGACGGTGTCGTGCCTACGGCGGTGGACGGTGTCGTGCCTACGGCGGTGGGCCGGTGTTGTGCCTAGGGCGGTGTGCCTATGGCGCCGATTCTACGCCCGGCGAAGTGGCAGCCGCTTGGACTACCGCGTTTTTGGTAAGTGTGCTTACCATAGCCGAGTCATGGCCCCCCTCGTGGACATGCCGCGGACCGGCAGCCTTGCTGCCCCTGCGATTCGGATTCGAAGACAGATGATAGGAAGCTCAACATGGCAGGTAATCTTGTTGCCCGATCCATTCACGACCTGACGGCAGCCGCCTGGTTCGGCGGCTCCCTGATGGGCGCCATTGGGCTCAACGGTGCTACTGCCGAAGCCAAGGACCCGGCGGAACGTACCCGCCTCTCAAGCCTGGGCTGGAAGAAGTGGGCGCCGTACCAGACGGCGGCGTTTGGGGCGCATTTTCTTTCGGGCCTCGCCGTCATGTGGGAGAACAAGGGCCGGATGGCCAAGCAGGACGGCGTCACGCGCCTGAGCGTCTACAAGTCCGTCGTCACCCTCGCCGGTGCCGCCGTGACCCTGTACGCGGGCCTGCAGGGAGCCAAGGTGGACAAGCTGGCCGCCGAGGGCGCCAAGGGTGCCACCGAGCCGGAGCCGGGTGCCTCCGAGGAACTTCGTTCCGCGCAGCAGCAGCTGAAGATCCTGCAGTGGACCATCCCCGTGTTCGCCGGCTGGGTGATCGTGCTCGGCGCCAAGCACGGCGAGATGCAGCGGCCCAAGAACGTCTTGAAGGGCCTCGTCCGCTAGCCCCGGCACAGCCGGTATGCGCCACTGTTGAGGGCCGGAACATCGCGTTCCGGCCCTCAACGGTGGCAGCCGCACTCACGCCGGAACAGCACTCTCACGCCGGAACGGGGGGAGCCGGGACTGGGGCCCGGCCCTTGGATTGCCGGGCCCGCAGGATGATCTTGAAGAGTTCACCGAGGAACAGCAGCACCACGCCCGGAACCAGGCAGAGCAGCCACTGCTGGCCGGTAAGCGGCAGCGTGCCGAACAGGTCCTGCATCACCCTCATCTGGGTGATCAGCATCGAGCCGAGGACGGCCCACGCGAACGCCCAGAGCAGCTTCGGGTTGGACACCGTGGCGGGCCCGAAGGCGCTCTCGGTCGGGTAACGCAGATTGAGCGCCACGAAGATGTTCATCAGCCCCAGCCCCACCACGGCCATGCTCTGGCCGACCTCCAGCGAACCGTAGGTGGTTTTGCCGATCTGCACGAGGATCAGCGTCGCGGCCGCCATGAAAAGCCCGACGACGAACAGGCGCACCATCATCGACCGTACGAGAATCGGCTGGTTGAAGGGCCGTGGTTTGCGGTCCATGATGCCCGGCGTCGCGAGATCCAGGCCCATCACCGCCCCAATCGGGGCGACGATCGCCATGTGGATCCACAGCACCTGGGCCGGGCTGAGCAGGGCCGTGCCTGCTATGGCGAAGGCCGAGGATCCGATGAACGCCAGAATGAACATGAACAGGTTGGCAACCTGGATCCGGATGAACTTCTGCAGGTTGTCGTACACGAGCCGGCCCTCTTCGACCGCCGCCACGATGGTGGCAAAGTTGTCGTCGGCCAGGATCATCTTGGCCGCACCCTTGGCGACGTCGGTGCCGGTGATGCCCATCGCGATCCCGATGTCGGCGGCCGCGATGGCCGGCGCGTCGTTCACGCCGTCGCCGGTCATGGCCACGATGTTGCCCTTGCGCTTGAGCACCTCGACCAGCCGTACCTTGTGTTCGGGGGCGACGCGGGCGATCACGCCGATCCCGTCCACCTGGCTGTCGGCCTCCGCGTCGCTCATCGCCGCGAACTCGGCCCCGGTCACCGCGCGGCCCCTGATGCCCAGTTCATCGGCGATCGCCGCAGCGGTGACGGCGTGGTCGCCGGTGATCATCCGGACCCGGATGCCGGCGTGCTTTGCCTTGGCGATGGCGGCCACCGCCTCGGCGCGCGGCGGGTCAACCTCGCCGATCAGCGCCGAAATCTCCAGATCCTGCATCAGCGCCATCAGGTCGCCCGAAGGCTGGAACGTCGCCGGGTCGAACTCGCGCTGCGCCAGGGCGAGCACCCGCCTGCCCTGGCTGGCGATGCGATCGTTCTCGGCAAGCACCTTGCCCCGCATTTCGTCGGTGAGGCGCTCGGCGTGGCCGCCCGGCATCCGGCCGAACGAGGACCTGCTCAGGAGGACGTCGGGTGCCCCCTTCACGTAGGCCCGGATCACGGGCCTGCCATCGTCCCCCGGCATCCGGTGGAACGTGGCCATGAACTTGTAGTCGGAATCGAACGGTACCGACGCCACGCGCGGGTTGTTCCGGCGGAATTCCCTGACGTCCACGCCGCCTTTCTGCGCCAGCACGTAGAGCGCCGCCTCGGTGGGGTCCCCGACCACCTCGCCGTCGTTGATATCGGAGTCGTTGCACAAGGCGCAGGAGAACATCACGTAGTCCAGGTCCCGTTCGGCGTCTCCGGTGGTCCGTTGAATCTGGCCGTCGAAACTGTAGCCCTCACCGCTGACGGTGTAGTGGTGCTGCACGGTGGTGATCTCGCGGACCGTCATCTGGTTCAGGGTCAGGGTGCCGGTCTTGTCCGAGTTGATGGCCGAGGTGGAGCCCAGGGTCTCGACCGCAGGGAGGACCTTCATGATGGCGTTCTTCTTGGCCATATTGACCGACCCGACGGACAGGATGGTGGTGACGACGGCGGGCAGCGCGTCCGGGATGGAGCCGACTGCCAGGGCCACACCGATTCCGAAGAGCACCGCGAAGGACTCGCCGGAGGCCAGGCCCATCACGACGATAGCGATAAACGCGAAGAGGGCCGCGACAATGATGAAGATGGTGAGCCGGTCCACCTGCTTGGTGAGCGGGGTCTTCTCCACTTTCTGCCCGGACAGCATGTGGGCGATGTGGCCGACTTCCGAGCCCATGCCGGTGGTGGTGACGAGGATTTCGCCGTGGCCCCGCGTCACGTTCGTGTTCATGAACGCCATGTTCAGGCGGTCGCCGATGCCGACGTCGTGCCGGCCGATGGTCTCGGTGTCCTTCTCGACGGCGACGCTCTCCCCGGTCAGGGCGCCCTCCTCGATCTGGAGGGTTGCCGCCAGGATGATCCGGCCGTCGGCGGGGACGCGGTCACCGGCATCGACCACCACGATGTCGCCGGGGACGATCTGTTCGGCGGGGAGCTCCACAACGTCACCGTCGCGGCGCACCTTGGCCATAGCCTTCATCATCTCCCCCAGGGAGGCAGCGGCTTCTTCGGCCTTGCCCTCCTGGTGGTACCCCAGCCACGCGTTGAACAGCGTCAGCAGGGCAAGCCCAATAGCGGTTCCGTATTCCGCGATCAGCAAGCTGACCAGGGCGGCGACCACAAGGACGATCTGCATGTAGTCCTGATAGTGCTTGAAGAACCGTTTCCATACCGGCTCCTGCTTTGCGGCGGCCAGGGCGTTCGGGCCGTACTCCTGCAGCCGCTGCTGCGCCTCTCCCGTGCTCAACCCGCCAGCCGGATCCACCTTCAGCTCGGCCGCCACTTCAGCCGGTGCCAGCGCATACCAGCTCGCGTCTGCCTCCGCCGGGGCCACCCCAGCTACTGCTCCGGGATCGTCGCTCATGACTTCCTCCTCATCGCCGGGGCGCTGCTTAGAACGGGGTGGGGATGTGCCGCACGGACAGTGCCGGCTCGGTGTAATCGCCGGCCTTCTGGCGCTTGGGGAGCTCGACGTCGAGCCCCGGGTACGGCTCGTAGGGCACCTGGCTGAGAATATGGCTGATGACGTTGAGCCGGCCGCGCTTCTTGATGTCATTGTGCGCGATGTACCACGGTGCCCAGGCGGTGTCGGTCGCCTCGAACATGGCGTCCCGGGCCCGGGAGTAGTCGTACCACCGTTTGTAGGACTTCAGGTCCATCGGAGAGAGTTTCCAGGTCTTGCGGGGATCATCCATGCGGCTCTCGAGCCGCCTGGTCTGCTCGTCCGCGCTGACCTCGAGCCAGTACTTGAGCAGGATGATCCCGGAGTCGACCATCGCCTTCTCCACCATCGGAGTCATGTCGAGGAACCTCTGGGTCTGTTCCGGGGTGCAGAAATTCATCACCCGTTCGACGCCCGCACGGTTGTACCAGCTGCGATCGAAGATGACCACCTCGCCCGCCGCCGGGAAGTGCGACATGTAGCGCTGGAGGTACATCTGCGACTTCTCCCGCTCGGTCGGTGTGGGGAGCGCGACCACGCGGAACACCCGGGGGCTCACCCGCTCGACGATGCGCTTGATCGTGCCGCCCTTGCCGGCCGTGTCGCGGCCTTCGAAGACGATGCAGATTTTGGCTCCGGTGGACTTCACCCACTCCTGCATGGCGACCAGTTCACCCTGCAGGACCTCCATCTCCGCTTCGTACTTCTTGCGCGGCATCTTCTTCCCGGCGCGCTCGTCCTCTGCGTCGGAGCCCTTGGACTTTTTTTTCTTCTTGCCCACCATCGACCTCCTCGCGACGTACTTGCTGAGGTAAACCACAACACTGCGACACCGGCGAGACTGTCATCCAACGAGACCGGCACCTCGGCCCGGGACTGGGGCGCAGCTGCACTTGTCGCGGGCACCCTCGTGCGGCGTCCTGCCATTCTTAGTGTTGACCGCGGCTGGAGTCCGGTCTACGGCACTAAGACCCTAATGGGCGCCGGCGGAACCGGGTGTCTCTCGGCCGAGCCGGCCCCTGCTGCTGGGCGCAGGGGCCGGCCCCGCCACTGAGACAGAGCATCTTCCGCGCACCTTGGGAAAGCCTTGGGTTACTCCTGGAGCCATTCCGCGCAGGAATTCAGGTTCCGGGTGACGCTTTCGACGGCGGCCGCCTCGTCGCGGGCGGCAATCGCGGCCACGAGTTCGTCGTGGCCCTCGTGCGGCAGGCCGTTGAAGCCTCCCCGACGCTGCTGGCGGAGCAGGTCCTTGTGGAATACGCTGCCGAAACTGACATACAGCTCATGCAGCAGCGGGTTGGCGGACGCCTCGGCCACGCGCGCATGGAAGTCCCAGTCTGCCCGGGCCCACGCGGCGTAGTCCCCGGCGAGCCAGGCGGCGCGGCGGGCGGTGAGCAAACCGCGCAGGGCGGTGAGGTCCTCGGCCGTCGCATGCCGTGCAGCGAGCCGGGCCGCCTGGGTGTCCAGCCCGACCCGGACCTCGAGGATGTGCTCCTGGGAGTGGTCCTCATACATGCGCTGCGTGGCGCCTGCGATCTCGCTCGTGGCGCGGACATACGTGCCGTCCCCGCGGCGGACCTCGAGCATTCCGCTGTGGGCCAGCGCTTTGATGGCCTCACGCAGGGTGCCGCGGGAGACCCCAAAGGCGGCCATCAGCTCAGGTTCGGCCGGAATGCGCTGCTGCAGCGGCCACTCGCCCGAGTGGATCAGGGCTCGCAGCTTGGCAGTGATTTCCTCCGCCAGCGGTGGCCGGTGCGAGGCAGTGAGTGTCATGGCCGGTTTCCTTCTGAGGAGTGCGGGGCGGTGGCCCGCAGCTTTTTGGCTGCCAGTTCCTTGGCCCGCAGCTCCTTCGGTCCGGCCGAGAGCAGGTGGCCAACCGCGATCTGGCCGAGGGCCACGGCCAGCAGCAGGGCCAACGGCAGCGTCCAGGAATTGGTGGCGCTGTGCAACAGGCCCATGCCGAACGGGCCGAGCGTCGCCAGCAGATACCCGGCGGACTGGGCCACGGTGGACAGCGCGGTGGTCTCGGCCGTGCTGCGGCCGCTGCGGCTGATCATCACCATGACCAGCGGGAAGATGCCGAGGCCGAAGCCCACCAGCACAGCGGTCAGGGGAGACCAGGCAGGGGGGAGGACCAGCATGGCCAGGATGCCCAGGGCCATGGTCACGGTGGCAAGGTAGAACGCCGTCCGCAGCATCCGGGGGCGTGAACCGATGGCCACCAGCACCATGCCGGCGGGGACGGAGACGAGCTGCATGAGTCCGAACATGAGCCCGCTGTCGGAGGCGGTGAGGCCCATGGTGGCCAGCATGTAGGGGAACCAGCTGAGCACGGCATAGGCCAGGAGCGCCTGCACCGTGAAGCCGAGGGTGATCAGGGCGCCCGTGCGGGTCCGTAGCAGGGGCCATGGCGAGACCCGGGCAGCCTTGGTCGCGGACGCGTTGCGGTGGGCGTGTACCGCGATCGGGAGGAAGCCGAGGCACGCCCCCAGGGCCAGGAATCCGATCGCGCCGACGCCCGCCGACGGCGAGCCCAGGGCCTGGGCCACCGGAACGATCAGCACGGCGGTGGCGGTGGCGCCTGTGGTCATGGTCAGCGTGTAGACGGCGGTCATGAGGGACGTGCGGTCCGCGAAGTGCACGCGGATGAAAGAGGGCATGGCCACGTTGCAGATGGCCAGCCCGGACATCCCCGCCACGGTGCCGGCCAGCAGCATCCCGGTGGACGGGACGCCGCGGAGCAGCAGCCCGGCGGCCAGCATCACGAGGGAGAGCAGGATGGCTTTTTCCAGCCCCAGCTGCCGGGTGAGCCAGGACGTGGCAGCGCCGGCCACCGCGAAGCACAGCGTGGGGATCGAGGGGAGCAGCGCTGCGATCAGCGGGCCGTAGCCCAGGACAGCCTGCAGGTCGTGGAAAAGCGCGGCGGCGCCGGTGATGCCGGCGCGCAGGTTGAGCCCGATGAGCACGAGCGCCACGACGCCGGCCACGATCACGCCCCGCGGGCGGACCGCGCCGGGTGGAGCTGTCTGGGAAAGTGCGGAAACCGCCGTGCTGCTAGCCATAGCTAAAGGTTAGACGTTTGATGTTTGTGACTCAGCCTTTAGTGGCGAATATCTCTGCAAGTGACCCCGCGTTGCTTGAGTTGCGGCTGGTGTGCGGCGGTGGTCGGCTGCGGGGCTGCGGGTCAGCGCGGGTGCCGGTCAGCGCGGGTGCCGGGCGCTGAGCCGCTGCACCGCGAGCGCGAGCCAGAGCTGCACCCGGTCCGCTGTCTGCGCGGGGTCGTATCCGGTGAGTTCGGTGATCTGCGCCAGCCGGTAGCGGACAGTATTGCGGTGCAGCGTCAGTTCCTCGGCGACGGCCGCCACCGAACCGTTGTTGCCGAGGTAGCTTTCCAGCGTGGCCATGAGTTCGGCGCCGTGCGCCGCGTCGAAGGCCCGCAGCGGGTTCAGTGATTCGCTGGCCATGTCCGCCAGCGGAACGTCCTCGCTGGCCAGCAGCAGCGAGGTCAGGCTCAGCCGCTCGGGCTCGTTGACCGGCAGCCCGTGGCTGGCCGCGTCGCGGGCCTCGAAATAGCTCCAGCGCAGGCCGTTGGGCTTGGTGTACGCCCCGCCTATGCCGATCGTGGCATGGATCCCGGCCTCGGCGAGGTGGTCGCTGAGGCTGCGGGCAAGGGCGCTCGCGCCGCTGCCGTCGTCGGCCACCACCACCACGAGGTCCTTCCCGACGACGGAGCCGACCGCCGCAGCCAGCGGCTGGGGCAGCGACGAGCTTCCCAGCTGTTTCTGGTGGGCGGCCGATTCGGCGAGCAGGACCACGTTCTTGCGGGTGCTGTTAATGCCGACGCCGGCCAGGCGCCGGGTGGCTTCGGACGCCTCCAGCGTCCCGTGGATAACGTCGTCGAGGACCTGGCCCGCCAGCGCCCGCTGCGCCTGCCGTTGCTTGACCATGTTGTTGAGCTCAACGCTGATCAGGTTTTGGGCGTAGCCCACGATGCCCGTGTCCTCGAACGGCTGCTTCACCCACAGGGTGCAGGCGTCGCGGCGTCCTGTGGGGATGGGATAGGACGCCCAGCCCTCGGCCTTGGGCGCCGGGTGGCCGGCAACGCTGTTGTACAGCTGGGCGGTGAACTGGGTCAGGACGATCTCGGTGCGCAGCATCGACCCCAGGTGTTTCAGGAGCTCGGCGAGGCCGCCGCCGGTCAGCAGGGCGCGGGCCAGGATCTGGTGCCCGGCGATGAGCCGCTCAAGCTTGACCAGGTGGTCCGCGGACTGGGCGTCGGCCACGAGCTTTCCGATCGCGATGAACGGTGTCTCGTAGGGCACTTCCACCACCGGCAGCCCCCACCGGTTGGCTTCGGCGATCAGGGCCGGCGGAACGGCGTCGTGCGTCAGGCCCACCCCGAACCCGATGCCCACCGCGCCTGCCCGCTGGACCTGACGCACGAACCGGCGCTGCTCCGCGGCACTCTTGAGCCGCATCCCGGTCGTCAGGATCAGTTCGCCGCCGTTGAGGAACCGCTGCGGATCCTCCTGTTCGGTGACGGCCACCCAAAGAATGTCCTGGTGCCAGGTGGTTTCGGCGAGTCCGGCCTTGGTGAGATGCAGGGACGGAACTCCCAGTAGGGCTGCGAGTGAAATGGCCATGGATTCAGGATAGCCGGGTGCTGGTCAAGCGCACTAAAGTTCTGCGGGGATGGTGTGCAGGTGCCTATTCCCTGCCTTGGCCTGCTGGCATAGGCTCGTGACCAGTCACACATCCGTCATTGGCAGTAGAAAGAGGTTGTACACCGTGGTTCAAACCTTGCAGAACTTCATCAACGGCGAGTTCGTCACCCCCGCCGGCACAGGATTGCTGCCCATCGTGAACCCCACCAACGGTGACGTGGTGGCGCAGGCGCCGATCTCGGTGCAGGCCGACGTCGACGCCGCCATGACGGCAGCCAAGAACGCGTTCAAGACCTGGAAGCACACCACGCCCGGGCAGCGGCAGCTCATGCTGCTCAAGCTCGCGGATGCCGTCGAGGCCAACAGTGACGAGCTCGTGGAGGCCCAGCACCGCAACACCGGCCAGGTCCGCTCCCTGATCGCCTCCGAGGAAGTGGCCGCGGGCGCCGACCAGCTGCGCTTCTTCGCGGGCGCCGCCCGCATCATGGAAGGCAAGTCCGCCGGCGAGTACTTCGAAGGCCACACCTCCTACGTGCGGCGCGAGCCGATCGGCGTCGTTGCGCAGGTGGCCCCTTGGAACTACCCGTTCCTCATGGCCATCTGGAAGATCGGGCCCGCCCTGGCCGCCGGCAACACCGTGGTCCTCAAGCCCTCGGACACCACCCCCGAATCCACCCTGGTGCTGGCCCGGCTCGCCGGTGAGATCTTCCCGGCCGGCGTCCTGAACGTTGTCCTGGGCACCGGCGAAACCGGCGCCATGATGGTCGAGCACAAGGTCCCCGGCCTGGTCTCCATCACCGGGTCCGTCCGCGCCGGCATCGCTGTCGCCTCGGGTGCCGCCAAGGGACTCAAGCGCGCACACCTGGAACTCGGCGGGAAGGCCCCGGCCATTGTGTTCGCCGACGCCGACATCAAGAAGAGCGCCGCGGCGATCGCCGAGTTCGCCTTCTTCAACGCCGGCCAGGACTGCACGGCCATTACGCGCGTCCTCGTCCAGGATTCGGTGCACGACGACGTCGTTGCCGCCATGGTGGAGCACACCAAGACCCTGCACACCGGCTCGCAGAACGACGAAGACAACTACTTCGGCCCGCTGAACAACGTCAACCACTTCAATGCGGTCACCTCCGTCGTCGAGCACCTGCCGGCGAACTGCAAGATCGAGACCGGCGGCCACCGTGCGGGCGAGAAAGGCTTCTTCTTCGAGCCCACCATCGTCACCGGCGCCAAGCAGACCGATGACATCGTCCAGAAGGAAACGTTCGGCCCGGTCATCACGGTGCAGAAGTTCAGCACCGAGGACGAGGCCGTGGAACTGGCCAACGACGTGGAGTACGCCCTGGCCTCGAGCGTCTGGACGACGAACCACGGAACCGCCATGCGCCTGAGCCGCGACCTCGACTTCGGCGCCGTCTGGATCAACACCCACATTCTCCTCACCGCCGAAATGCCGCACGGTGGCTTCAAGCAGTCCGGCTACGGCAAGGACCTGTCCATGTACGGCGTGGAGGACTACACCCGCATCAAGCACGTCATGAGTGCGCTCGACGCATAACGCAGACGCATAACGCAGACGCATAACGCAGGCGCATAACGCCGGCGCATAAACGCGGATCCGCATAACTCAACCTGACGCATAACTCGCGCGCCTCAACCGCACGCTTAGGAAGGCCTTCCCATGACCACCACCGCACATGACATCACCTACCGGCTCGAGCAGAAGCGCCGCGTCCAGGCCGACTTCCCGGGCCCCAAGTCCGTTGCCTTGACCGAACGCCGCAAGGCGGTCGTCGCGGCCGGCGTCGCGTCCAGCGTCCCGGTCTTCGTGGCCGACGCCGACGGCGGCATCATCCACGACGTCGACGGCAACTCCTTCATTGACCTCGGCTCCGGCATCGCCGTGACGAGCGTCGGCGCCTCGGACCCCGCCGTCGTCGGCGCCGTGAAGGAAGCCGTGGAGCACTTCACCCACACTTGCTTCATGGTCACGCCGTACGAGGGCTATGTCGCCGTTGCCGAGCAGCTGAACCGCCTCACCCCGGGCGACCACGAAAAGCGCACGGTGCTGTTCAACTCCGGCGCCGAGGCGGTCGAAAACGCCGTCAAGGTGGCCCGCCTGGCCACCGGCCGGGACGCCGTCGTCGCATTCGACCACGCCTACCACGGCCGCACCAACCTGACCATGGCACTGACCGCCAAGGCCATGCCGTACAAGACCAACTTCGGCCCGTTCGCGCCCGAGGTCTACCGCATGCCGATGAGCTACCCGTTCCGCGAGGAAAACCCGGAGATCACCGGTGCCGAGGCCGCCAAGCGCGCCATCACCATGATCGAGAAGCAGATCGGCGGCGAGCAGGTTGCCGCGATCATCATCGAACCCATCCAGGGCGAAGGCGGCTTCATTGTCCCCGCCGACGGGTTCCTGCCGGCGCTGGCGGACTGGGCCAAGGACAAAGGCATCGTGTTCATCGCCGATGAGGTCCAGTCCGGCTTCTGCCGCACCGGTGAATGGTTCGCCGTGAACCACGAAGGTGTTGTCCCGGACATCATCACCATGGCCAAGGGCATCGCCGGCGGCATGCCGCTCTCCGCCATCACGGGCCGCGCCGATCTCCTCGACGCCGTCCACCCGGGCGGCCTCGGCGGCACCTACGGCGGCAACCCGGTGGCATGCGCAGCAGCGCTGGCGTCGATCGGCTCGATGGAGCAGTACGACCTCAACGGCCGCGCCAAGCACATTGAAGAGATCGCCCTCGGCAAGCTGCGCGAACTCGCCGCTGAGCTTGGAGACCGTTCAGTGATCGGTGACGTCCGCGGCCGCGGCGCCATGCTGGCCATTGAACTCGTCCAGGCCGGTTCCAAGGAGCCGCACCCGGAGCTGACCAAGGCCGTCGCCGCAGCCTGCCTGAAGGAGGGTGTCATCATCCTCACCTGCGGCACCTACGGCAACGTCATCCGGCTGCTGCCGCCGCTGGTCATCAGCGACGAGCTGCTGCTGGACGGCCTCGGGGTCCTGGCCGCGGCCATTAAGGCCAACGCCTAGCCCAAGGCCCAGTGAGCTGCCGGGAAGGCGATCCTTTCCCGGCGAGCCGGCCCTACCCGAAAACTGGCGACACAGCGGAGGAGCCGCGGACACCTGGTCCGTGGCTCCTCCGCTGTTTCCGGCTAGGCTTTGTTCGCCCTGCATCCGGCCCTGCGTCCGGTCCTACTTCCAGGCCGTCGCGTCCAGCTGGATCGCCACCACGTACAGGTGCTGGCCCTGCTCGATCTTCTCCACCTCAGTGACCCGCACCTTCGTCTCCGGAATCGTGCCCATCGGACGGCCGACGCCGATCCCGTAGCTCAGCACGCCCTCGAAGTCCCCGGCCGGCGCGTAGCTGGTGAGCGCCTGGTATCCGATTGCCGGCGGCGGCGCACTGGTCACGGTGCTGGCCGTGCCGTCCGGGGTGTGCGACTGGGCCCCGCGGAAGGTCACCTCGAGGAGGGTTCCCGTGCCGGGCATCGGGATGGGCAGGCCGCTGCCGTCGTCGACGAGTTCGGGGACCGTTTCGACGTCGTAGCTGGGGAAGCCACCGGTGAAGCGGAAGCTCAACTGGTCGTACGGCGGCGCGTCGGAGGGGTGCTGGCCCGCGCCGATGGCGGACAGCGCCGGCAGCGGTGCCGCCGGCGGGGGCGCGATCGGCACAGGGTTCTTGTGGTCCGTGTGGAACGGGGTGGTCGGCCCCGGCACGGACCAGTCGTGGGTGACCGTGGAGGAGATCACCTTGTCGCCTGGTTGCGGCGGCGCCGTTTCGTCGGCATCCCCGGTTGCCGACGGCGACGCGCTGGCGGTCGGGCCGGCGGGGGCGGTCGGGGACTGCGACGGCGGCTGGCTGCCGGCGGAGGGCTGCGGGGCCGGCGTGCAGGCAGTCAGGACCAGCAGGAGCGTCAGGGTTCCCACTCCCGCGGTCCGCGTCCGCGTCCGTCCGTTGCGAATGGCGTCCATGGTGCGCTCCCCTCGACCATTCCAGCGTAGGTCCGGAAGATTGTGCTGGTCAGGGTAATAAGTCACCACCTTTTGACGTGCGGCTGGACTAGAGTCGTTCCTATCCACTGCAGGAACGCAGACCGGCCGACGTCGCCCGGAACCCCCGGGGCGCAGCTGGCATCTGCCCCAGACCCAAAAGGGGTTCATACATGCGATACGTAGTCGGCTATACACCCACCGAACGTGGTGCGGACGCCGTTGCCTTGGCCTCGGCCATGGCCCGCGCGCAGGGAGCGCATCTCGACCTGGTCTATGTGGTGGATCGGCACACGCCCTATGTGGCGATGAATCCGGAAGGAAACCAGGTCAGCGCCGCGGAGCAGCAGATCCGCTCAGCGGAACGCCAGGGAATGGACCTGGTCCCCGAGGGGCTGGAGGCGCACTTCCATGTCCGCCAGGCAGAATCGTTCGCGGCCGGCCTCATCGAGGCCGCTCTCGAGTTCAGGGCCGGCTTGATCGTGGTGGGTGCCGCCAGCAGCGGCCTGTTCAAGCGCCATACCGTGGGCAACGTGGCCAACGCCCTGCTGCACGCTGCCCCGGTTCCGGTGGCACTGGCGCCGCGCGGCTACCGCCAGACCGAAGCCATCACGCGTCTGACCCTCGCGGTGGGCCAGCGCGTCGGAGCGGAGGCGGCGATCGACGTCGCGATCGAATCCGCCGAGCGCCGTGGCGTGCCGCTTCGGCTGGTTTCCCTCGTGGAACTGGACGTCGAGGGGGACGGCGGGGAGAACGTCAACGCCGCCCACATCCACGCCAACACCGTCCTCGCTGCCGCCGCGCACCGTCTGCCGGAGGGCCACCACGTCAGTGTGGAGGTCGCCCACGGCCGCACGATCGAGGAAGCGATCGATGACCTGGAATGGGACGACGGCGAGGTCATGATCGTCGGGTCCTCCCGCCTGGCGGAGAAGCACAAACTGTTCATTGGCAGCACGGCTTTCAAGGTGCTGCGGGCGCTTCCGGTTCCGATGGTGGTGGTCCCGCGCGATTACCAGCGGGTGGATGCCTTCCCGGAGGTCTGAGTCCCCGGGGCCAGGACCGCCCAGTACGCGGGAATGCTGCCGGGCGGTCCACCGGCCTCCATCGGCACCGTCTTCAGGACGGTGGGGCCCTCCGCGAGGAGGGTCCAGCGGTCCGGGGGAAACACGCGGGAGCGTTGCCCGGCACCGAAGTGGCCCGGTTTCGGCAACGAGGCAATGGCCTGGCGGAGCGGTCCCGGGATCCGCTTGCCGGTGGCGCCGAGTTCCCGCAGGTAGCTCAGGGCGCCGCCCGGGACGTTCGTTTCGACGAGGTAGATCCTGCCCCGGGTGCCCAGGAGCGCTTCGATGGAGCCTGCGAGGTGTGCCTGCCGACGCCGGCTGAGGACATGGAGCACGCCGCGGACAAAGACGTTGGCGTCGCCGAGTTCGCGCGCCAGCGCAGCCGCCGCGGCCGGTTGCGTGGCATCCAGGCTCCGGAAACTGAGGCCCGCGACCTGCGGCTGTGCGGAATGCGCGGCTGCCACGGCCTGGGGTGAGACGTCGACGCCGAGGACCGAGGCGAAGATGTCGGTGAGCCGCCGTGTGATGGTGCCGTTCCCGCAGCCGAGATCGATCACCGGAAGGCTGGTGTCCATCGCGCCGGCCATCACCTGCAGGTGGTGCCGGATCTCTTCGTTCCCGGCGCCCGGGGCGGCGTCCCAGATGACCGGTTCCCGGAGCGATCCCTGGGACACGCCGCGCCAGAAGGCATCCCAGCGCCGGTCCGGGCGGCTGGGACGGTGCAGGGAGAGCACGGCAACCCTGGCCGCGAGCCGGACACTATCTGCCACCCAGTGCACGCGTTTTCCTGGTTTGCGTTTTCCTGTTTTGCGTCTGCCCGCCGGCACGGTTCCGCTCACGCGACCGCGCCGTCTCTGTCCGCGAGCAGGTCCGTCATGTCCGCCACCGGGAGCGGGCGGCTGAAGAAATACCCCTGGCCGAACTCGCAGTTCAGCTGCCGCAGCCGGTTGGCTTGCTCCCTGTCCTCGATGCCTTCGGCGACGGCGCCCAGCCCGGCCGAATGGATGAGCTGCAGGATGGCCGCGACGAAGGCTTCCTGCTGCCGGTCCGTGGTCAGCCCGTCGAGCAGGGACTTATCGATCTTCGCCTGCGCGGCGGGGAGCGTGCGCAGGTAGCTGATGGAGGAATAGCCGGTGCCGAAGTCGTCGATCTCGATCCGGACGCCGAGGTCATTGAGCGACTGCATGGTGGCGGCCACTTCGGGGCCGCCGCGCATGATCGCGGTTTCGGTGATTTCGATCGAGATATGGCGGGGCTCGACGCCGTTCTGGGTCAGCAGGCCTTCGACGTAGGGTGCCAGATCGACGTGGTGCAGGTCCGCGGGGGAGAGGTTGATGTGCGTGCTGAAGTCCGCGGGAAGCCCCGGATCGGACTTCCAGCGGCCGGTTTGTGCGATGGCGTTCCGGAGCACCCAGTGGCCGATTTCCACGGTGAGCCCGGCCTCGTCGGCGGCGTCGAGGAAGGTATCCGGCCCCAGCAGGCCCAAGGCGGGATGGCGCCAGCGGATCAGGGCCTCGGCGCCGGCGATCGCTCCGGTGCGCAGGTCCATGATGGGCTGGTACTCCAGCTCGAGCTGGTCCGTCGCCAGTGCCGTCCGCAGCTCCGCCACCTGGTGGACCCGCTGCTTGGCGGCCTCGTGCATGGCCGCGGAAAACACCAGGAGGGTGTCCCTGCCGCGTTTCTTGGCCTCGTGCATGGCGATGTCGGCATCGCGGATGAGTTCCTCGCTTCGCAGGCCCGGTTCGCCGAGCCGGACACCGGTGCCGGCCGTGAGGGCGACCGCCACACCGCCGGCAACGATTCTGTCCTTCAGTGATTCGCCGAGCCGGGCCGCGGTCCGCAGCACGGACTCCGTGTCCTGGTCCGCGACGAGCACCGCGAATTCATCCCCGCTGAGGCGTGCGATCAAGTGGCCCGGTCCGGCCGCGGCGCTAAGCCGCAGGGCCGTCTCGCGCAGCACGGCGTCCCCGGCGGCGTGGCCGAGGCTGTCGTTGATGAGCCGGAAGGAATCAAGGTCCATCAGGATCAGGGCCGGCTGGCGTCCCGTGCCGGCCCCGGCAACGGCTGCGGCCACTTTTTCCTGCAGCAGCGAGCGGCTGGCCAGGCCGGTCAGCTCATCGGTGTTGATGACGCGCCGGAGTTCGGCTTTGGCCGCCTCCAGGAGCGCGGTCCGCTCGGCGACCCGGACTTCCAGGTCCTCGTACATGCTCTGGAGCTCTTCGGCCAGCAGGTTGATGCCGGTGGTGACTGCGTCTATCCCGTCCCGGGCCGGTGAGACCGGCAGCCGGTTCGACAGATCGCCCGAGGACAGAACCACGATGCCGTCCACGAGTTCCTCGAGGCGGCGGTCATCATCACGCCCCGTCATGGCCCTGCGAGGTCAGCCAGCGGACCGCCTCTTCACCGTTGGTGAAAAAGCGTGTCGGAACCGGCGCGGAATTGACGCCGAGGAAGAAGTTGGCGAGGACCCGGTCCACGGCGGAGGAGCCGAGGAGTGCGATTGCCGAGGCGTCGCAGTGCTTGGCGAACACGGCCCGGGCGGCCCGGCTGACGGAGTCCGTGGTGGCCATGTCGATCAGCAGCGGCGTGGGCCGGCCGCCGCACAACTCATTGACACGGTCCATGGCCAGCTGGGCGTTGGGGGCATCAATCACCACACCGCGGGCCCACTGAAGGCGCAAGATGCCGTTGCTGTCGAAGTCCAGGGACGAGATGTCGCGCCCGCCCTGAGTTTCACGATCCTCGTGTGGCACCAGCAATCCTCAATTTCGCCCCGACATGTCCCCTTCATGATGACACTAACGCACAGTGGCAGGGGTGCGCAGGCCGCCAACCCGCCGGGGCGGTAGAGCTAGGCGGCGGCGCGGGCCCGTTTCCGGGTCACGGAGTTCTTCCGGGCCGTGTGCAGCATGTCCACGGTCAGTACCAGCAGCGCCAGCCAGACGACGCCGAAGCCGGCCCACCGGTCCGGTGTCATGGTTTCCTTGAACACGACGAGCGCCACGATGAACTGCAGGACGGGCGCGAAGTACTGCAGCAGGCCGATCGTGGTCATCGGCAAGCGGCGGGCGGACGCGCCGAAGAACAGCAGGGGCACCGCGGTGATGACGCCTGACGCCACCAGCAGCCAGAAATGTCCCGCACCGTTTGCGGCCAGAGTTGCCGACCCGCTGACCGCGAGGAAGATCATGGTGGCCGCAGCTACGGGCGCCAGGACGATCGTCTCCACGGTGAGGCTTGTGATCGCCTCCGCCCGCGGGCCCACGCGCTTCTTGACGAATCCGTACAGGCCAAAGCTCAGCGCGAGTGTCAGTGCTATCCAGGGGAGCTTGCCGTAGGAGACCGTCAGCACGCCGACGGCCACGAAGCCGATGCCGACCGCGGCCCACTGCAGCGGCCGCAGCTTCTCCTTCAGGACGAAGACCCCCAGCAATACGGAGACCAGCGGGTTGATGAAGTAGCCCAGGGAGGCCTCGACGGCCTGGCCGGTGGTCACGCCGTAGGTGTACGTCAACCAGTTCACCGCGATCAGGGCAGCGGCGATGGACAGCGGCCCAACCACAGTGCGGTCCCGGAAAGCAGCAGCCAGCACCCGCCAGGACCGTGTGACGGTGATGAGCAGGACGCAGAACAGGAGGGACCAGACCACCCGGTTGGCGACGATTTCAACCGCGCCGGCCGGATGCAGGACGTAGAAGTACAAGGGCAGCAGCCCCCAGAGCCCGTAGGCGCCGATGCCGAACAGGATTCCCGCCGTCGTGTCCTTGTCCACCGGTGCCGGTCCGCCCGGCCGGGCCGGCACCGGCCCTGCTCCAGCGGCCGGGCTGGCCGGCGCTGTCAATGGGGCGGGGGACAAAGATCCTTCGGGCTTAGGCACAAAACCAATAACACCACCTGCGCGGCGCCTATTCCTGCCAATCGGAGCGCGAGCGGGCCGGTCACATTTAGAATAGGGGCCTGTGCGCTGTATCTACTGGCGCTGTCCCTAAGACTCAGAAGGGCTCCCGGTGTCCAACTCGGCCGAATCCACATCCTCTCGTCCCCTCCGTGTCGCGATTGTTGGCGCGGGCCCGGCCGGTGTCTACGCCGCGGACATCCTGACGAAATCCAATGAGGTCAAGGACGGCGACTTCCAGGTCAGCATCGACCTCTTCGAGGCCTATCCGGCGCCCTACGGCCTCATCCGCTACGGGGTGGCTCCCGACCATCCGCGGATCAAGGGCATTGTCAACGCGCTCCACAAGGTCCTGGACCGCGGCGACATCCGGTTCCTCGGCAACGTCACCTATGGCCGGGACCTGACGCTGCATGACTTCCGCGCGTTCTACGACGCCGTCATCTTCTCCACCGGCGCCATCAAGGACGCAGACCTGGATATTCCCGGGATCGGCCTGGAGGGATCCTTCGGCGGGGCCGACTTCGTCTCCTGGTACGACGGCCACCCGGACGTGCCGCGGGACTGGCCGCTGGAGGCCAAAGAGATTGCGGTGATCGGCAACGGCAACGTGGCCCTCGACGTGGCCCGCATGCTGGTCAAGCACGCCGATGAACTCCTGGTCACCGAAATCCCGGACAACGTCTACCGGGCGCTCAAGGATTCGCCGGTCACCGACGTCCACGTGTTTGGCCGCCGCGGCCCGGCCCAGGTGAAGTTCACGCCGCTGGAGCTGCGCGAACTCAGCCACGCCAAGGACGTGGACATCGTCCTGTATCCCGAGGACTTCGAATTCGACGAGGCCTCGGACGAAGCCATTCGCAGCAACAACCAGATCCGGACCATGGTCAACACCCTCACGAACTGGCTCGTCGAGGAGCACGCCGAGGCCGAGGAACCGTCCTCGCGCCGGCTGCACCTGCACTTCCTGCACAGCCCCGTCGAAATCTATGGAACAACAGACGACGCCGCGAACCCCGGCAACGTTGCCGGCATCAAGTTCGAACGCATGCAGCTGGACGGCACCGGGAACGTCAAGGGCACCGGTGAGTTCCTCGACTACCCGGTCCAGGCCGTCTACCGCGCGATCGGCTACCACGGTTCGCCGCTGGATGAGCTGGAATACGATGCCCGCCGCGGCGTCGTCCCGAACGAAGGCGGCCGCGTGCTCGACGCCGAGGGCAACCCCGTGCCCGGAATCTACGCCACGGGCTGGATCAAGCGCGGCCCCGTCGGGCTGATCGGCCACACCAAGGGCGACGCACTGGAGACCATCGGCTTCCTGCTGGAGGACCGGCTGACGCTGCCGCCGGCGAAGAACCCGGACCCGCAGGCCATCATCGACCTGCTCAAGGAGCGCGGCATCGAGTACACCACGTGGGAAGGGTGGATCAAGCTCGATGCCCACGAGCTCGCCCTCGGCGCTGAGTGGTCCGCGGCGGAGTCCGCCAACGGCATCGAACGGGAGCGCATCAAGGTGGTGCCGCGCGAGGACATGATCGAGATTTCCCGCGGGTAGCAGGGGCGGTTCCCGGCGTCTCTGGCGGGTGGCCTGCAGGCCCATTAGACTGGGCCGGACGTGGCTGCCTCCGGCACGCCATCGAGCCCGTCCAGTGGGAGTTCAATGAAGAACCTGGTCCATCCGGCAGCACTGTTACCGCCAACAGGCGGGGTCACCGCACAGCTGCGCCAGCAATATGCCAGTGCGGGCCACGAGCAGCTGGACTCCCGTGGACTGGCGTTCTCCGAGGGCCTACAGTTGCCCGGTATCAGCACCCTGATTCAGGAATCGTGGCAGCGTTCCGTCCAGCTGCACGCCAACCCGGACAACCCCGAAGCCCCGCTCGCCATGGACCGCGAAGAACTCGAAGCATACCGGCGGCAGCACCCCCTGGCCGCCATCATGCCCGTGATCCACAAGCTGCTGGTCCTGCCCAGCCACGACAGCGGCATTCTGGTGGCCGTGGGGGACGAGGTGGGCCGGCTGCTCTGGGTCGAAGGCGACGCCGCCATGCGGCGCCGGGCCGAAGGGATGATGTTCGTCCCGGGAGCCGACTGGTCCGAGGCAACCGTTGGCACGAGCGCCCCGGGTACGGCGCTGGCCCTCGGCCGCGGCATTCAGATCTCCGGCGCCGAACACTACAAGCGCTCCGTCCACCCGTGGAGCTGCACGGCCGTGCCGTTCCACGATCCTGATTCCGGCGCCCTGCTGGGAGTCGTGGACATCACCGGCACGGAATCGGCCGTCGCCGCGCATACGTTGTCCCTCGTCGAAGCGACAGTGGCCGCCGCCCAGGCGCATCTGCGGGTGGAACGGCTGCAGCTGGCCGCAGCCGGGCAGTCCCCGGCGTCCCGGCGGCGGAGCCCGGCGCCGAAAACGTCCGGGGACCCGGGCGCCAACAGCCTCTACCGCAACAGCCTCCAGCTGCTCGGCCGGGACCAGGCGCTGCTCAGCATCGACGGCCGCACCGTGGCCCTGTCCGCCCGGCACAGCGAAATCCTGGCCCTGCTCAGCACCCACCCTGAAGGGCTGAACGCGGAGGAGCTCTGCACCCTGCTCTACCCCGGGGATGCCTCCACCATGACGCTGCGGGCCGAGATGGTGCGCCTGCGCAAGGTCCTGCATCAGCTCAACCCGGACGCGGTCCCGGACTCTCGGCCCTACCGGCTACCAATGGACCTGTTGCCGGACTCCGCCCAGGTCCTCAACTGCCTGCAGCGCGGTGCCCACCGGATAGCGCTGGAAATTTACCGCGGCGCCGTGCTGCCCCGCTCCGAGGCGCCCGGCATCGCCGAGCTGCGGAGCCGGGTCTCTTCCCTGCTGCGCGAGGCCGTGCTGACGGACGGCAGCGCGGAATCGCTCCTGAAGTACGCCGAGCTGCCCGAGGCAAGGGACGACGTCGAGGTCCGGTCCGCCGCACTGAAGCTGCTGCCGCCCCGCTCGCCCAAGCGCGCCGCCGTCGTCGCAGATCTCGAACGGCTGGACCGGGAACTGAGCGCCTGACCGGCCTTTCCCGGGAAAGTGACCCGGATCACTTGCTTGCAACCTGACTGCAACCTTCCGGCTTCTACGCTGTAGGCAACGGTGAGCGCCAGAAACTGGCCGCCACAAATTTTGCACAGCAAAGGAGCTAGCAATGACTGTCTACGCCCAGCCCGGTACCGAGGGCTCGAAGGTCACCTTCAAGGACCGCTACGAGAACTGGATCGGCGGCGAATGGGTTGCCCCGGTCAAGGGCCAGTACTTCGAGAACATCACCCCCGTCACCGGCAAGGTCTTCTGCGAGGTGGCCCGCGGCACCGCCGAGGACATCGAGCTGGCGCTGGACGCGGCCCACAAGATCGCACCGTCCTGGGGCAAGACCTCCGTGGCCGAGCGTGCCGCGATCCTGAACAAGATCGCCGACCGGATCGATGAGAACACCGAGATGCTCGCCGTCGCCGAATCCTGGGACAACGGCAAGCCGATCCGCGAAACCCTCAACGCCGACATTCCGCTCGCTGCGGACCACTTCCGCTACTTCGCCTCCGCCGTGCGCGCGCAGGAGGGACGACTGTCCCAGCTCGACGACGACACCACGGCCTACCACTACCATGAGCCGCTCGGCGTCGTCGGCCAGATCATCCCGTGGAACTTCCCGATCCTGATGGCCGTCTGGAAGCTCGCCCCGGCCCTCGCAGCCGGCAACGCCGTCGTCCTGAAGCCGGCCGAGCAGACACCGTCCTCGATCCTGGTGCTGATGGAACTGATCGGCGACCTGCTGCCGGCCGGTGTCCTCAATGTGGTCAACGGCTTCGGCGTCGAGGCCGGCAAGCCGCTGGCCTCCAGCCCCCGTATCCGCAAGATCGCCTTCACCGGGGAAACCTCCACCGGACGGCTGATCAGCCAGTACGCCAGCCAGAACCTGATCCCGGTCACGCTGGAGCTCGGCGGCAAGAGCCCGAACATCTTCTTCAACGACGTCGCGGACACCAATGACGCGTTCTACGACAAAGCCCAGGAGGGCTTCACGCTCTTTGCCTTCAACCAGGGTGAAGTCTGCACCTGCCCGTCCCGCGCCCTGGTCCAGGAAGACATCTACGATTCCTTCATGGCCGACGCCGTGGCCCGGGTGGAGAAAATCATCCAGGGCAACCCGCTGGACACCGAAACCCAGCTCGGCGCCCAGGCCTCCAACGACCAGCTGGAAAAGATCCTGTCCTACATCGACATCGGAAAGCAGGAGGGCGCCAAGGTGCTCACAGGCGGTGGCCGGGCCGAAATGCCCGGAGATCTGGCCGGCGGCTACTACGTCCAGCCGACCATCTTCGAAGGCCACAACAAGATGCGGATCTTCCAGGAGGAAATCTTCGGCCCGGTGGTGTCCGTAACCCGCTTCAGCGACTACAACGATGCCATGGGCATCGCCAACGACACCCTCTACGGCCTCGGCGCCGGCGTCTGGTCCCGCAACGGCAACGTCGCCTACCGCGCCGGCCGTGAGATCCAGGCCGGCCGTGTGTGGGTCAACAACTACCACGCCTACCCGGCCGGTGCCGCGTTCGGCGGGTACAAGTCCTCCGGCATCGGCCGCGAGAACCACTCGATGATGCTGGACCACTACCAGCAGACCAAGAACCTCCTGGTCAGCTACAACGAAAACAAGCTCGGCTTCTTCTAAGCCGCATTGACCCGGGGGGGGGGGGGGGGGGGGGGGGGGGGGGGGGGGGGGGGGGGCGTGACCCGCCCCGGGGAGGAATTCTCCCGGGTGGCGCTCATGCCGGAGTCCGTGGACCTGCTCCGCAAGCTCTGGACGCAGCACGGGCCTTTGATGTTCCACCAGTCGGGCGGCTGCTGCGACGGATCCTCACCCATGTGCTATCCGGCGGGGGAATTCCTGACCGGCGACTCCGACGTCCTGTTGGGCCTGTTCGACATCTCCGACGGATTGCAGCCCCAGCCGCTGGAATTCTGGATGTCGCGTGAACAGTTCAACTACTGGAGCCACACGCACCTGACCGTCGACGTCGTCCCCGGCCGGGGGAGCGGCTTCTCGGTGGAAGCGCCGGAAGGCAAACGGTTCCTCATCCGCTCGACGCTGATGGAAAACTGGCCCGTCTGACCCGCCCCCGGGGGGGGGGGGGGGGGGGGGCCTAATGAACCTTTTCCGGACCAAATCCATCGAGCAGTCCATGTCCGACGCCGATGAACCCGGACGCAAGCTGAAGCGCACGCTAAGCACGTGGGACCTCATGATCATGGGGGTCGCGGTTGCCGTGGGCGCCGGGATCTTCTCGGTCGGCGCCAAGGCCGCCGCGAACTTTGCCGGCCCTGCCGTCACCATTTCCTTCGCGATCGCCGCCGTCACCTGCGCGCTCGCCATCATGTGCTACGCCGAGTTCGCCACGGCCATCCCGGTGGCAGGCTCCGCCTACGTCTTCACCTACGCGACCATGGGTGAGATCCTGGCGTGGATCATCGGCTGGAACCTGATCCTCGAACTCTTCACGGCCGGCGCCGTGATCGCGAAGTACTGGGGCATCTACCTCAGCAAAGTCTTTGCGCTCATGGGCGTGGACATTCCGCCGTCGATCTCGCTGGGCGGCGTCGACCTCTACTGGGGCGCCTTCCTGATCGTTGCCATCTTCACCGTGCTGCTGGTCCTCGGGACCAAGCTCTCCGCCCGCGTCGGCAACATCTTCACGCTCATCAAGATCGCGGTGGTCCTCTTCGTGATCGTCGTCGGCTTCACATACGTGAAGTTCGAGAACTACGCCCCGTTCGTCCCGGCCTCCGAGCCGACCGGAGGCACCGGAACCGCGGATGTCCTCAAACAGTCGTTCTTCGGCTTCCTGACTGGCGCCGCCCCGGCCCAGTACGGAACCCTCGGGATCTTCGCCGGCGCCGCCCTGGTCTTCTTCGCCTTCATCGGCTTCGACGTCGTCGCCACCTCGGCCGAAGAGGTCAAGAACCCGCAGAAGACGCTGCCCCGCGGCATCTTCGGCGGCCTGGCAATCGTTACCGTGCTGTACATCCTGGTGTCGCTGGCGTTGACCGGCATGGTGTCCTACACCCAGCTGGCCGAGGCCAAGAACCCGACGCTCACCACCGCCTTCGAAGCGGTCGGCAATACCGACGCCGCCAAGGTCATTGCCTTTGGCTCCCTCGTGGGCCTGACCACCGTGATCATGGTGCTGCTCATGGGCCTCTCGCGCGTGGTGCTCGCGATGAGCCGCGACGGCCTGCTTCCGCGCTCCCTGTCCAAGACCAGCTCGGTGCGGGGGACGCCGGCCCGCCTGCAGATCATCTGCGGCGCCGGAGTGGCGCTCGTCGCCGGCCTGACCAACGTGGACCTGCTCGAGGAAATGATCAACATCGGGACCCTGTCCGCCTTCGTGATGGTGAGCCTTGGCATCCTGGTGCTGCGCAAGAAGCGCCCGGACCTGAAGCCGGCCTTCCGTGTCCCGTTCGGCAAGGTGCTCCCGGTCGTCTCTGCGGTCCTGTGCCTGTATCTCATGACGAACCTGGCCGTGGAAACCTGGATCTTCTTCGCCATCTGGCTCGTGATCGGTATTGCGATCTACTTCGCCTACGGCCAGCGCCACTCCCGGCTGAACGAAAAGTTCGCGGAGGCCCGCGCCTCGGTGAACGGCCCGGCCAGCGTGGCGGGAGCGCCCGCGGAGGACAACGAGGACGCGCTCACCCGCTCCTGAGAAGGGAGCGATCGGCCCCGCCGCATCGAGGTCGCCGGAGCCGTGCGAATTCGCTGGAAATTTCCGGCGTAACCGCACGGCTCCGGCGACTTCGGCGTTGGGGCGCCGCTCCGTCAGGGCGGTGCTCCCTAAGATGGACACATGGCCCGCCCAGCAAGACCGGAACGCAAATCAGAGCTGCTGTCGGCAATTCTCGACTACCTCATGGACAAGACCCTGGCGGAGCTGACGTTTCGCGGCCTGGCCGACGGGCTGGGTGTCAGCAGCTACGTCCTGGTCTACCACTTCGGGCACCGCGAACAGCTGATCAACGAGATCATCCGCGGCATCGAATCCCGGCTGGACAGCATCCGCGCCACCGACGTCAGGGACATCGACCGGGACGCGTGGCGGGCCTTCCTGCTTGAGTCCTGGCAGTGGACCATGGCGCAGCGCAACCGGCACCTGGCCCGGCTTGAATTTGAGGCCACGGCGCAGGACATTGTGGCGGCGGTGCCGCGCGGCACAGCGCAGGAGCACTTCCGGATGCTG
This sequence comes from Arthrobacter sp. P1_D12, assembly GCF_056406175.1. Classification (NCBI taxonomy): domain Bacteria; kingdom Bacillati; phylum Actinomycetota; class Actinomycetes; order Micrococcales; family Micrococcaceae; genus Arthrobacter; species Arthrobacter sp. P1_D12. The sequence goes on from NZ_JBFUAR010000005.1 coordinate 109,507, forward strand.
CACGAGAAGGCCCGGGACTGGCTGGTCATCCAGGGCATCCAGCCGGAATTCGCCGACACCGACGCCCGCCTGTTCACGGCCGCGTTCTACGGGCTGCAGTTCGATTTCGTCGTCAACAACCAGCCAGAGGAAGCCACCAAGGCCTTTGAGCTGATGATGCTGGTCTTCTTCAACAACCTCGACAGGCGCCTCGCTACCGACGGCCAGCACATCTGAGCAGAACCTCAGGGAGCAGCGTAGCGGCCCTCCCACTCCACGAGGGGGCGCAGTTGCTCCCAGTGCTGTGCCACTTCCTCGACCGCCCCGGGACCGGCAAGCCAGCCGGGCTGGCCCACGTTGACGCCGGCCGTGAGGGATTTGTGCTTGAGCAGCTCCGCCCGGGGATGGTCCTTGTCGAAGCCCCGCGGCACGGTCTTTAGCCGTTCGCCCTCCACCGCGAACCCTGCCGCCTCGACCTTCCGCACGATCGCCTGCAGGGCATCGCCGCTGGCGGGATCGTCCACGGCACCGCGAAAGCGTGCCAGCTGGGCCGGAGTGTGGGTGTGGCAGCCGCCGCCGATAAGGAGGCCGTCGGCGCTGAGCTGGATATAGAAGCCCACACCTTCGTCCACCGCCGCGAAGGCCCCCTGCGCGGTCTTATAGGGTGACTTGTCCGGCGAGAACCGGACATCCCGGTTGGGGCGAAAGAGCCTGGCCGGTCCGAAGCGTGGCTCCAGCTCGGCCAGCAGCTGGGTCAGCGGCCCCTTCACCGCGGCCTCGTAGACCGGCTTGTGCTCGAGCCACCAGTCCCGGTTGTTGTTCTGTTCAAGATCGGCGTAGAACCGGAAGGCGTCACTTGGAATGCCTGCGAATGGAGTGCCAGCGAAAGCGGTCATGCCCAAATCCTACGGAGCCGCGGCACGCGGTGGCGAGGGGCACGCGCACCCATGTGGATAACCGTAAAACGCCCCGCCACGGGAGTCCGTGGCGGGGCGTTCTGTTGGCTCCAGCTGTCACCGAATGCCGGTCACCGGCCGCCCAGGCGGCCGTCAAGGCCGGCAACCAGGCAACCTTCGACGCAACTATCAGACCTTGTTGGCGGCCTCGGCGTCGGACTCAACCTGGCCGGCACCGAGGTTGGCGCGCAGCTTGGCGCCGAATTCGGCGTCGACGTTGGTCCAGTACGCGATGGCGCGTTCCTTGATGCTGGCGTTCTTGACGCCGCTGACGGCGCCGGTGACGGTCTCCAGCAGGCGGGCCTTCTCGCCGTCGTTGTACACCTCGCGGTACAGCGTGCCGGCCTGGCCGAAGTCGCCGTCCTCGGCGTGCAGGGAGTGCGCGGAGAGCGTGAGCTCGCCGTCGTTCTCCCAGCCGCCGCCCGCAACGCCGGGCTCAACGGCAGCCGGGCCGCCCACGGAGTTCGGTGCGTACACCGGAACGGACGGGGCGTTGAAGTGGTAACGCCCGGCGCCGTCCTGGCTGTAGTTGTTGACCTGGCTCTTGGGCAGGTTTACCGGGAGCTGGGCGTGGTTGGTGCCGACGCGGTAGCGGTGCGCGTCCGCGTAGGAGAAGATGCGGGCCTGCAGCATCTTGTCCGGGGAGGCGGCGATGCCCGGCACGAAGTTCGACGGCGCGAAGGTGGCCTGCTCGATCTGCGCGAAGTAGTTCTCCGGGTTCTTGTTCAGCTCCATGGTGCCGACCTTGACCAGCGGGTAGTCCGCGTGCGGCCACACCTTGGTGAGGTCGAAGGGGTTGAAGCGGTACGTCTTGGCGTCCTCGTACGGCATGACCTGGACGTGGAGGTCCCAGGAGGGGAAGTTGCCGGCGGCAATGTTTTCCTGGAGGTCGCGGATGTAGAAGTCGCCGTCGGCGCCGGCAAGGGCCTCGGCCTCGTCCCCGGTCATGGACTTGACGCCCTGGTTGGACTTGAAGTGGTACTTGACCCAGAACCGCTCGCCCTCGGCGTTGATCCACTGGTAGGTGTGCGAGCCGTAGCCCTGCATTTCACGCCAGGAGGCCGGCAGGCCGCGGTCACCCATGAGCCAGGTGACCTGGTGGGCGGACTCGGGGGAGAGGGTCCAGAAGTCCCACTGCATGTCGGCGTCGCGCAGGTGGGTGCCGGGGAGGCGCTTCTGGGAGTGGATGAAGTCCGGGAACTTGATCCCGTCGCGGATGAAGAACACCGGAGTGTTGTTGCCGACGAGGTCGTAGTTGCCCTCGGTGGTGTAGAACTTCACGGCGAAACCGCGGGGGTCGCGCCAGGTGTCGGGGGAGCCTGCCTCGCCGGCAACGGAGGAGAAGCGGATGAGCATATCCGTCTCAACGCCGGGCTGGAACAGTGCGGCCTTGGTGTACTTCGAGACGTCCTCTGTGGTCTTGAAGGTACCGAAGGCGCCGCCGCCCTTGGCGTGCACGACGCGCTCCGGGACGCGCTCGCGGTTGAACTGCGCGAGCTTCTCGATCAGGTAGTGATCTGTCAGGATGATCGCGCCGTCGGCGCCGACGGACTTGGAGTGGGCGTCGGAAGTGACGGGAGCCCCGGACTGTGTCGTGGACACGGCGGGCGCAGAGATGATCTCAGTCATAGTTCTCCTTGGGTTGGGTTTCTTAGTTTCGTTCGGAGGGAAGCTGTTGGGTGCGCTGGCAGTCCTGGCAGATGCCCTGGTACAGCACGTCCGCGATCTGGATGGTCATCGGCTTGGCGTCCGCGTTCCAGTGCGGGGTCAGGCAGGGCGCGTGGCCCACGGCGCATTCGACGTCCTCCACCCGGCCGCAGCTGATGCACACGGCATGGTGGTGGTTGTCCCCGACCCGCGTCTCGTACAGCGCGGGGGAGTGCGGGGGCTCAAAACGGCGCAGCATGTGCAGATCCGTGAGGTCCCCGAGGACCACGTAGACGGACTGGGCGGTCAGGTCCGGCAATTCCTGCCGGGCGGCGGCAAGGATTGCCTCTGCCGGCGAATGCGGGTGATGTTCGACGGCGGCCAGCACGGCCAGGCGCTGCTTGGTCACCCGGCGGCCGTGGGCACGCAGGGCGGCTGCCCATGCGTCGTGGGTGCCCGAGGAATCCGTCATACCCCCATTCAAGCACTTATTATGACTGCCTCACAATAAGGCGTGGCTAATATTGTCCGGCCGTGTCACAGGGCAGTCCAGGTTCGCCACTAGAGTTGCCCGGTGGAGAAATTGCTGGCGGACATCACGCCGTTGCGTGAAAGTCCGGCCTTCCGCCGTCTGTGGCTTGGGTCCGCCGTCTCCGCCCTGGGCAGCCAACTGACCTTGGTGGCCGTCAGCCTGGAGGTCTACCGGCTGACCCAGGACAGCCTCTACGTGGGCCTGCTGAGCCTCTTCGCCCTCGTGCCGCTGGTCTTTGGCGGCCTCCTGGGCGGCTCGATCGCCGACGCCCATGACCGCCGCACCGTGGCACTGCTGGCCTCGTCCGTCCTCTGGCTGACCACCGCCGGGCTGGCCCTCCAGGCGTGGCTGGAAGTGGGCAACGTGTGGCTGCTCTATGCGCTCGTGGCGGTGCAGAGCGGTGCCCAGGCCATCAACCAGCCGGCACGCAGCGCCATCATCCCGGTGCTGGTGCGCAAGGAGTTGCTGCCGGCCGCAAATGCCCTGAGCATGATGATTTTCGGGCTGACCATGACCGCCGGCCCGCTGCTGGCCGGCGTGCTCGTGGCATGGGTGGGGTTCGGCTGGACGTACACGATCGACGTCATCAGCTTTGCGTTTGCGTTCTGGGCCCTCCTGAAACTGCCTTCCATGCCGCCGGGCGAGCACGCCAGGCCGGCCGGGCTGCGTTCCGTGGTGGAGGGGTTCCGTTTCCTTGGCACCCGGCCCAACCTCCGCATGACGTTCGTGATCGATCTCGTGGCCATGATCTTTGCCCAGCCCCGGGCGCTCCTGCCGGCCATCGGCGCGTTGATGATCGGTGGCGGTGAGGCCACGGTGGGGATCCTGTTGGCCTCGATGGCCGTGGGGGCGTTCCTGGCCGGCCTGTTCTCGGGGCCGCTGGGCGGCGTCCGCCGGCAGGGGGCCGCGGTGGTGTGGTCCGTGATGGGCTGGGGCGGCTCGGTGGCGGCCTTCGGCCTGGTGGTGGTCCTGGCCGGGCATTCCGGCGACGACGGCGTGGGCGTGTGGCTGCTGCCCGCCGCCCTGTGCTGCGCGCTGGCCGGCATCGCGGATTCCGTGAGCGCAGTCTTCCGGACCACCATCCTGCAGGCCTCCACCCCCGACCATCTGCGCGGGCGTCTGCAGGGTGTCTTTGTGGTGGTGGTCGCCGGCGGGCCCCGGATCGGGGACATGCTGGCCGGCGGCGCGACTAAACTTTTGAACGAGGGGTGGGTCCTGCTGCTCGGCGGCATGTTGTGCATCGCTGTGGCCTGGATATTGGCCCGCCAGCAGTGCGGATTCCTGCGGTACGACGCGCGGAACCCGGTGCCATAGGGGTTCGTTTTCCTTGGTAGGTCAGTGAATTACAGGGCATCAGCTTGCAGTACACGTATCAGGAGGACCAGTGCACAAGCATCACAACGGACTGAAGACCGCGGCGCTGTTCGGAGTGCTGTGGGCGGTCCTGCTGGGCCTGGGGGCGTTCATCGCCGCGGGGACCCGCAGTGCGGCGCCGATCTGGATCATGGCCCTGATCGGGGTCGGCACCACGGCCTACGGGTACTGGAACAGCGACAAGCTCGCCATCCGTGCCATGCAGGCCTATCCCGTCACGGAGGCCGAGGCGCCCCAGCTGTACCAGATCGTCCGGGAGCTGTCCGGCCGGGCCAACCAGCCGATGCCGCGCATCTACGTCTCGCCCACCATGGCGCCAAATGCCTTCGCCACCGGCCGGAACCCGCAGAACGCGGCAGTGTGCTGCACCGAGGGCATCATGCGGATGCTGGACGCCCGCGAACTGCGCGGCGTCCTGGGGCATGAACTGATGCACGTCTACAACCGGGACATCCTGACGGCGTCGGTGGCGGCCGCCGTCGCCGGCGTCATCACTTCGGTGGCGCAGATGATGTTGCTGTTCGGCGGCGGGGACCGCCGCAATGCGAACCCGTTCGCCGCGATCGCCATGGCCCTGCTGGCCCCGTTCGCCGCATCCCTGATCCAGATGGCCATCTCCCGTACACGGGAGTACGACGCCGACGAGGACGGCTCGTCGCTGACCGGAGATCCGCTGGCGCTCGCCTCCGCCCTGCGCAAGATCGAGCAGGGCGTGCAGCTGGCGCCGTTGCCGCAGGACCAGCGGCTGGTCAACGCCTCGCACATGATGATCGCCAACCCGTTCAAAGGCGGAGGCGTGGCCAAGATGTTCTCCACTCACCCGCCGATGGCCGAGCGGATCGGCCGGCTGGAGCGGATGGCCGGGCAGCCGCGCAGCTGAAGCAGGTTGCGGGTCTGGCGACGCGCGAATAGTTCCGTGACACGCAAAAGGGCTGGCGACCCCGGAATACCAGTGTCGCCAGCCCTTTTGCGCGTCGTGCGGAAATTTGCGCCGCGGACGGGCCGCTAGCTGCGGAAGTTCACGAACTGCAGGTCGGCCTCGTCGAAGCCCTTCAGCAGGTTCATGGTCTCCTGGAGATCATCGCGGGACTTCGAGGTCACCCGGAGCTCGTCGCCCTGGATCTGTGACTTGACGGACTTGGGGGCCTCGTCCCGGATCAGCTTGTTGATCTTCTTGGCGAGGTCCTGGGCGATGCCCTCCTTGATGGAGGCCTCGAGCCGGAATTCCTTGCCGGAGGCGTAGGGCTCGCCGGTGTCGAGGGACTTCAGCGAAATGCCGCGGCGGATGAGCTTGGACTGCAGCACATCGAGCACAGCGAGCACCCGCTCCTCGGAGTTGGCCTTCATCAGGATCTTCTCGCCGCTGAAATCGACCTCGGCGCCGACGCCCTTGAAGTCGTAGCGCTGGGCAATTTCCTTCTGCGCCTGGTTCAGCGCGTTGGCGACTTCCTGCTTGTCTACCTTGCTGACGACGTCGAACGTGGATTCGCCTGCCATGACTTTCCTCCTGATGGTTGCCGGGTGCCTGCGTGAGGCCGGGATGTCTGCATTCCAGACTAGTACGGATGCCCCCGATGTGGCGGCCGGCCTTGCGTCCCGGGTTTCACAGTCCGCTCATAGCTCAATCACGGCGGGAACGAAGCCGGGCTGGCCAGAGTTGCAAGAGTTGGAACCGCTGCTGAAAGGCAAGAACATGCACCAAAAGGCCGTCCGCTACGTCAACCGCACCACCGCCGCCGCTGCCAGCACCCTGGCCGCGACGGCGAGCTCCGTAGCCGCCGCCGCGCTGGCGGCGTCCATCATCCTGAGCCCGGCCGCCGACGCATCAGTCCGCATGGACGGGGTCCACACGGACCTGGCCCGTGCCGTCGAACTGAACCAGGTCACCGCCGAGCAGGCGGCACGATTCGAGGCAAGGCTGGCGGGGCGGATTCTCGGCGAGGCCTGAAATTCCGCGGATTTTGGCCCTTTTTTGGCCCTTTTTTGATCTGCTGAGGCGCCGATTCGATTCTTCGACGGAAGTTCTGTAAAGTTGTCTTGCCCGCGGGTGCTGGAAGCGGAACGAACTGGAAACAGGCGTTCCGGGACTGGAAACCGCGAGTGATCTTCTTTTGAAGTTCGGCAGATTACCCGAGCGGCCAAAGGGGGCTGACTGTAAATCAGCTGGCAACGCCTACGGGGGTTCGAATCCCTCATCTGCCACCCTTGGAAAAGCCTCCGGAACCACTAGGTTCCGGAGGCTTTTTCTTTGTCCACGGCCCAACGGCCCGGCTCCACAGTGCAAGGCCTGTCTCAAAGGCCCGGCTCAGTCGGCCTGGGGATTCGGAATGGTTACCGTGGTGCCGGCGGGCGGAATCCATTCGCCTCCGGTCAACAGGTTCAGGTTGGCTATCCGCAAGGCATAGAGCGGGACGCCGTAGCGGCTCGCGATGCCCGAGGGAGTGTCTCCGGCACCCACCCTGTACAGGAGCCGTCCCTGCCCGTCCTGCCCGGTCACGCTGCCGCCGGCCCCTAGCTGGGGCACGTCCACGCCCCTGAGGTCGATAATCTCTCCTGCGGCAACGGACTCCGCTTCGTTGAAGCTCCTGAGGATCTCCGGAGTCATCCGGAAGTGGGCGGCGATGCCCTCCCAGGTGTCGCCGTCGACGGCCGCGTAGCGCATCGGCAGGAGGAACCCGTTCACTTCGGTCGTCCCCCGCAGGCCTCCGGACGCCGGGGACGTTGCGGGGACGGACGCCGCAGGCCGGCCCGCCGGAACTCCGCCCGGGGCCTCCGCGCCGGAAGAACAGACTGCCAACAGACAGGCGAGAGCCGCCGCGAGAACCGCGGCCAGGAGAACTGCGGCGGCGGGCCGGACCCGATGTGCACCGGAATCGAGATTCACCCTGGGTGTCCTGTCGATCGGGGCCTCCCCCCGAGGCCCGCTGACGCCAATTATTCCATACGTTTTATGAAACTCTGTTCTGCCAGGCAGTTCCGCCAGGCAGCGCCCGTGCATTCGGTATAGTGCGGGTCATGGACGACAAGGCGATCTTGCACACCTACCTGCGCACCCGGCGGCAGGACCTCCTCGGGAAGCTCGAAGGCCTCAGCGAGTATGACGTGCGCCGGCCCCTCACGCCCACGGGAACCAACCTGCTGGGACTGGTCAAGCACGTGGCCAGCGTCGAACTCGGCTACTTTGGCGAGGTCTTTGGCCGTCCCAGCGAGCTGAAGCTGGCGTGGTTTGCCGACGACGCGGAGCCGGACGCGGACATGTGGGTAGCCCCGGGCGAGACGCGCGAGCAGGTCACCGAGCTGCACCGGCTCTCGGCGGCCCACAGCGATGCAACCATCGATGAACTCCCGATCGACGCGCCCGGTGTGGTGCCCTGGTGGCCGGACGAGCGCAAGCACGTGACCCTGCAGCAGATCCTCGTGCACATGTGCGTGGAGACCGCCCATCACCTCGGACACGCCGACATCCTGCGCGAACTCCTCGACGGCAGCGCAGGCCAGCGGCCGGGGGATCCGAACCTTTCGCCGCGCACCGCCGAGGAATGGGCCGTGCACCGGGCCCGCATCGAGGCGGCCGCCGTCGCTGCCGAAGCAGGGGCGGCAGGCCGTTAGTACGGCCGCGAGTACAGGCCGCTAGTGGACAGCCTGTGGCAGCCAACAGCATCCGGCGGCCACTGCCGGCCGCTTTGCCGGCGTCGCCCGCATGGAGCGGATGATCACGGCGCTGGCCGCGGACAGCTAATCGTCCGCCGGGTCCGGGCCGCCGCGTTGGCCTTCCCGCAATTGGCCTCCCAGCAGCTGGTCCGTGACGGGATCGGACAGGCCATCGAAATAGCGGTCCAGGACGACGCGAAACACGGGTTCGCCGGGCGCGGCCCGCTGGAACAGCGTCATGGAGGAGTGCAGCTTCCGGGTGTCGATACCGCCGAAAATTTGCACCGCGGACCGCCCCTGAAGTTCGGCCACTGCGGCGGCAGCCTCCCGCAGCCGCGGGCCAAGGACGCCATGCCGGCAGTAAGCACGGGCCTCGGCCAGGGAGGAGATGGCGTACTTCCGGGCGGTTTCGCTGCGGCCCAGGCCCGCGAGCTGGGGGAAAACGAACCACATCCAGTGACTCCTCTTCATGCCTGACCGCAACTCCGCCAGGGCGTGCCCGTAGGTTCCGCCGGCGTCCTGGGCCGCCACGAACCGTTCAAGATCGTAAAGGTCTTCCATGCCCGCTAGGCTACGTCCCCCGGTGCCGGAGTGACAGCACGGCGACAGGCCGCCCGCGGGCGAAGGGGTCATTCGCCCGGGGCTGGATTGCCGGTCCCGGGCGTATCGTGTCCCCCATGGCGAATGTCTTGGAGATGGTCGGCGTTGTGAAGCGGTTCGGGCCCGTGGTTGCCTTGAACGGTTTGGATTTTTCAGTCGAGGCGGGCGAGGTCCACGGCTTCCTCGGACCGAACGGCTCCGGCAAATCGACCACGATTCGCCTGCTGCTGGGCATGCTTCGTGCCAATGCCGGCTCCATCCGGGTGCTGGGCCTTGACCCGTGGCGCGACGTCGCGAGCCTCCACCGGCGCCTGGCCTACGTCCCCGGGGATGTGGCGTTGTGGCCCAACCTGACCGGCGGAGAAGTGATCGACCTCCTCGGCCGGCTCCAGGGCGGCCAGGACCTGGCCCGGCGGGCCCAGCTGTTGGAGCTCTTCGACCTCGATCCGACCAAGAAGTCCCGGGCCTATTCCAAAGGCAACCGGCAGAAAGTGGCCCTGGTCGCTGCCCTGGCCACCGACGCTGAGCTGTTCCTGCTGGACGAGCCCACCAGCGGATTGGACCCCCTGATGGAGGAGGCCTTCCGCGGCTGTATCCGGGAACTGCGGAACCAGGGCCGCACGGTTCTGCTCAGCAGCCATATCCTCAGCGAGGCCGAGGCACTTTCGGACCGCGTGAGCATCATCCGTGAAGGCCGGGTGGTGGAGACGGGGCGGCTTGATGAACTCAGGCACCTGACCCGTACCTCCGTCACTGCCGATGTCGCGGTGATACCGGCGGGCTTGGATGCCCTGCCAGGCGTCCACGACGTCGTCGTCACGAACCACCGCGTCAGCGCCCAAGTGGAACCGTCCGGCCTGGCCCCGCTCATGCGGGCGCTGACCGACGCGGGACTCGTCGCGCTGACCAGCCAGCCGCCCACTCTGGAGGATCTCTTCCTTCGCCACTACGGCGCGGCGGTGCCCGTGGCCGCGGCCGGGTCGAGCAGCGGACGCACCGCCGATGCGTGAAACGTTGGCGGGGACCGGAGTCCTGATCAGGCTCGGGCTCCGCCGCGACCGATGGCTGTTGCCGGCGTGGATCGCCGGATTCGCCGCGACAACGTATTCAACCGCGGTGGCCGGCGCCGAGCTCTACCCCGATGTGGGGAGCCGGGTCGAGGCCGCGACGGCCCTGAATGCCACGGCCTCGCTCGTGGCCCTCTTCGGCAGGGTCTATGACCCCACGTCCCTCGGTGCCCTGTCCCTGATCAAGTACACGGCGTTCATGGCTGCCATCCTCGCCGTCCTGATGGTGTTCATCACCGTCCGCCATACCCGCAGCGACGAAGAGTCCGGGCGGCTCGAGCTCCTGGGCGGCGGCCGCATGGGCCGCGACGCGCCGCTCGCGGCCGCCCTCACCATAAGCTTCGGGGCCAGCATTGTCCTGGGGCTGGTCACGGCGGTCTCTTTGGCCGCCGGCGGACTTCCGGCCGCCGGCTCGATCGCGTTCGGATTGGGCTGGGCCGCCACCGGCATGGCATTCAGCGCCGTGGCCGGGGTCACCGCCCAGCTGACGGCCAGCGCGCGGGCGGCCACGGGAATGAGCCTCGGCGTCGTTGCCGTGACCTATGCGCTGCGGGCGGTGGGGGACCTCGCCGAACCGGGGCCCTCCGCCCTGTCCTGGCTTTCGCCGATCGGCTGGAACCAGCAGATCCGGGCCTTCGCCGGGGACCAGTGGTGGGTGCTCGCCCTGCCACTGGCGCTGTGCGCCTTACTCGTGCCCGTGGCCCTGGCACTCCGCGCCCGTCGGGACCTTGGCTCCGGCCTGCGCCAGGAGCGCCCCGGCCCGGCTCGCGGCTCGCTCCGCGGGGTCGGGGACCTCGCCGTGCGGCTCCAGTTCCGGCTGCTGGCGGCCTGGGCGGTCGCCTTCGTGGTGTTCGGCGTGGTGATCGGATCGCTGGCCGGCAACGTCACGGACTTGTTGAGTTCGCCCAACGCGCAGGACCTGATCATGATGCTGGGCGGAACCCAGGCCATGACGGATGCCTTCATTGCAGCGGAGATCAGCATCATGGGACTGCTGGCCGCTGCCTACGGACTGTCCGCGGCCAGCCGGCTCCGAGACGAGGAGACCGACGGCCACGTCGAAGCACTGCTGGGCACCGCCACCACCCGGCCGCGGTGGGCGACCAGCCATTTCGCCCTGGCGCTGGCCGGCGTCGCCGTGCTTATGCTGCTGGCCGGAGTGTCGGTCGGGGCCGGCGCAGCCACCGTCCTGGCCGATGCCAACCAACTCGGCCGCGTCACACTGGCCGCTGCCGCCCAGATCCCCGCGGCCTGGGTCATGACCGCGGCGGTGCTGGCGGTGTTCGGCTGGGCGCCCCGGCTCACCGGGACGGTCTGGGCCCTGCTGCTGCTCTTCGTCGCGCTTGGTGAGTTTGGCGTGCTGTGGAACGCCCCGGAATGGCTGATGGAGCTCTCCCCGTTCCGGCACTCGCCGCTGCTGCCCCTGGATTCCGGCGCCTTCGGGCCGTTGCTCGGACTTACGGTGACTGCCGCGGCGCTCGCCGCGCTGGGGTACGCCGGCTGGCGCCGCCGGGATCTGGCCCCGTGAGCGGGCCAGAACAGCCACTACTCGCCAATAGGGGGCAGCGGTAATATCAGATTCGAGAGTTCTTGGCGCATTCCGGCACTGACGGGACGCCACTCTCGGGCCGGGTCGGAGGGCGGGATGCAGGACGCATACGGGCTATATACCCCGACCACGCTGGTGGAAATCGGGCTTCTGCTGGCGACATTTATCCTCTGCTCCCTGATTGGCACTGAGCGGCAGGTCCGGCAAAAGGTCGCTGGCTACCGCACCCACGTCCTGGTCGGGCTTGGATCGTGCACGTTCACCCTGATCTCCGCCTACGGCTTCGCCGCCGCGCTGGCCCCCGGGGCCACCATGGACCCGTCCCGTATTGCAGCCCAAATCGTCAGCGGCATCGGCTTCCTCGGTGCCGGGGTGATTTTCAAGGGACGGAACGTGGTCCGCGGCCTGACGACGGCCGCCAGCATTTGGGTTTCTGCCGCCGTCGGCATGGCATGCGGTGCCGGAATGCTGTCCCTGGCTGTTTCGCTGACCGCTTTCCACCTCATCACGTTGTATGTCGTTTCTCCCGTGATCAGGAAGATCCCGACCCCCGACGCCCACCGGGTCCTGCACCTGGGCTATGCCGACAACCGGGGCGTGCTGCGGCAGGTGTTGGAGATCGCCACGAATATGGGGTTCAGCTCGTCGATCCTGAGCATCAATAAGGCGGGCGATGAACAAAAGCCGATAGTCCTTATGGACATCCGCTTCCATGGTCATCTTCCGCTGCGGGAACTCGTCCCCTACCTCCTGGATGTGCCCGGCGTGCAGAGCGTGACCGTTCGCGGCACCGATCCGAACGAAGACGACGACGATCCCAGCGCCTGAGGACCCCATCAAGCACACCACCGAGACTCCCGTGACTGGCGCACGCTGATTGAAGCCGTTCCGGATGACCGTTAGAGTCTGCGGATGACCGAGAACAGCGTCGCTTTGACGGATACCGTGTGCGTGCGGGTGCTGCGCAGGTCCGACGCCGGGCCCCTGGCCGACGCCTACCGGCGGAACCGGGAGCACCTGGCGCCCTGGGAACCGCAGCGGTTTGAGGAATTCTTCACCGCAGAGGGACAAGCCGCCAGCATTGAATCCAAGCTCGGGTTGTTCATCGCGGGAACGGACGTGCCCTGGGTCCTCGTGGAAGGCTCCCGCATCATCGGGGTGATCAACCTCAGCGGGATTGTCCGGGGGCCATTCCTCAGCGCCCACCTCGGCTACTGGGTGGACAAGGACCTGACGGGGCGGGGAATTGGCTCGGCCGCGGTGGAGTTCGCCCTCCAGACCGCGCGCAACGAACTGGGGCTGCACCGGCTGCAGGCCTCAACCCTCCCGCACAACGCCGCGTCCCAGCGGATCCTGAAGCGCGCCGGCTTTGAGGAGATCGGCCTGGCAGCCCAGTACCTTCGGATTGCCGGATCCTGGCAGGACCACATCCTGTTCCAGCGGATACTGTTCTGATGGCTGATGTTCCGGTTGCACCAGGTCCGTTTGCACAAGGTCCGGTTGCACCAGGTCCCGATGCACCAGTTCCCATTGCACCGGCGGACTTTGGTGCCCTGCACCATGTAGAACTCTGGGTGCCGGACCTGCAGCGGGCCAGGGCCCAGTGGGGCTGGCTGCTGGGCCGGCTGGGCTACGAGTCCTACCAGGACTGGGCCCACGGATGCAGCTGGCGCCGCGGGCCGACGTACATCGTCGTCGAGCAGTCCCCGGCGCTGACCGGAACCGCGCACGACCGCAAAGCCCCGGGCCTGAACCACCTCGCCTTCAGTGCGGGGACCCGGGCCGACGTGGACGCCATAGCGGCGGAGGGACTGAGCCACGGCTGGGCGGAATTATTTCCGGACAAGTATCCGCACGCAGGCGGCCCCGCCCACTTCGCCGCCTACCTCGTGAATGCGGACGGCTACGAAGTGGAGCTGATTGCTGCAGGCTGATGGCGCCGGTGCCCTACGGATTGGTTGTCGGAGGTGCCTGCTCGGCCTTCAGTTCCTCGCCGTGCGCGATGATCGCGTAGATGATCAGCACGTCCATGGCGATGACGATGACGGACCACCACGGCTGCTGCGGAATGAGCATCAGTTGAACGACCGCACTGAAGCCGGCAACGACGACGCCAACGACTCGAGCCCACGTTGCGCCGGCGAAGAGCGCGACGGCGGTGAGGATCAAGAGCACCCCGAGGGCGACATTCCACCAGCCCCACCCCTTCGCATCGAAGAGGAACAGGGTTCCCGGGGTCGACAAATAATAGGTGTCGGGTCCGGTGAGCGCGACGAGGCCTTGAAGGCCGCTGAAAACGCCGTTGATGATCAGAATGACTCCGGCGAAACGGACCCAACCGGTCCAGCCGGTCGCAGTGACAGGGTGATGGGCAGTACTCATAGTGTCGACCGCTTTCCGTTGAATGCTCTGCCGTCGGCCTCATGGTCGGCGCAGTCGTGGGGTGAAGCTAGTACCGATTCCGATTATGTTCCTCGCAGTCCGGGCCGGTCAATCGCTACAGGTCCTCGGAGCCGCCCGCGCCGGGCTCATTGCGATTGCCGTGGATCCGGGTACGTTGAACCATGACCATCCTGCTTGTTGGCGGCGGCCCGGACACCGTAACCACAGCTGCCGTCTTCGACCGCTTCGTCAGGGAAGTCCGGCACCGGGCCTCCGGCAGGGTTCCGCGCGTCGCTGTGGTTCTCTTTGACCATGAGGGCAGCTCGGAATATTTCCTGCCTGCCTATGTGGATCCGCTGCAGTCCCGGACAGCCTGCGAGGTCGTCCCGGTCCTCCTCGGCTTCAACCGGGGCGCGGACCCTGCCGCGTTCGACGACGTCGACGGCATCGTCGTCGGGGGCGGGCCGACGCCGGGCTATCTGGAAGGCTTGCTGCCGTCCGCGCAGCCCATCCGCAGACTGGTCTCCGACGGTGTGCCGTATATGGGATTCTCAGCCGGCGCGATGGTGGCGCCGGTGCGGGCGATCGTGGGCGGCTACCGGATCCGCGGCACCGAGGTCTGCCCGGCGGATTGGTCGGAGGGTCTGGAAGAAGTGGAGATCCGCGACGGGCTGGGCCTAGTGCCTTTCGCCGTCGACGTGCACGCCGCCCAGGCGGGAACCCTCGGCCGGGCCGTTGGGGCGGTGGCAAAAGGCCTTGTGGACCGCGCGGTCGCCGTGGATGAGAATACTGCCCTGGTCCTGCACCACGCGGACCTGGAGGAGCTGGACGTGATCGGCACCGGGAACTGCTGGACGATTCGCGGCGTTGGCACCAAGGCCACCGTCTCGGTTCTGTCGGCGCACAGCTAGGTTCCGGCACCCACCCCTTGGCACACTTGTTACCCGCGGGTAACATATGACTCATGCATCTCCTGTTCCGGACTCTCCTGCTGCTGTTCACGTCCTCACGCCGCTCACCGCTGAGCATCTGGGACAACTCCTCGCTGCCGCTGCGGGTCCTGCCCACGGACATCGACATCGCCCTGCACGTCAACAACGGCATGTACTTCTCACTCATGGACCTCGGGCGCTTCGATCTCATGGCCCGCAGCGGCACCTGGAAGAAGATGCGCCGCCGGGGCTGGACCCCGGTCGCGGCGGGGGAGACCATCGCGTTCCGCCGTTCGCTGCAGCTCTGGCAGCAGTACACGATCGAGTCCAGGATCATGGGCCTGGACTCGAAAGCCATCTACTTCGAACAGCGGATGGTGGTGGACGGCGAAGTGTACGCGCGCGCCTATATCGCCACCCGGCTTCTGAGCAAGGGCAAACCCGTCAGCCAGGAGGAGATCATCCGCGAGTTCGGCGCCCCGCCGTCGGATCTGGAGCTGCCCGGGTGGATCCACGAATGGCGCGAAACCAACGCCCTGCCCGGCGCCAGGCGTCCGGCCCCGCACGCCTGGGCGTGACCTGCCTGCAGCCCCGCCCGGATGTGCCAACAGCGAAATGCCGGGGACAATCCGCGCCCGCTCCCGTACCGTTGACTCATGGCTACCGTAGACATCACAGGTGAACAGTTCGCATCGACAGTCGAGGATAACGACATTGTCCTCGTCGATTTCTGGGCCGAATGGTGCGGCCCGTGCAAGCAGTTCGGCCCCACGTACTCGGCGATCTCCGAGAAGCACCCCGATGTTGTCTTCTCCAAGGTCGACACCGAAGCCGAGCAGCAGCTCGCCGCCGAGGCCGGCATCACGTCGATTCCCACGCTGATGGCCTTCCGCGAAAAGGTCCTGGTGTTCTCGCAGCCTGGCGCCCTGAACGCGCAGCAGCTCGAGCAGGTGGTCGACGCCGTCAAGGCCCTGGACATGGAAGAAGTCCACGCCCACGTGGCCCGGTCCCAGGCCGAGGCCGCCGCAGTTGCGGCCAAGCAGGACGGCACCCAGATCCCGGAGGCCTGAACCTCCACGGCTTAATCCCAGGCTTTAAAACAACGCGGGGCCACTCCGCGCCCATAACATCCCTCAGGGATGGGCGCGGAGTGGCCCCGCGTTGTGGTTGGAAGCGTGGGTTAGAGCCTTTCGAGCTTGACCGGCTCGGCCAGCAGCGCGCTGAGGGATTCGTTGAGGTCCTGGACGGCGGTGCCCTTGGAGTGCGTGTCCAGGTCCGCCTGGCTGGCCCACCGTTCGGTCAGGACGAGCTTGTCCTCGCTGGCCTCGGTGAGCTCGTAGCGGATGCAGCCGGGCTCGTTGACCACCTCGTCGATCGCGATGTCCAGAGCGAGCTTCACGCGGAAGAATTCGCCGTCGTTGGGGATGAAAATGGCCTGAAGGTCAACGGGTTCACTCATGGCAATCACCCTACCGGGCTGCCGCGCAGGCGCCGGAACATGACCCAAGATTTCATAGGACTTCCAAGCTTTGCTCTTCTTTTGCCTCCGCACTGTTGGTAGCGTCACACCATGCTTGCTTACACAGCCGGGGACACTGACGTCCCGCTGCTCGAGGAAACCATTGGCGCGAACTTCGAACGGATCGCGGCGCGGTTTCCGTACCACGATGCCCTGATCGAGGCGGCCGCGGTACCCGGAGAAGAGGCGCGGCGGTGGAGTTACACCAAGTTGAACGACGACGTCGACCGGCTGGCCCGTGCGCTCCTCGCCCTGGGCGTCGCGAAGGGCGAGCGGATCGGCATCTGGAGCCCCAACTGCGCCGAGTGGACCATCCTGCAGTACGCCACCGCGAAGGTCGGGGCGATCCTGGTCAACGTCAACCCCGCCTACCGCAGCCATGAGCTCGAGTTTGTGGTCACCCAGAACGGCATGCGCATGCTGGTCAGCGCGCCGTCGGACCGGAACAGCGACTACACAGCGATGGCGCGACAGGCGCTGGCGGCGTGCCCGGACCTGCGCGAGCTGGTCTTCCTCCCGGACGCCGGCCTGGACGGGCTGACCGCCGGCGAACCCGGCACCGAGGCGGAGCGCACCTATGCCGAGCTGCTCAAGCGGGCCGACGACGTCGGACACTCCGAGCTGAAAGCGCGCATGGCGGCACTGGACGCGCAGGACCCCGTCAATCTGCAGTACACCTCCGGCACCACGGGGTTCCCGAAGGGCGCCACACTGACGCACCACAACATCCTTAACAACGGCTTTTCGATCGGCGAGCAGCTGGGCTACACGGAACACGACCGCGTGGTGATCCCGGTGCCCTTCTATCACTGCTTCGGCATGGTGATCGGGAACCTTGCGGCGCTCAGCCACGGGGCCGCCACCATCATCCCCGGCCGATCATTCTCGCCGGCCGCGGCGCTGGAAGCTGTGCAGGACTTCGGCGGAACCTCGCTGTACGGCGTGCCGACCATGTTCATCGCCGAGCTCGCCTTGCCGGACTTCGCCTCCTACGACCTTTCGACACTGCGCACGGGCGTCATGGCCGGCTCGCTGTGTCCCATCGAGGTGATGAACCGGGTCATCACGGAAATGAACATGAAAGACGTCGCCATTTGCTACGGCATGACGGAGACCTCGCCGGTGTCCACGATGACCCGGAGCGTGGACACCATGGCCCAGCGCACCGAGACCGTGGGCCGGACCATGCCGAACCTGGAGAGCCGGATCGTGGACCCGGTCACGGGAGAGGTGCTGGAGCGTGGCGGGATCGGCGAACTCTGCACGCGCGGCTACGCGGTGATGCGCGGGTACTGGAACCAGCCTGACAAGACCGCCGAGGCGATCGACGCCGACGCCTGGATGCACACCGGGGACCTCGCCCGGATGGACGCGGACGGGTACATCGTGATCGAGGGGCGGATCAAGGACATGGTGATCCGCGGCGGCGAGAACGTCTATCCGCGCGAAATCGAGGAATTCCTCTACACCCACCCGGACATCCAGGACGTGCAGGTGATCGGTGTCCCGGACACGAAGTACGGCGAGGAACTGATGGCCTGCGTCATTTTGAAGCCGGGGGCCGCGCCGATGGACGCCGCCAGCCTGGCCGAGTTCTGCCGCGGCAAGCTGGCACATTACAAGATCCCGCGCTACCTGGATGTCCGGGAGAGCTTCCCGATGACCGTCTCCGGCAAGATCCGCAAGGTTGACATGCGCCAGGAGGCCGCGGCCCGGCTGGGCCTCCAGACCGGCGGCTGACGGCCCGGCGTTGCTCCTGAGGTCAGTGGCCGCGGTGGTCCTGGATGGTCATGCGCGGGCCAAATGTCGGTTTCCGGAAGCCGCTGAGCCCGATCATCCGGACCACCCGCTGCCGGTGCCCCGCCCATGGAGCCAGCAGCCTGAGCATGCCGGCGTCGTCTGTCCGGCGGCCGGTCAGGGCGGCGCCCACGTAGGCCGCAAGGTGGTAGTCGCCGACCGAGATCGAATCCGGGCAGCCGTGCGTGCGCTGCACCACCTCCGCCGCCGTCCAGACCCCGATTCCGGGCAGGGTCTGCAGCTTGGCCGCCGCCTCCGCGGCGGGGAGGGCGGCGAGCCGTTCCAGCGCGGCGGCCGAACGCAGCGCCCGCATGACGGTTCCCGACCGCTGCGGGCCCACGCCGGCCTTGTGCCATTCCCAGGACGGGATGTGCAGCCACTGCGCGGCCGTCGGCTGGACCAGCAGATTGGCCGGCGCGACGGTGCCGGCGCCCGGCGCCGCCGTCCCGAAGCGGTACATCAGATAGCGGTATCCGCGGCGGGCCTCGATAACGGTGACCTTCTGCTCCAGGATCGTCGGCACCAGTGAATCGATCATCCTGCCGGTTGCAGGCAGCCGGATCGCGAGGTTCCGGCGTCGGGCTTCAACCACCATGCGCGGGAGGGTGGCGTGGAATGCGGGCTCGTCGAAGCCGGACCAGTCGTCGTCGCTCCCGAGCATGCGCGGGACGGAATCGACGGCGTCCCCCGCTCCGGGACCCCAGGCCTGCGCGTCCACGGCAGGGTCAGCCCGCGTCCCGGCCGTTGCCAGGCGCAGCGTGGCCGGACCGCGGGGCGTCGTGAACGCGAACCAGATCCCGTCCGGGGCGGTGCGGATGGACGGGTCGCCGTGGCCGCGCAGCAGCGTGCCGATGGTTTGCATCAAGTCGAACGGGCCGCCTGGGTGCCACCGCAATGAGGCGTCCGCCGCGGCGGCAATGCCTGCGGGGGCGTCTGCAAGGCTCATTCGAACATGTTCCCACGGCCCGCTGACAGCAGCGGCATCGGCGGCAACGACGCAGGGGCCGTAGGGCCCTTAACCTCCCGCGCTGCCGGGGCTAAAATCCGGCTGTGGCGTGGTGTGTCCGCGCCCGCCTCTTGGCCCCGAATCCTTGTTCTTAGGAGAGTGTGATGGCTGGTGGAGTGGTACATTTCGAAATCCCCGCAGACGACGAGGGCCGCGCACGGGAGTTCTACAGTTCGGCGTTCGGCTGGGAGGTAAGCCAGGTGCCGGAGATGAGCTACACCATGATCAAGACGACGCCGACGGATGCCAACGGCATGCCCTCCGTACCGGGTTCCATCAACGGTGGCATGTTCCGCCGCGAAGGCGACCTCACATCCCCGGTGGTCACGGTGGACGTCGACGACATCGACGCGGCGTTGGAGAAGATCAATGCCCTGGGCGGCAGCACCGTCTTACCGCGCGAGGCAATCGGCACCATGGGTTGGGCCGCCTACTTCCGGGACACTGAGGGCAATGTGGTCGGCCTCTGGCAGAACGCCCCGCGTGAGGGCGGCGCCGGGGCAGCGAACGCCGGGAATGACATCGGCGCCTGACGCGCCGGGCACGCCGGCCCGCAGTGCATCCACCTCACTGCATCCCGGTGGTGAGCCACAGCGCCACGACCGCCAACGGGACGGTGAGGACGACGGCGGCCACGCCGGCGAGGGCGAAGCCTCCCCAGCGGATCTCCACGTTCAGGGAGCGGAGCCGCTCGTGCCACAGCAGCGTGGCCAGGGACGCCCAGGGGGTCACCAGCGGGCCCAGGTTCACGCCGATCAGCAGGGCCGCCAGCCGGGCCGGGGAGCCGCCCACCGGTTCCAGGGCCAGGTAGGCGGGGAGGTTGTTGACCGCGTTGGCTGCCCCGGCGCCCAGGCCGGCGAGCTGCAGGAGCGCCGGCAGGCTCTCGCCCGTGCCGGCGATCCCGGTCAGGAACTGGGTGAGCCCGTTGGCGTGCAGGGTCTCCACCACCATGAACAGCCCGGACGTGAGCATCAGCGGGCGCCAGGGAATCATGGACCAGCGCAGGACGGAGCGCCGCCGCCAGAGGAAAAGCAGGAGCAGCGCCGCCGCCGCCGCGAGCGCCGGGATCTGCACCGGAACCCCGGAGACAAGCGCCGGGAGCAGGACCACCATGACCCCCGACGCCGAGTACAGCAGCACCCGGTCCCGGACCTTATGGACGGGCTGGGGGCCGTAGGTGCCGCGCAGGTCCTTCCGGAACGCCAGCCACAGGAGCACCAGCGGCACGAGGATGCCCACCAGGGCCGGGGCCCACACGAGCGAAGCGAACGCGGCGGGGCTGAGGTTGAGCCGCTCCTGCGCGAGCAGGTTGGTCAGGTTGGAGACCGGCAGCAGCAGCGAGGCCGTGTTCGCCAGCCATACGGTGGTCAGCGCGAACGGCAGCGGCGGAATACGGGCGTGAATGGCCAGCAGCACGACGACGGGAGTCACCAGCACGGCCGTCGTATCCAGCGACAGGAACACCGTGGAAACGGTGGCGAGGGCGATGGCGAGGAACCACAGCAAGATGACCCGGCCGCGGCCCAGGGAGGCCAGCCGCTCGGTGACGACGCGGAAGAGCCCGGCCTCATCCACCAGTTCGGTGACAAGGGACATCGCGACCACGAACGCCAGTATCGGCACGGTGCGTGCTGCCAGCGCCTGGAAGGCGGGGACCGGCAGGAGCCCGGACACCAGCGCCGCGCACCCGGCCAGCAGCATGCCCGCGGGCAGCGCATAGCTCCTGAACTTCTTCAGCCGGGCGATCCTCTTCACCGCCATATCCTCGCACCTTTCAGAGCAGTGGCAGTGCCGTGGCAGCGCCGTGGCCGCGCCGACGTGCCCGCCGCGCCGGAGACGGTAACTTTGTACCTATGAAGTACGCCCCGTCCGTCCTGGACCTCATTGGCCATACGCCGCTCGTCAAACTCAACCACGTGACCGATGGCATCGCAGCCACGGTCCTGGTGAAGCTCGAATACCTGAACCCCGGCGGTTCGATCAAGGACCGCATTGCGGTCAAGATGATCGAGGAGGCCGAACGAACGGGCCAGCTCCTGCCCGGCGGCACGATCGTGGAGCCCACCTCGGGCAACACCGGCGTCGGTTTGGCGCTTGTGGCGCAGCAGAAGGGCTACCGCTGCATCTTCGTCGTGCCGGACAAGGTCGGTGAGGACAAGCGGGCCGTGCTCCAGGCCTACGGCGCGGAAGTGGTGGTCACGCCCACCGCCGTCCCGCCGGACAGCCCGCAAAGCTACTACGGCGTCTCCGACCGGCTCGTCACCGAAATCCCCGGCGCCTACAAGCCGGACCAGTTCTCCAACCCCGCCGCCCCGGCCAGCCACTATGAGACCACGGGCCCCGAGATCTGGCACGACACCGACGGACGCATCACCCACTGCGTGATCGGCGCCGGGACCGGCGGCACGATCACCGGCACCGGCCGGTACCTCAAGGAAGTCTCCGCCGGGCGCCCCGGGGCCGAGGGCGGCGTCGTGAAAATCATCGGCGCGGATCCCGCCGGCTCGGTGTACTCCGGCGGCACGGGACGCCCGTACTTTGTCGAGGGCGTCGGCGAGGACATGTGGCCGGCCAACTACGACAAGTCGGTCCCGGACGACGTCATTGCCGTCAGCGACGCCGACTCCTTCGCAATGACGCGCCGGCTGGCTCGCGAGGAAGGCCTGCTGGTGGGCGGGTCCTCGGGCATGGCCGTCGTGGCCGCCATGGAAGTCGCCAAGGACCTCCCGGCCGACGCCGTCGTCGTGGTCATCCTGCCGGACTCCGGCCGCGGCTACCTGGCCAAGATCTTCAACGACCAGTGGATGCGCTCCTACGGCTTCATGGCCGGCGGGGACGAGGCATCGGTTGGCGAGATCCTCAAGGCCAAGACCGGTGAACTCCCGGACCTCGTCCACATCCACCCGAACGAATCCGTCCGCGACGTCATCAACATCATGAACGAGTACGGCGTCTCGCACATCCCCGTCCTGTCCCAGGAGCCGCCCGTCGTCATGGGCGAGGTGCTGGGCGCCGTGGACGAACGCACCCTCACGGCCAAGCTCTTCCGCGGCGAGGCCAAGCTCTCGGACAAAATCTCCGAACACATGGAGGCCCGGCTTCCCGTGATCGGCTCGCTCGAATCGATCTCGACCGCCCGCGAACTCCTCTCCGACGCCGACACCCTCATGGTGACGTTTGTCGGCGCCCCGGTAGGGATCCTGACCCGCCACGACCTCCTCGCGTACCTCAGCAACTGACCAGTTCAAGGAGTCCCATGTCTGTGCCTGAAAACCCGTCCTCGAAAAACCAGGGTTTCAACACCCGCGCCATCCACGCCGGCCAGGCGTTTGAGCCCCGCACCGGGGCGGTGGTGCCCCCCGTGCACTTCTCCTCGACCTATGCCCAGGACGGCATCGGCGGGCTGCGGGCCGGTTACGAATACGGCCGGGGCACCAACCCCACCCGTGACTCGCTGCAGGAGCAGCTGGCGGCCCTGGAAGGCGGGAGCGCCGCTTTCTCCTTTGGCTCCGGCCTGGCCGCCGAGGACTCGATGATCCGCGCCCTCACCCGCCCCGGTGACCACATTGTGCTCGGCAACGATGCCTACGGCGGCACGTACCGGCTCATCAGCCGGGTCCTGGGGGAGTGGGGCATCGGCAACACCCCGGTGGACATGTCCGACCTCGACGCCGTCGCGGCCGCCGTCGCAGCAGGCGGCGCGGCCGACGGTGGCGGCAAGACCCGCCTGGTGTGGGTGGAGACGCCGTCGAACCCGATGATGAAGATCACTGACATCGAGGCGCTCGCGAAGGTGGCGCACGACGCCGGCGCGCTCCTCGTGGTGGACAACACCTTCGCCTCGCCGTACCTGCAGACCCCGCTGGCCCTCGGCGCCGACGTGGTGGTGCATTCCACCACCAAGTACATCGGCGGGCACTCCGACGTCGTCGGCGGCGCGATCGTGGTCAACGACCCGGACCTCGCCGAGAAGATCGGCTTCGTGCAGTTCGCCGTCGGCGCCGTGTCCGGGCCGATGGACGCTTTCCTCACCACCCGCGGGCTCAAGACCCTCGGGGTGCGCATGGACCGGCACAGCGACAACGCCCAGGCCGTGGCCGAATGGCTGCTGGAGCGCCCCGAAGTGGAGGCCGTGCTCTACCCGGGCCTGCCCACCCACCCCGGCCACGAGCTGGCCAAAAAGCAGATGAAGAAGTTCGGCGGCATGATCTCCGTGCAGTTCAAGGGCGGCGAGGCCGCGGCCCGCAAGGTGGCCGAATCGACCTCAGTGTTCACCCTGGCGGAGTCCCTGGGCGGGATCGAATCGCTCATGAACTACCCGTCCGAAATGACGCACGCCTCGGTCAAGGGCACGGAACTGGCGGTCCCGGTCAACCTGATCCGGCTCTCGTGCGGCATCGAGGACGTGGAGGACCTGATCGCCGACCTCGACGCCGCGATTTCCTCCCTGGCCGCCGACGACTAGCTGCGCCGGCAGCCAACCCCGGCGACCGCGCCATTCCGTCGGGCCACCCTAGCTTTCTCTAAGAGAGTCAGCTAGGGTGGCCGCATGGCACTTCGATCCGACTGGTCCCAACGGACCTGCAGCATGGCCCGCGGCCTCGACATCCTGGGCGATCCCTGGAGCGTGCTCGTCCTGCGCGAGGTGTTCTTCGGCAACGGCCGCTTCGATGCCATGAAACAGCGGCTGGGAGCGGCCGATTCCGTGCTCACCAAGCGGCTCGCCGGGCTCGTCGCCGCCGGGCTCCTGGCCCGGAGGCCCTACGACGACGGCGGCCGCACCCGCCAGGAATACGTCCTCACCGCCATGGGCGAAGACGCCCTCCCGGTGCTCAACGCCGTCGTGATCTGGGCCGAAAAGCATCTCCCGGCGCCGTCCGGGCAGGCACACATGTTCGTCATCCACAGCGGCTGCGGGGAGAGGACCTCCTCGGCTGACACGTGCACGGCCTGCGGGGAACCGCTGACGGCCGCCAACACGAGCTGGCACAGCCTCTCCCGCACTGCGGACCCCGTGCCGCTGGCCTCGGCCGGCACCGGGACCCCTGTCCAGAACGGAACCGCCGCATGAATGCCCCCGAAACCACCGTGACCCCGGCGCCGGTCCGCCGCCGCATCCACCCGGCGTGGACCGTCGCCGCTGTGGCTTTCCTCGCGCTGGTCGGCGCGGCCGGGTTCCGGGCGGCCCCGGGTGTGCTGATGGTGCCGCTGCAGAACGAGTTCGGCTGGTCCACCACCGTGCTCTCCGCGGCGGTCAGCATCAACCTCGTGCTTTTCGGGCTCACGGCACCGTTCGCGGCAGCGCTCATGGAACGCTTCGGCATCCGCGCAGTCACGGCCGTGGCCCTGATGCTGATCGGCGCCGGCAGCGCACTGACGGTCCTCGTGACCCAGTCCTGGCAGATCCTGCTGACCTGGGGGCTGCTGATCGGGCTCGGCACCGGGTCCATGGCGCTGGTCTTCGCCGCGACCATCGCCAACACCTGGTTCGCCAAGAGCCGCGGCCTGGTCATGGGCATCCTCACCGCCGGCAGCGCCGCCGGACAGCTCGTGTTCCTGCCCTTCATCGCCGCCCTTGCCCAGGACCCGGGCTGGCGGCAGGCCTCGCTCCTGATCGGTGCCGGCGCGCTGGCCGTGGTGCCGCTCGTGCTGATGTTCCTGAAGAACTCACCGGCCGACGTCGGCGTGCTGCCCTACGGAACGACGCCGCCGGCCGCCGGCCCGAACGCCGGCACGGAATCCAGCGGGCCCGAACCGACAGGACCGGCCGCCGGGCAGGAAGAGCAGGAGCCCCGCCGGAACGCCGCGGTCCGTGCCCTGCAGGTCCTCAAGCGGGCCAGCAAAGTGCGTACCTTCTGGGCCCTGGTGGCCGGCTTCGCGATCTGCGGCGCGACCACCAACGGGCTGATCGGCACCCACTTCATCCCCTCCGCCCACGACCACGGCATGCCCGAAACCACCGCGGCGGGCCTGCTCGCCGTCGTCGGCCTCTTCGACATCATCGGCACCATCGCCTCCGGGTGGCTCACGGATCGCTTCAACCCCCGGATCCTGCTCGCCGTGTACTACCAGTTCCGCGGGATCGGGCTGCTGGTCCTGCCGCTGCTGCTCAGCGCCACCGTCCAGCCCAGCATGATCGTGTTCGTGGTCATCTACGGCCTGGACTGGGTCGCCACGGTGCCGCCGACCGCCGCGATCTGCCGCCAGGTGTTCGGTGCCGACGGGAGCGTCGTGTTCGGCTGGGTGTTCGCGGCCCACCAGYTCGGCGCGGCCGCCGCGGCCCTGGCTGCCGGGGCGGTCCGGGACGCCACCGGCCAGTACACCTACGCCTGGTTCGCCGCCGCTGCCATGTGCACCATCGCCGCCGTCATCAGCGCCACCATCCGCAAGGACGCCCGGAAGCCGGAGTCCGTCCCGGTCCCGGCGTAGCTGTTCTGTAGACTGACCCGACAGCGAGGGCGCGTTTGCGCCGCCCTGGACGGAACCGACCAAACGGCCAGCGCCTACATCAGCAGCCCGATGGGGGAGTACATGTCAGTGCCCGTTTCAGACCGCAGCCCGGTGCGGTATTCACCCTTCCCGCACCTGTTCCGGCTCTCCGTCATCCCGGCCATCGCTGCGGTGGCCTACTTCATCTGGATCTCGCTCGGAGTTTGGGGCAAGCACGGCCTGGACTTCAGCGTCTACTGGTACGGCGGCAAAATCCTCAACGACGCCGGCGCGGCACCCTCAGCGCTGTATGCGGGCAACGTGGACTGGGCCGGCGGACCGGCGCTGATGTTTACCTACCCGCCGTTCGCCGCCATCGTCTTCGGCCTCTTGGCCAGGCTGCCCCTGCCGGCGGCGCTGACCCTGTTCAACGCCGCCGGCGCCGGGGTGGCGATCCTGGCCGCGGTCCGAACGGTCCGGTACTGGAACGCGAAGACCTCCTGGCGCGACACCTTCCGGGCACCCGGCAACGGCTGGGCCGCCGCCGTCCTGGTCCTGGCGGTGCTGAACCTGGGTCCCTGGCGCGAGACCCTGGTGTTCGGCCAAATCAACGCCCTGCTGATGGGCCTGATCGCCGTGGACCTGTTGGCCCGCAACCGGCGCTGGTCCCGCGGTTTCCCCGGCAGCGGCTTCCTGGTGGGCGTCGCCGCCGGCATCAAGCTGACGCCCCTGGTGTTCGGGCTCTACTTTCTGGTCCGCAAGGACTGGCGCGGACTGGGCAACATGGCCGCCGGCTTCACCGCCACCGTGGCGGCCGGCTGGCTGCTCCGGCCCGCCGAATCCCTGCAGTTCTGGCTCCAGATGCTGCCCGACACCTCCCGGATGGGGGGAGCAGGCTATGTGGACAACCTGTCCATTAAGGGCGCCCTGCTGCACTTCGGGGTCCCGGAAGCGCACGTCACCGTGCCGTGGCTGCTGCTGAGCCTGGCGGTTGTGGCCGTGGGCGCCGCAGTGATCAAGGCAGCCAGCGATCAGGGTGCCCGCGTCGTGGCCGTATCGGCGACCGCGCTCACCATGCTGCTGATCAGCCCGGTCTCGTGGTCCCACCACTGGGTGTGGGTCGCGGCGGTCTTTCCGGCTTTCGCCTGGACCCTGCGGGAAGCTCCGCGCCGGTACGTCGGGATGCGCTGGACCATGGGCGGCGTGCTGGGCCTGTCGATCCTCGTATTCCTGTTCTCGCCCAAGACCATCGGTACGGCCCTCGGCGCCGAAAACCTCGACATCCAGACGCCAGGGGTGTGGATCATGGCCTCCAGCGCCGGCGTCTTCTGCGCCCTGGCCCTGCTGGTGTGCTGGCTCGTGGCCCTGCGGCGGGATCCGCTGGGGCCGGAGCCGGACCTTGCCCCCGAGGCGGTTGCCGAGCGGGACGTCCGGGCCGCCGTCTCCACTTCCACAGCCTCCTTGTAGGCACCGCACTTAGCGGGCCCCGCACTTAGCAGGCGCCGCGGCGGCCGCCACCGCTAGGCTGTTCGGCATGAGCTCACCCGACGGACGTAAGACGGCCCTTGTCACCGGGGTCGGCCGGCTCGCCGGAATCGGCGCAGGCATCGCCCGCCGCCTCGCCGCGGACGGCTGGGACCTCGTGCTGACGTACTGGCAGGACTACGACGCCCGGATGCCGTGGGGAGTCCAATCGGACGACGTCGAACGCCTCACCGCCGAGCTCCAGGCGATCGGCGCTGCCGTTGTGGCGCTGCCGGCGGATTTCCAGGACCCGGACGCCGTGGACCGGCTGATGTCCGCCGCCGCGGCGGAGGCCGGAACCCTGCAGGGCCTGGTGCTCAGCCACGCAGAATCCGTGGACTCCTCCATCCTGGACACGTCCCTGGAGAGCTTCGAGAGGCACTTTGCGGTCAACACCCGGGCCAGCTGGCAGTTGATTGCCGCTTTCGCCCGGCAGGCCGGTCCCGACGGCGGCGCCATCGTGGCCCTGACCAGCGACCATACCGCTTTCAACCTGCCCTATGGGGCATCAAAGGGCGCCCTGGACCGGATCGTGATCGCCGCCGCCCGCGAACTCGCCCCGCTCGGGATCAGCGCCAACGTCCTGAACCCGGGGCCGGTGGATACCGGGTGGATGGATGTGCCGCTCCGTGACGAACTGGCCCGCCGGCACCCCGGCGGCCGGCTGGGCACACCGGCGGACGTGGCCGGCACCGTCGCGTTCCTGCTCTCGCCCGAGGGCCGCTGGATGTCCGGGCAGCTGGTCAAGGCCGACGGCGGATTCTCCGCCTGAGCCGCTGGGACCCCGGTGACGCTCTGATTCATGGATCGTGTGTGGTCTTTGGGCAGCGTCCGGTGGCGGCCGGACCCGGTCCGCCGGCGCTCAGCCGGCGGTCAGCAGGGCGAGGGCGGTTGCCAGTTCAGTGGCGGCGCCGTGGAGGAGGCGGGCCGTCTCCCGTGCCCGGGTCTTGCGTCCGGACTGGAGGTCGGCATCAATGAGGCCGGCGATGAGTTCGAGCCGGCACGCACCGGCCTTGGATGCGGACCAGGACAGGCTTTGGGCGGCCAGGCGCGCGCCCTCCCAGTCCCCGACGGCCAGGGCCTGGTGAATCTTTTCGACCCGGTGGGGAAGCATGAGCTGGAATGTGCTGACGAAGTCGTGGAACTTCCACGATTGGACCGTCCCCATGCTCTCCTGAAGCCGGTCGCGGTCCAGGACGAGTGCCGCGCTGATGCGGGCCCGGTGCCGGTGGGGTCCCTGGTCGGAAGCGGAACTGTCCTGGCCGTCCCCGCCCGCGCCGGCAGTGGCGTGACGTGCCGGAAAGAAACGAAGTGTCCACGCGGCTGGCTTTGCGTTGAGACTCATGATGTCCCCCTTTACTTGGCAGCCCGTTCCGCCCGTCGGGCACGCAGGGTGTTCAGCTCCTGTGTCTGGGACGGGCGGGACGACATCGGTTCGACCGGCCAGAGAAGAAGTGCCGTGGGCTATTTGGCTGCCTCTGCTCCGGTGGCGATGGCACCACTGTACGAATGCGCCCCCGG
Organism: Arthrobacter sp. P1_D12; assembly: GCF_056406175.1. Taxonomy (NCBI): domain Bacteria; kingdom Bacillati; phylum Actinomycetota; class Actinomycetes; order Micrococcales; family Micrococcaceae; genus Arthrobacter; species Arthrobacter sp. P1_D12. Next base: position 137,972 of record NZ_JBFUAR010000005.1, read on the forward strand.
GAGAACACGGGTGTTGGCTACCCGAAAACCCAGCAGTCACCACTTGCATCACTGGCCTCATCCGTATCGCGTGAGGAGCGGACACGGAAGCACTGCCGCGAAATACCCCGCGGCTCTCAGCGGAACGCGGGGAGGCCCGTGATGTGCTGGCCCAGGATCAGGGTGTGGACCTCGTCAGTGCCCTCGTAGGTCCGGACGGATTCCAGGTTGGCGGCGTGCCGCAGCGGGGAATGGTCCAGCGTGATGCCGTTGCCGCCCAGAATCGTGCGCGCCTCCCGGGCAATGCTCAGCGCCTCCCGCACGTTGTTCAGCTTGCCGAGCGAGATCTGCTCCGGACGCAGCCTGCCGGCGTCCTTGAGCCGGCCCAGGTGCAGGGCCAGGAGCGTGCCCTTCTGGATCTCCAGGACCATGTTCACCAGCTTTTCCTGCGTCAGCTGGTACCCGGCCAGCGGCTTGCCGAACTGCAGCCGCTCCTGGGAGTAGGCCAGCGCGGCCTCATAGGAATCCCGCGCGGCGCCCATAGCTCCCCACGCGATCCCGTACCTGGCCTCGTTGAGGCAGGAGAAGGGACCCCTCAATCCGCGCGCCGCGGGCAGCAGCGCCTCGGGGCCCAGCCGGACGGCGTCGAACGTGATGTCGCACTGGATGGAGGCGCGCATCGAGAGCTTCTGCCCGATCGGCGTCGCGGTGACGCCCGCGGTGCCGGCGGGGACGAGGAAGCCGCGCACGCCGTCGTCGGTCATGGCCCACACCACCAGCACGCCCGCCACCGAGGCGAGCCCGATCCAGCGTTTCGCGCCGTCCAGGATCCAGCCCGCGTCCTCGCCGGAGCCGTCGCGGCGGGCGAAGGTCTTCATCGAGGCAGGATCCGAGCCGGCCGTGGGCTCGGTCAGGGCAAACGCGCCGATCAGTTCGCCGGCGGCCATCCGGGGGAGCCACTCCTGCTTTTGGTCCTCGGAGCCCCACTTGTGGATGGCCGTCATGGCGAGGGAGCCCTGCACGGAGACGAACGTGCGGACGCCCGAATCGCCGGCCTCGAGTTCCATCGCCGCCAGGCCATATTCGACGGCGGAGCGGCCGGGGCAGCCGTAGCCCTCCAGGTGCATGCCGAGCACGCCGAGCTCGCCAAGTTCCGGGGCGAGCTCGAGGGGGAACACGGCGTCCTCGTACCAGCCGGCGATGCCCGGCCGGATCCGCTGGTTCGTGAAATCGCGGACGCGCTCGCGCACGGTGCGCTCCTCCGCGCTCAGCAGGGAATCGATGGCCAGGACATCGGAGACGTCGGAAAGGTCATTGTTCATGCCAGCTTCGTTGCTCATGCCAGCATCCTACGGCCGCACCTGCAGGGGCGCGCCGGCGGCGGGGTGGTGCTGCAGGAAGTAGCCACGCGTGGACGGCGCGAAACGGCAGACGGCGGCCAGCGCAACGCCCAGCCCCAGGAGCAGCACGCCGCTGATGAAGGCCCCGCCGACGCCGAAGATCTGCGTATCACCGTAGTCCGGATCCCACATCTGCACCGCCGAGACGAAGAATGCCGCAGTCAGCATAAGGGCGCCGAGCAGGGGCATGACGCCGCGGAACCAGAAGTTCCGCGCCGAGCCGCGCAGGGTCGCGCGGAAGTACCAGACGCACGCAAAGCCGGTCAGGGCGTAGTAGAACGCGATGAACAAGCTGATCGACGTGATGGAATCGGAGAGCAGGTTCTCGCTCAGGAGACTCATCAGGACGTAATAGGCGACGGCCGCGGCCCCCATGACCTGGGTGGAATACCCCGGCGTCTGGTTGCGCGGGTGGACCTCGCCGAACCTGCGCGGCACGGCTCCGTGCACGCCCATGGACAAGGTGCCGCGGGCCGTGGGAAGGATGGTGGTCTGGGTCGAGGACAGCACCGACGCCAGGACGGCGACGACGATCAGCCAGCCCCAGGGGCCCAGCACCACGTCCTTCATGGCCAGGAAGACATCGTTCTGGTTGGCCTCGTTGCCCAGCCCAATCCCTTCCGTGCCCACCGTGGCATACATCATCACCAGCAGGGCCACAGAGACGTAGATCGCCACAAGGACAAGCGCGGAAATGACGGCGCCTCGGCCGGGCGTGGTGGCAGGGTTTTCGGTCTCCTCGTTCACCGCGAGGCAGGTGTCCCAGCCCCAGTAGATGAACAGGGCCAGCAGGGCTCCGTGCACCACCGCGCCGGGATCGGCGAACGCACCGGCGGGGTTGAACCACTCAAGGTCGAAGGCTTGGCCAGGGGCCGCGCCGGGCACCGCGCCCGCGATCCGGAAGATGATTGCCATCGCGAAGATGCCCAGCGAGAGGTACTGCACGTAGGTCAGGACCCGCTGGACATGTTCCCCGAGGCGGATGCCGCGGTAGTTCACGAAGGTCATGAACACGATGAACAGCACACCGGTGGCGGTGACCACGAGGCTGTTCCCGGCCAGCGAACCGTCGCCGATCAGCAGCCACAGGTACTGCCCGGCGACCTGGGCGAGGTTGGCCAGGACCACGACGCCGGCCAGGGCCACGCCCCACCCGCCCAGCCAGCCGGCCCAGGGACCGAACGCCCGGCGGGCCCAGATGAAAGTGGTCCCGCAGTCCGGCATGGCGCTGTTGAGCTCACGGAAAGCGAAGGCGATGAAGAGCACGGGCACGAAGCCCAGCAGCAGGATCAACGGGGTGTAGTTGCCGTTCACCGCCACGATCAGTCCCAGGGTCGCCGCGAGCGAATAGACCGGCGCGGTGGAAGCCAGCCCCAACATGACGGAGTCTCCGAGATCCAGGATCCCGGCGCGCAGTCCCTTGGCCGGAACTGCCGCGGGACCCCCGGGGCCGCCGGCCGTGGTCATCGTCGTGGTTCCGGTGCTCATAGGGCAATACCTGCCTTGCTGGAGTGGGCCTGGTTCGAGGCCGGGGCGGGCGCGTCAATCGTGTTGGGCACGAAGCGGCAGAAGTAGTCGGTGATGGGCCCGTCCGACTCGCGGATGCCGCAGCCGACCGATTCGCCGTCGACCACCCAGAGGCCGAGCACGGGGCGGTTGCCGTCGAAATCGGGAAGGGCATGGAACTGCTGGTAACACCAGCCTTCCCGGCCATAGTCGCCGGGCTGTTCGAGGTCGATGCCGGCGGCGTGGATCCTGATGTTGTCCCCTTCCCGGCCGTGCAGCGGCTTGGCCACCCACTCCGTGAGCGGCCCGGGACCGTCAAGATAGGCCGGAAGCAGGTTGGGGTGGTCCGGGTAGAGGTGCCAGAGCGCCGCGAGCAGGGCCTTGTTGGACAGGAGCATCTTCCAGGCCGGCTCCACCCAGCGCGGATTGTGGGCGCGCTGCAGCAGCCGCTGCCCGAACGGCTCCTTCATCATCAGTTCCCAGGGGTAGAGCTTGAACATGGTGCTGATCATGAAGTTGTCGAGGTCCACGAAGCGGTTGAGGTCCGGATCCCAGCCGATGTCGGACATGTTGATGCCGATGGTGGTCCAGCCGGCCTGGCTCGCGACGTCCCGCATGTAGGCCGCCGTCATCCAGTCCTCGCCGGATTCTTCCGCCTCGGAGTGGACGACGTGGAGGGTGCTCATGCCGGTGCGGTACTGCAGCCTCTTCCACTGCCGGATGAGGGCTTCATGGATGCCGTTCCACTGGTCCTTTTCGGGAAGGACGTCCTGCAGCCAGAACCACTGGGCGACGGCGGCCTCAATGAGTCCGGTAGGGGTGTCCGCGTTGTACTCCAGCATCTTGGCCGGGCCGCCCCGGCCGTCGTAGACGAAGTCGAAGCGGCCGTAGACGTCCACATCGCCGGCCTGCAGCGATGCAGCCGCCAGTTCCATGGCCTGCGGCCCGATCCCGATGTTGCCCATGGCCCCGGTGGCGAGGAACTTCGCGGCCTCGAGGCACATGCGGTGCATGTCCTCGGCGGCCTTTTCGAGGGTCTCCACTTCGTCCATGGTGAATTCGTAGTAGGCGCCTTCGTGCCAGTACTCGACGTTCGTGCCGTCGGGCAGGGTCGTGGTGGAGAAGACGAGGCCTTGTGCTTCAATCCGCTGTTTCCAGTCCGGCCGCGGCGCGGATCCCAGTCGTTTCATCCCTAGCCCCCCGTGCTTCCGCCCTTGGCGCTGCCGCCGAAGCCGCCCCTGCTGACCGTGCCGCCCTTGGCGCTGTACCCCGTGGACGCCTTGGCCCCGGTGGGAACTGTCCTGCTGTAGCTGGGGTAGCCCGACCGGTTCTGGCCCAACCCGGGCACGCTGGCGCCGCGGGAGTAGAAGTACCAGGCGTAGATGCCGGAGCTGCGGCCGTCCGTGCTGCTGTTGTTGCACTGGGCATCATCGACCCGCTCGCCGGTGCCGTCGTTGAAGCACACCTGGGCGTAGTCGGCCTCGTCCTCGTTGCTGGCCACCATGGCGGTGATCGTGCCGGCCAGGAGCGCCGTGACGCCCAGCCCGACGACGACGGTACGGCGCTGCGAACGCTTCTTCCGCGCCGCCGCGGCCGCCAGGCCGCGCTCGCGTTCCAGGGCGAAGGGGTCAACCACGGCGGGGGCAGTGGCGTCAGCCGGAAGTCCCGGCGGCGCGGGCTGGCCGGGCTGGTTCTGCAGCTCGGGCCGGAGCTCCGGCTGTGGAATCTGCCACGGAGGCTGCTTCCGGTCCTGCCGTGGACTGTCCGGGTGCTCGTCGTTTCGGCCCAAATGTGTCCCCTCACGTCTGGCCGCAGGGTATCCCGCGGAAGGCTTGCGTGCTTTTCCCGACGCCAGCCTAACCGGCCTCCGGATCCCGGGCGATGGAAAGGGCGTGCCGTGTCTGCGGCGGGCGCGTGGGAAGCGTGCCGGCGCTGAGTCCGGGCCGCGGGCACGCCGCAGGCCTACACTGGTGCCATGGAAACCGCATCCGTGCTTGCTGTCTGCAGGGTTCACCAGCTGCTCGATGATCCCGGCAGCGTCGGGGTCACCGCGATCGACAAGCGCCCCGTGGACGGACCGGTGAAAGTCCACAAACTTGGCCTGCGCGGTGATATCCAGGCGAGCAGGATCCATCACGGCGGCGAGGACCAGGCACTCTACGCGTACTCGCAGGACGACGCCGACTACTGGGCCGGCGAGCTCGGCCGGGACATGCCAGCGGGCATCTTCGGCGAAAACCTGCGGATCACGGGCCTCAACGCCTCCAACGCCGTGATCGGCGAACGGTGGAAGGTCGGACTGGACGTCGAGGTGGAAGTCACCTCCCCGCGCATCCCCTGCGCCACCTTCCAGCGGCGGATGGGCGAGCCGCACTGGGTCCAGCGGTTCACCGAGGCCGGCAGGGTGGGCACCTACCTCCGCGTGGTCCGGACCGGCAGCATCGAGGCCGGAGACCACATCCACCGGCTCTTTGTCCCTGCCCACGGCGTGACAATCGCCAAGTGGTTCACCGATCCCACCCTGGAGGACATGGAGGCCCTGCGCGACGCCGACGCCGACGGCCAGATCCGCCTGCAGCCCGAGTACCACCAGAGGTTCGAGCAACTGCAGCGGAGGCTCGGGGTCTAGGCGTGGGGAGCCGGTGTGCGCAAGCTCACCAGCCCCCGTCGGCCCCTCAATTACCACTGTTCCGCTCCATGCCCTACACTTGAAATATCCCCCACTCCGGAAATCCCTTATTCCTGCCCAATTCTTGAGGCAGGACTGGCAAGTGTTGGGGCCCGCAAATGTGATGCGGGCATTTTCATAGGGAGAGCCGGCAAAAGAAAACGCTGTACAGACTGCTGGGATAGCAGCCAAGAGATGCAGCGGGAAGTCCTGCCACGGGATTGCGAAAGCGCCGGACTTCTATGTGACCCGCCGGTCAACCGTACGCCCGGCAATTCGTGTCACGCGTACTGCGGCTCCGCTCACCTCGGGTTGTGCCGCTTGGCCCCTATGGATGAGGAAATTTCACCTATGCCCGAAAATCAGAACAACTCCGTCGACACCGAACTCGCCACCGAGAACACCCAGGCCGACGTCGAGACTTCTGAAACGGCTGCCCCCGCAGCCGGCTCCGCCCCGGAATTCACCGAGGCTCCTGCGAACGTTGTAGCACCGGCGGCCGAAGCTGCCCCGCAGGCTGACACCAAGACCGAGCCCATTTCCGCCCCGGCCAAGGACGAGGACGCCGAGGAAGAAGGCGTCAAGTTCGTAGACCTCGGCATCGATGGCCGTGTCCTGGCCGCCCTGCAGGACGTCGGCTACGAGAAGCCGTCCCCGATCCAGGCAGCAACCATCCCGCTGCTGCTCGAAGGCCGCGACGTCGTGGGCCTGGCCCAGACGGGTACCGGTAAGACTGCAGCATTCGCAGTACCGGCACTGTCCCGCCTGGCCGAGCTCCACGACCTCAACGGCCCGTCCCGCAAGACCCAGGCCCTGGTGCTGGCCCCCACCCGTGAGCTCGCGCTCCAGGTTGCCGAGGCCTTCACCTCCTACGCCAAGCACATCGACGACTTCACCGTCCTGCCGGTGTACGGCGGCTCCGCCTACGGCCCCCAGCTCGCCGGCCTGCGCCGCGGCGCCCAGGTTGTTGTCGGTACCCCCGGCCGCGTCATCGACCACATCGCCAAGGGTTCCCTGGACCTGTCCGAACTCCAGTACCTCGTGCTGGATGAGGCCGACGAGATGCTCCGCATGGGCTTCGCCGAAGACGTTGAGCAGATCTTCCAGCAGACCCCCGCGGGCCGCCAGGTTGCGCTGTTCTCCGCCACGATGCCGAGCCAGATCCGCCGGCTCTCCAAGCAGTACCTGAACAACCCGGCCGAGGTGCAGGTCAAGTCCAAGACCACCACGGGCGCCAACACCCGCCAGCGCTACCTGCAGGTCATGGGCCCGCACAAGCTCGATGCGCTGACCCGCATCCTCGAGGTCGAAGAGTTCGAGGGCGTCATCGCCTTCGTCCGCACCAAGATGGCCACCGAGGACCTCGCCGACAAGCTGCGCTCGCGCGGCTTCCAGGCTGCCGCCATCAACGGCGACATCCCGCAGCAGCAGCGTGAGCGCACGGTCGAGGCCCTGCGCGACGGCAAGATCGACATCCTGGTCGCCACCGACGTCGCCGCCCGCGGCCTGGACGTCGAGCGTGTCAGCCATGTGGTCAACTACGACATCCCGCACGACACCGAGTCCTACGTCCACCGCATCGGCCGCACCGGCCGTGCAGGCCGTTCCGGCGACGCGATCCTGTTCATGACCCCGCGCGAGAAGTACCTGCTGCGTTCCATCGAGAAGGCAACCCGCCAGCCGGTGGAGCAGATGCACCTGCCCACGGCCGAGACCGTCAACACGCTGCGCCTGGGCAAGTTCGCCGAGCGCATCACGGAGACCCTCGCGTCCGAGGACGTTGCAGCGTTCCGCGACCTGATCTCCTCCTACGAGGAAGAGCACAACGTGCCGGCCTCGGAAATCGCCGCCGCACTGGCCGTCATGGCCCAGGGCGGACAGCCGCTGCTGGTCAAGGAACTGCCGGCAGCGCCCGAGTTCCAGAAGCGCGAGCGCTCCAAGGACGGCTTCGGCTCCCGCGGCCCGACCCGCACCCTGACCGAGGGCAACGCCACCTACCGGATCGCCGTCGGACGCCGCCAGCGCGTCATGCCGGGTTCCATCGTTGGCGCCATTGCCAACGAAGGCGGCATCTCCTCGGCCCAGATCGGCGGCATCGACATCCGCTCGGACCACTCCCTCGTGGAGCTCCCGGCGGACCTGAGCGCCGATCAGCTCAAGGCACTGTCCCGCACCCGGATCGGCGGCGAGCTGATCCACCTGGAGCTCGACAACGGCCGTAAGCCGGCCGGGGACCGCGGTTCCTACCAGGGCAACCGCGGCGGCGACCGCGGTGGAGACCGTGGCGGCTACTCCGGCGGCAGCGGCAACTTCAAGGGCAACGGCGGCTTCAAGCGCGAATTCCGCAAGGGCGACGGCGAGCGGTCCTCCGCTGACCGTGGCGGCCGCTCCTACAGCGAGCGTTCCGAGCAGCGCACCTTCGGCGCGGACACCCGCAAGCCCCGCACCGAAGGCGGCTTCAAGCCCCGCAACAAGTGGTAACCACTAGCACCCTCTGAGAACGGGCCGGCTCCCTGAGCCGGTCCGTTCTTGTTTAAGCATTCCGGCCCCGTGTTCGCTTCGTCACAGCGGCGGCCGCCGAGTGGTCCCGGGAGCCGGTTCGGCCCCCCAGGACCGCCCCGGGAGCCCGGATTTCCGCTGTTTCCGGCCGGTCCGGCGTCGTACGGCCGCCGATTTGTTGGTGGGCGAATCTTCCGGTAGAGTATTTACTCGTTGCCCCCCTAGCTCAGTGGTAGAGCGCGTTCTTGGTAAGAACGAGGTCACCGGATCGATTCCGGTGGGGGGCTCTGAATGAGGGCCTGTGTCAAGGCGGTTTTTGACCGGCTTAGCGCAGGTTTTCCTCATTTACGGCGGTGTAGCTCAGTTGGTTAGAGCGCACGACTCATAATCGTGAGGTCGGGAGATCGAGCCTCCCCACCGCTACAGGCAAGACCCCCGGAATCCTTGAGAATCCGGGGGTTTTTCTGTCTCCAAGCCCGGACGGGTATCGGGGTTCAATCCTTAGAAGCAGCAGACCGCCTGATGGGGTCAACGCGGGAGACCATCGAGCTGTGCCTAGGCATCAGCAAGCAGGCAGTACACAATAGGTACGGCAATCAGTAACGCGGCCAGCATGGCCAGCCTTTTGGGGGAGGCCTGATGGGTACCAAGCGTCGGCTGGGCACGGCACTGGGGGCCATCGGGGTTGCGGTTCTTCTGGTCAGACTCTTAGTCAAGTTCCACGAAGCCATGAGCTATCCGGACGGTCTCAAGGTTCTTGGGGTGGCCCTGCTCATCCTGGCGGTTGTCATACCGCCTTGGCTGGCGTGGTTGTTCCACAAGGCGAGAACATTCAAGAGGCGGCTGCAGCTGGACCATCCTGGAGCCCTCGTCGTCGACACCTTCTGGACCGGGCAAGAACTCGGGAGATTCCTCAAGAAGGGGCCGCTGACATCAAAGACGAAAGGGATAGGGTTCGTCCTGGACCTGGTCGCGGACGACCGCGGCCTCCAGTTGGTCAGGCAACGACGGCGGCCCGTCTATTTCGGATTGGTGCCCTGGGAACAGGTTGTCTCCGTGAGAATGGAAACCCTGCGGAGGCCGCTGAGCCGCCGTCCCCTGGTGGTCATCGAGGTTGAATCGTGGGGTACCCCTTATGTCGCAGTCATTCGTTTGGTGCCTTCCGGGAGGCAGAACACGGAAACTGGTTTGGCGCTTGCCGACATGATCCTGGCGAAGCGGCCTCGCATTCCTTTCCTGGAGGATCGTGCCTAGCCAAGGGTGCAAGTTCGTCGTTCATCCGCGAAGCGGGAAGATCACTTCAAGCCCGCCAAGGTGTAGCCTCACCGTAGCTTTGCAGCAACTGACGGTTGGGGATATCAGTGGACCTTCTTGGCACCATCATGGCGCCGTTCAAATGGCTGGTCTCAGCCATGATGGCGGGCTTCCATGACGGACTCAGCGCCATCGGCATGCCGGCGGCCAGCGGCTGGACGTGGACGCTGTCCATCATCGGGCTGGTGCTGGTGATCCGCGCCGCCCTGATCCCGGTGTTCCTCAAACAGGTCAACGTCCAGCAGCGCATGAGCCGGCTGCAGCCGGACCTGAAGAAGCTCCAGGACAAATACAAGGGCAAGACCGATCCGCTCTCCCGCCAGGCCATGGCGCAGGAACAGATGGCCCTCTACAAGGCGCACGGCACCAACCCGTTCTCCGCCTGCCTGCCCCTGCTGATCCAGATGCCCTTCTTCTTCGCGCTGTTCCAGATGCTGTCCGGCATCAGCGCCGCGGCCGGCCAGGGCGAAGCCGTCGGGGCCATGAGCCCCGAACAGGTCACGCAGTTCGACGAGTCCACGATTTTCGGCGCCCCGCTCTCGGCTTCGCTGCTGCACGGCGGCGGCGGCAGTCAGCTCTCGGTGTGGATCCTCTGCGTTGCGATGATCCTGGCCATGACGGCCTCGCAGTTCATCACGCAGCGGCAAATCATGGCCAGGAGCTTGTCCGGCGAGGCCGTGGCGACTCCGCTCATGGGCCCGCAAAAGGTGCTGCTGTACAGCCTGCCGGTCGTCTTCGGTGTGGGCGGGATCGTGTTCCCCATCGGCGTCCTGATCTACTGGACCACCACCAACCTGTGGACCATGGGGCAGCAGTTCGCTGTCCGGTGGGACAGAATGGGACCATGACGCGCATCGCAATTATCGGCGGCCACGGCAAGGTGGCTTTGGAACTGTCCAGGATCCTCGCGGCGGAAGGGCACGGGGTCACCTCCTTTATCCGCAACCCGGACCATGCGGCCGACGTCGCGGACACGGGCGCCACGCCGGCGCTGCTGGATGTGGAGAACGCGACGACGGCGCAGATCGCCGGAGCCCTCCACGGACACGACGCCCTGGTGTGGTCGGCCGGAGCCGGCGGCGGCAGCCCCGAACGGACCTACGCCGTGGACCGCGACGCCGCGATCCGTTCCATGGACGCCGCGGCGGAAGCGGGCGTCACCAGGTACGTCATGGTGTCCTATTTCGGGGCAGGGCCGGACCACGGAGTCCCCGCGGACAACGGCTTCTTCGCCTACGCCGAGGCCAAGGCCGCGGCGGATGAGTACCTGCGCGGTTCAGGCCTTGACTGGACCGTCCTGGGCCCCGGAACGCTGACAGCGGGACCCGGCAACGGGATGATCGACGTCGACCCCGCCGACACCTCCGACGGCACCGAAACCGCCCGGGCCAACGTCGCACTGGTGGCAGCGGCGGTCCTCGGGCTGCCGGCCACGATCGGGCGTACCATCGAGTTCCGGGACGGCACGCTTCCGCTCGCGGCAGCGCTGCAACTTGAGCCGGAGCACCGTTAGCCCAGAGGCCTTAGCCCGCGACCTGAACCGCCGCGGATCAGCCGGCTAAGGGAGTACTACACTGCCTTGCACGGCAGACCAAGTGATTGTTCCGTATTGGAACCGCTGGCTGCATGCACCGTTGACCAGGCCGCAGTCCTCCGGCGAAGCCGGGTAGCCAAGTCGTCCCCTTTCATAACCTAAGCTGCCCCAGGTTGCGCGGATGGGTCCCGAGGTGGCGAAGGCGCCGGTGGCGGGTGACCAGTGGATGGTGCCGCCCTGGAACGTCTGGTAACAGCCGCCGTTGACCAGGCCGCAGGTTTCCTTGCCCGTGGGATAGCCCAGTTTGCCTTTTTCGAGGCCCAGGCTTGCCCAGGTGGCACGGATGCCGCCCCAGGTGGCGAAGGCGCCGGTGGCGGGCGACCAGTGGATCGTGCCGCCCTGGAACGTCTGGTAACAGCCGCCGTTGACCAGGCCGCAGGTTTCCTTGCCGGACGGGTAGCCGAGTTTGCCTTTCTCGTAGCCCAGGCTTGCCCAGGTGGCACGGATGCCGCCCCAGGTGGCGAAGGCGGCGGTGGCGGGTGACCAGTGGATGGTGCCGCCCTGGAACGTCTGGTAACAGCCGCCGTTGACCAGGCCGCAGGTTTCCTTGCCCGTGGGATAGCCTAGTTTGCCTTTTTCGAGGCCCAGGCTTGCCCAGGTGGCACGGATGCCGCCCCAGGTGGCAAAGGCGCCCGTGGTGGGCGACCAGTGGATCGTGCCGCCCTGGAACGATTGGGAGCAGCCGCCGTTGACCAGGCCGCAAACCTCGCGCGCAACGGGATAGCCGAGTTTTCCTCGGGACGAACCCAGGCTCGCCCAGGCGGCCCAGATCGGCCCCGAGGTAGGGACAGCGCCCGCCGCAGCAGTCCAGTGGATGAGGCCTGTCTGGAAAGACTGATCACAGCTGCCGACCGTTCCGCATAATTCATTGCTGGTTGGGTAACCGAGCTTTCCCTTTTCGTAGCCTTGGGCCCCCCACGCTTTGCGGATCGGGCCCCACGTGGCGAACGCTCCGACTCCCGGAGCGTAGTGGATTGCCCCTCCCTGGAACGCCTGGGAGCAGCCTCCCTTAACCAGGCCGCAGACCTCATTGGCAGTAGGGTAGCCGAGCTTTCCTTTTTCGTAGGCAAGGTTTCCCCAAGTACCGCGGATTGCGCCCAAGGTGGCAGCCGCGCCGGTGGCGGGCGACCAGTTAATGGCGCCGCCCTGGAATCGCTGATAGCAGCCGCCGTTGATCAGGCCGCAGGTTTCCTTGCCGGTTGGATAGCCGAGTTTGCCTTTTTCGTAGTTCAGGCTTGCCCAGGTGGCGCGAATGGGACCCCACGTGGCGAAGGCGCCGGTGGCGGGCGACCAGTGGATGGTGCCGCCCTGGAACGTCTGGTAGCAGCCGCCGTTGATCAGGCCGCAGGTTTCCTTGCCGGATGGATAGCCGAGTTTGCCTTTTTCGTAGTTCAGGCTTGCCCAGGTGGCGCGAATGGGACCCCAAGTGGCGAAAGCGCCGGTGGCGGCCGACCAGTGGATGGTGCCCCCTTGGAACGTCTGGTAACAGCCGCCCCCCGCCAGGCCGCAGAGCTGACGGCCGGTCGGGTAGCCAAGTTTGCCCTTTTCGTAGCCCACGGCTCCCCAGGCGGCCCGGATCGCACCGAGAGTTGCGACTGCACCGGTGCCTGGTGTCCAGTTGACCGCGCCGCCCTGAAAACTTCGATAGCACCCACCGGCCGTTAGCCCGCACACGACGGCGGATGTCGGGCTTCCAAGGGCGGGTGTGGCTGCAGCGACAGGGGCGATAGCTTTGCCGGCCATTGAGAGTATCGATTCGACCGTCACGCCTGCGGCGGCGGTAGTGATCCAATCAATGCTGACCCGGGTGCCGGCATGGGTTGTGAAGGTCTGCCCCGCTTGCCAGGTCTGGCGGGGATTGTAATAGCCGGCGAACGGTCGGGAATCCGGCAGGAGAATCAGCGAGCCAGCTCCCAGCTGCTGGACAATTTTTACGCCACGATTTAGATCCACGGCCTCGGTGGTGTCGTAGCTGACCGGCAGTCGCAATTCGAGGAAATAGGTTTCGCCGCTCACGGGATCCGAGAACTTCACTGCCCGGTTCGCGTCGGTGCCCGCCCATGCTTTCAGGGTGAATTTCTTCAAATCGCCGATGGTCCCCGCGTCAACGATCTCGTCGCCGCGGCCAAACCCGCCATAGGTCCAAAGGGTTGAGCTGATGGCGGGCTGGGTGGTCTGGGATACGCCCATCAGATCCAGGCTGTCGCCGTATTCACGGATACTGCAGCTGGAATCGGCGAATGTCCCGTCCGAGTTCGTGGCCACATCCTGGGCGCCGCTTCCGCACTGAAGGCTGTTTGCGTGCATGAGGCCGAGCACGTGCCCGAATTCGTGCGTCAGGACGCTGTTGGTCAACGTCGCCGGGAGCGGCATAATGACCCGCCCGCTGGTGCCCTGGTAACTCCAGCCGGCACCGTAGGCGCCGTCGGAGAGTGTGGGCGTGGAGACGAAGACCACGAGGGCGGTGTTGGGACTGGGAGTCCAGCCGAGTTCGCCGGCAATAGTGTTCATCATGTCCGGGTAACGCTGGGTCGAGGTGGCTTTGCTGTTACGGCTTTCCATCTTGGTTACGGTCATCGACAACCGGCCAGTGGACATTCTCTTCCAATAGTTACTGCTCGTGGTGATGCCGGCCTGTGCCGCTGCTTGCGGGATGGTTGCTTTTCTGTCGGCCAACTGGACCAGAACAAGGCGTACTTTGATGTCGCCGGAGCGGGTAAGCGAGTAGGACTCCGTGGTCCGTGCCGTCCCGGCGGCGGTGGCCAGTGCGCCCTTTTTGCCGACCGGGGGCGGGTTTTCGAACGTGTGCGCAATAAACGGCTGGTTGGGGCCTTCCACCGGGAGCGACTCAACCGTCGTGAGCGACGGGGTGACGCTGGCAGTGGCTGAGGAACTGGGCGTCGGCCGGACCGTCCCCGCGCTGGGAGCCGGGGCAGCAGTAGGTGCCGGCGTCGGCGTCGCCGCCGGAGCTGTTGCGGTACCGGTCGAGACGGGCGTCGGCGACTGCTCAGCGTAGGCTGGCGCCGTGCCGGTAGCCGGGACTGACGCCAAAGCAAGGACAAGCGCGGCAAACAACGCAGTCTTCATCCGTAGAGAGTTCACGTTTATCTTTCATGAGACCGCCGTCCAGCCGACAGGTCAGCTAAACGGCCGCAAGAGACCAAAGTGAGGTCAGTCTACGGATGACAGGCCGCAATACCGGGAAACTTGCGCCAAACTTTCGGCGTGGGTATCCAATCGTTGCCGAATCTTGAGCAACCGCTCCGGTGAAAGAACTAGCTGCCCGGCAAGGCTTCAGCCGGCCAGTTCCAGCTCCAAGGCATTCGCCTCGACGTAGTCCAGGGCGTGCCGGACCGCGCCCGCCGTGACGATCGCGTCGCCTAGGGGTGAGACCGTCACCCGCGGGGGAGTCGCGGTGAAGCGGGGAAGCAGCGCTGTGATGCCCGGCAGGAGCGCCCCGGCGGACTCGGCGACGGCGCCGCCGATCACCACCTGCTCGGGGTTGATCAGGCTCGCGATCGAGGCGATGACCCGGGCCATGCGCTCCGAAATCCGGTCCAGGATGGCCAGGGCCGCGGGGTCTCCCGCGGCCGCGTCCGCGAAGACGCGCGGCGCACTGGCAGGGCCGCCCGCGGAGGGTCCGCCGCCGGCCGCCGACCACTGCCGCACCAGGGCGGCGATGCCGTCGCTGGAGCCAACCCCCTCCACCATGTCCAGATAGCCCATCTCGCCGGCGGCCCCGCCGCGGCCGTGGAGCAGGCGTCCGGATTCCATCACCCCGGCGCCCAGGCGTTCGCCGGCCAGGAGCACCACCAGATCATCCACGCCCACGCCGGACCCGCGCCAGCGCTCACCCAGCGCAGCCAGGTTGGCGTCGTTCTCCAGGAGCACGGTCCAGCCGTGCAGTTCCTTCAGCGCGGAGCGGAGCCCGACGTCGAACAGGCTCCAAAACCGCTGCGTCACCAGCACGTTGCCGTCGCGGTCCACCGGCGCTGCGATCCCGGCGCCGACGGCCAGGACCCTGCCCGGGTCCGCTCCCGCGGCTTCCAGCGCCTCGCGGCAGGCGAAATCGACGACGCCGATCCGCTCCTGCGCGGGGATGTCCGCCGCGCGGAAGCTCCCGCTGGAACGGCCGATCACCGTGCCGCGGAGGTCGGCCACGGCGGCGGTCGTGGTTGCGGCACCAATGTCCAGGCCCAGCACGAAACCCGCTTCCCGGTTGAAGGCGAAGCGCCGGGCCGGCCGGCCCTTCCGCGGACTTGCCGGGTCTGCGGGCTGGTCCTGCTCCACGATCCAGCCCCGGCCGATCAGGTCCTCGCAGACGGCAATCACCGAGGCCCGGGTCAGCCCGGTCAGGGCCATCAACTCGGTTCCGGTGGCAACATCGGCGCCGCGGATGTGGCGCAGCACGGCCTGGGCGTTGACGCGGCGCAGCAGCTGCGGCGTGGCGGCGGCTGCGTGCGGCATCACTTCTTGACCTCTTCTGTCCCCGGACCCATAATTGTTCAGGCAATATATTTAGCTTGTATCTAAATTACCAGAAGCCCTCCCAGACCCGAAGGAATCTCCTTTGACCAACACCGCCACGCTGGCAACCCTGTCCGGTTCCGATCTCGCCGCCGACCCCAACTGGTGGCGCCAGGCATCGGTGTACCAGATCTACCCGCGGAGCTTTTCAGACTCCAATGGTGACGGCCTGGGCGACATCAAGGGCATCACCGCCAAGGTCCCGTACCTGAAGGAGCTCGGGATCGACGCCGTCTGGCTCTCCCCGTTCTACCCCTCGGCCCTCGCCGACGGAGGCTACGACGTCGACGACTACCGCGACGTGGACCCCAAGCTCGGCACCCTGGCGGACTTCGACGAGATGTCCGCCGCGCTGCACGCCGCGGGCATCAAGCTCATCGCCGACATTGTCCCCAACCACTCCTCGAACCGGCACGAGTGGTTCCGGGAGGCCCTGGCCTCCCCGCGCGGCTCCGCGGCCCGCGAACGCTACATCTTCCGCGACGGTCTCGGCGAAAACGGCGAGCTCGCGCCGTCGGACTGGGAATCCGTCTTCGGCGGCCCGGCCTGGGAGCGCATCACCGAGCCCGACGGCACGCCCGGCCAGTGGTACATGCACATCTTCGCCAAGGAACAGCCGGACCTGAACTGGGCCAACCGGGAAATCCGCGACGACTTCCTCAAGACGCTCCGCTTCTGGTCCGACCGCGGCGTGGACGGCTTCCGCGTCGACGTCGCCCACGCGCTGACCAAGGACCTCACCGAGCCGCTGATCTCCAAGGTGGAGCTCAGCGCCGCCAACACCGGAACGGACGGCTTCCCGGACGGCTCGCACCCGTTCTGGGACCGCGACGAAGTCCACGAGATCTACGCCGAATGGCGCGAGGTGTTCAAGGAATACAACCCGCCGCGCACTGCCGTGGCCGAGGCCTGGGTGCACGCCACCCGCCGCGCCCGTTACGCCAGCCCGGAGGGCCTGGGCCAGGCGTTCAACTTCGACCTCCTGCAGGCCGACTTCGACGCCGGCGAGTTCCGCGAAATCATCGCCCGGAACCTCGCCGAGGCCACCGAGTCCGGTGCCTCCTCCACCTGGGTTTTCTCCAACCACGATGTCGTCCGCCACGCCACCCGCTACGGCCTGCCCCAGGGCGGCGGCAAGCACGCCCAGGGCCAGGACGGCAAGGGCTGGCTGCTGGCCGGCGCCCCCGTCGAGGAACTCGACGTCGAACTCGGCCTGCGCCGGGCCCGCGCCGCGACCCTGCTGATGCTGGCCCTGCCGGGTTCGGCCTACCTGTACCAGGGCGAGGAACTGGGCCTGCAGGAAGTCGCGGAGATTCCCGACGCCGAGCGCCAGGACCCCACCTTCTTCCGGAACAAGGGCGTGGAGATCGGCCGCGACGGCTGCCGCGTGCCCCTGCCCTGGGCCCCGGAGGGCGCCTCGTTCGGCTTTGGCCCCGGCGGGGCACACCTGCCGCAGCCGGCCTGGTTCAGCCGCTACGCGGTGGCAGCCCAGGACGGCGTGGAAGGTTCCACCCTCGAGCTCTACCGCAAGGCCCTGAAGCTGCGCCGCGAACTGCAGACCTCGGAGGAACTGCAGTGGCAGGAATCCGGCAGCGCCGACGTCCTGCGCTTCAGCCGTCCCGGCGGCTGGCAGACGGTGACCAACTTCGGCGACGCGCCGGTTGACCTGCCGGCCGGCGAGGTGCTGGTCAGCAGCGGCCCGCTGGATGGCGGGCAGCTGCCGGCCAACACCACCGTCTGGCTGCGGTGAGTCCCGCACCGCAGGTTTCGCCCGGCACGCCCGCCGGCGCCGGGAACCTCCCCCAGGAACTCGTCTACGGCTGCATGGGCCTGGGCGGCGACTGGTCGGCCGAGCCGTACTCGTCCGCACACGTGGACGAGGCGGCCGCGGCGGTCGAGGCCGCCCTGAACGCGGGCATCACACTGTTCGACCACGCAGACATCTATACCAACGGCAAGGCCGAAGCCGTCTTCGGCGAGGTCCTGGCCCGCACCCCCGGGCTGCGGGAGAAAATCCGGCTGCAGACCAAGTGCGGCATCCGGCTCAATGAGCAGGGCCTGGAGGCCTACTACGACCTCAGCCGGGACGGCATCCTGGCGCGGGTCAGCGACAGCCTGGCCCGGCTCCGGACGGACTACGTCGACGTGCTCATGCTGCACCGCCCGGATCCCCTGATGGATCCGGCGGAGGTGGCCTCCGCCGTCGGGCAGCTCATGGCCGAAGGCAAGGTGCGGGCCGTGGGCGTGTCCAACATGTCGGGCCCGCAGATCGAGATGCTGCAGGACCGGCTCGAGGTTCCCGTGGTGGGCAACCAGCTCGAAATGAGCCTGCTGAAACGGGCATGGCTGGAAAGCACGGTGCTGGTCAACCATGCCGAGGGCACGGACTACAGCTTCCCGCACGGGACTGTCGAGCACTGCGTCCGGAACGGCATCCGGCTGCAGGCCTACGGGTCGCTGGCCCGCGGCCTCTACACCGGGGCGCCGGCGGCCGTGCGGACGCCGGCCGAGGAGGCCGCCACTTCCCTCGTGGCCGCCCTGGCCGCCGGGAAGGGCACCACGGGGGAAGCGATCGTGCTCGGCTGGCTCATGAGGCACCCTGCCGGGATTGCGCCCGTGATCGGCACCGCGAACCCGGACCGGATCCTCGCCTGCGCCGGCGCCCCCGAGGCCGCCGCGGCGATGACCCGCGCCGAGTGGTACGGGCTCTGGGTCGCGGCCCGGGGAAGCAACATCCCCTAGCCGGTCCCGCCCCTCCCAACTGGCCGGCCGCCTGGCCGTTTTGAGCCTGGAAACGGCTTCTGCTGCCGGCCAGCTGGGCAGGGATGTGATTTTGGTCGTAATGGTCGCCGCTGAAGGCCGGATCGCTTAGCGGCAAGTGCCCCCGGGCGACTAGCGTAGATGCATGACCTCTACCACCACCGCCGAATCACTTCGGCCCCAACGCAACATTCCGGCCGACATCGCCCGCTCCTGGCTGCTGGTCAACGCGATGAAGACCGACCTCTTCGACCAGTCCGCCGTCTCCCGGGCCGATGCGATCATCCTCGACATCGAAGACGCGGTGGACCCCTCGCAGAAGGACGCCGCCCGCGCCAACGTCGTGAACTGGCTGACCGCCGGCGGCAGCGCCTGGGTCCGGATCAACGACGCCACCAGCCCGTTCTGGGCCGACGACCTCGCGGGCCTGCGCGGCACCCCCGGACTGCTGGGCATCATGCTGGCCAAAACCGAATCGGCCGACCAGGTCACGGAGAGCTTTCACCGGATGGACGGCAAGACCCCGGTGATCCCTCTGGTCGAGTCCGCCGTCGGCATCGAGGAAGCCAACAACATCGCCAAGGCCCAGGGCGCCTTCCGCCTGGCCTTCGGCTCGGGCGACTTCCGCCGCGACACCGGCATGGCGGCCACCGCGGAAGCCATGGCCTACCCCCGTGCCAAGCTCGTTGTGGCCAGCCGCGTGGGCAACCTGCCCGGCCCCATCGACGGCCCCACCGTCGGCACGAACCACCCGATTCTGCGCGAACAGACCGGCATCACGGTGATGATGGGGATGACCGGGAAGCTCTGCCTCGCCATCGACCAGACCCCGGTGATCAACGAAGTCATCAGCCCCACGCCGTCCGACGTCGCCTGGGCCACGGACTTCATGGCCGACTTCGAAGCCAGCGGCCGCGTCATCCGGGACGGCTCCGACCTGCCGCGCCTGGGCCGGGCCGAGAAGATCATGAAGCTCGCCATCGCCTTTGGCGTGCAGCCGGCCCTGTAGCCACATCACCACCGCAGGAGACCCCGTGACCGATACCCGCTATCTGGTGCACGGGGTCTTTTGGGATGGTCCGGCGCCGGGACCCGCCGCAGCGTTCGGCGGCAGGCCACCGGCGATGCGCCTGCAGGACCCTGGCGGCGCCCTCACCGCACTGACGCTCGACCCCGGCACCCGCCTCGGTTTCCGGTTCGCCGCCGCGGGCAAGCAGTGCCTCGGGCACCACCTGGTGCACGGACCCGCGGACCGGGACCACGTCCTGTGCCCGGACCGGGCTCCCGCCGCCAGGGGCAGCCAGTGCGAGCGGTGCTTCGTTCTGGACGACTCCCGGCTGATCCATGACTTCCACCGCGGCGGCCGGGTCCCGCCGGGCCTGCGCGCGTACCTGATGCAGCCGCACTGGCTCTACGTCGCCACCTTCGCCAACGGGGCCAGCAAGGTCGGCACCGCGTCCCACCCGCGCAAATGGAACCGGCTCGCCGAACAGGGCGCCGTCGTCGCCCGGTACGTCGCCCGTGCCGAGGACGGCCGCGTGGTCCGCCTCCTCGAGGACATGATCACGCGCGAGGCCGGGCTGCCGCAGCAGGTCCGCGCTGCCGCCAAGGCCGCTGCGCTGCTCGCCCCGGCAGCCGCCGTCGACCTCGACGCCCTGAACGGACGGCTGGCAGGGGAGGCCCGGACCCTGATCGCCGGTGCCGGCGGGGAGGGCTTCGCGGTGGTGGATGAACGGTGGGCCCGGCCGGAGCTCTCCGCGAAGGCCTGCGCCCCGGGTGCCCGGCATGCCTATCCGTACGACCTGGCGGCCGGAGCGCACGGGTTCCGGATCGACGCGCTGAGCGGCAGCATTGCCCTCGCGGCGCTGGATGGCAGCGGACTTGAATTCGTGGTGAACCTGGGCCAGCTCAAGGCCCGGGTGATCGAACTCGGTGACCACGGCTCGGACGTCCCGGCCGTGCAGGAAGCCTTGTTCTGACGCTGGAATTGCCCCGCGACGCGCAAATTACCGGGCGCGCACGTACTCGCTCGCCGGCAGGCGCTGTGAGTGTCGCCAGGAATTTTGCGGCTCGCGGCGTCGTCCGGCCGCCCCGGTAGACTGGCACGGTGCTGAATGAATTCTGGGCCACCGCGTCAACCACCTACAAGGTGCTCGTCTTCAGCGCCATGGGCCTGATCGCCCTCGGTATCATCCTCAGCGTGGTGGGCAACAGCACCGGCAACCAGCCCCTTGCCCTCGCCTCGCTGGCCGTGATTGGGCTCGGCCTGCTCCTGCACATTGCCGGGCTTGTGGTCCGCGGCCAGGCGATCCGGAAAAACCTCAAGCGCTAGCGGCCGCGTTCCGCGCCACATGGCTCCGGGCATGCTCCACCGCGTCCGGGAGGGATGTGAACAGGTGCTTGTGATGCCGCAGTGAGCGGATGACCCCCACATTGGTCACGAGCTCCAGATGCTGCGGCTGGACCCCCTTCAGCAGGACCGTGACCCCGCGCAGCTCCAGCGCGGAGACCACCTCAACGAGCATGTGGGCGCCCGTGGCGTCCAGCATCCGCAGCTGGGACAGCCGGATGACGGCCACCTGGATGTCCCGGACCTGGCTGATCTCCTGCAGGACCCGCTCCGCTGCACCGAAAAACATGGCCCCGTCCAGCCGGAAGATGGCGATGTGCTCGTCGCCCGGAACCGGCGGCCCCGGGATGTCCTCGCGCCGGACCCCGCTCAGGGAAGCGAATGTCCGCAGCGTGAACACGGCGGCCGCGGCGAGTCCGATCTGGATGGCCACAATGAGGTCGAAGGCGACGGTAATGAGGGCGGTGACCACGAAGACCGCGGCGTCGGCCCGGGTGGAGCGCAAAATCGCCGTCACGGTGTGCCGCGAGACCATGCGGACGGCCGTGACCATGAGGATGCCGGCCAGCGCCGCCAGCGGGATCCTGCCGACGAGCCCCGCCGCCAGGTAAATGATGGCCAGCAGCACCAGGGCGTGCACCACCGCGGAGAGCCGGGTCTTGGCCCCGGAACGGACGTTCACTGCGGTCCGGGCGATCGCACCCGTGGCGGGCATGCCGCCGAAGAATCCGGCAGCGATCGAGGCCAGCCCCTGGCCGGTGAGCTCCCGGTCCGGGCTGTACGCGCCGGACGGACGGCCGTCGGGGCCGACCATGCCGGCGGCCACCCGGGCCGAGAGCAGGGATTCGATGGCGGCGAGCGTCGCGATGGACACGGCCGGCATCAGCAGGCCTCCCAGCGCGGCCGGATCGACAGAGGGCATCGAGGGCGCCGGCAGGGAGTGCGGAAGCGCGCCGATCCGCGGTATGTCCAGCGCCAGCATCTCCGACGCCGCAGTGGTGAGCAGCACCGCGATCAGGCTCGCGGGCAGGGCCTTGTTCAGCCTGGGCAGCAGGTACATCACGGCCGCGACGCAGGCCACCACCGCGAGCGTTTCCAGCACGGTCGGCATGGTGGCCTGCGACGCGCTCTCGACGGCGGCCAGGAGGGTGTTGTGGCCCGGCGTTCCCTCGGTGCCCGTGGCCAAGGGAACCTGCTGGAGGAAAATGATGGCGGCGATGCCGAGTGTGAAACCCTCCACGACCGGCCACGGGATGAACGCGACGGCCCGGCCCAGCCCGCTGGCGCCCAGGACCACGACCAGCAGCCCGGCCAATACAGAGACCAGGGCAATGCTGCCGACGCCGTGGACGGCGACCACCGGGGCCAGGACCACCACCATGGCGCCGGTCGGGCCGGAGACCTGGACGTTGGATCCGCCCATGACGGCGGCGACAAGTCCTGCCACCACCGCGGTGATGAGTCCGGCCTCCGCCCCGACCCCGGAACTGACCCCGAAGGCCAGGGCCAGGGGGAGCGCCACAATGCCCACCGTGATGCCGGCGAACAGGTCCGTCTTCCAGGCGGACCTCAAGAGCTCGTAGTCGCGGCGGGACGGCACAAACCGGGCGAAGCGTCCCCGTGCCGTGGCAGATGTCGTCGCCGGGTCTGCTGCCTGGGCCGCGCTCACGTTGCCGTGGCGTCGAGGTGGCCGGTACTGTCGGCGTCGCCCGCGCGGTCGAGGTGGCCTGCCGGCAGCTCCTGCGCTAGCCGGAGCTGTTCGCTGGAACCGGCCAGGGTGTCCAGCAGGAAGACCCGGGCGATCGCGAGCAGCTCCTTGATCTTGGGATGAGCGAGCCGGTAGGTCACGGCATTCGCCGTCCGGACCGACGTCACCACACCGTGCCGGCGCAGCGTGCCCAGGTGCTGGGACAGGTGCGAGGGCTCCAGCCCCGTCTCGGCGAGCAGGTAACTGACCGGCGCCGTATTATCCGGCGCGGCCGCCAGAAGCTCGAGGATCCGGATTCGGGCCGGGTGCGCCAGGGCTTTGAAAAGGTTGGCCTTGATTTCATACAAAGGGGTCTGCGCGGCGGAGATCATGGCGGGGAAACACTTTCTCGCATCCGTTCGCGGCGCGGTCCGGCGGCGCCTCGGTGATTCGGATTGATGGATTGATGTTTTCATCATACCGCGCCGGTCAAGACCCGGCGGGGCGCCCGTCAGTGCCCGTCCGGTCCCCGGCGCGCACCCTGTCACGAAGCCGGACGGCTCGGGGCGTGGCGATAGGCTGGAACCATGACTATCAATCCGGACCTGCAGGGGCGCAGCTACCCTGCCGCAGAGGTGTATGACGTCGGCCGCGAGAAGATCCGCGAGTTCGCGCGCGCGGTCAAAGCCACCCACCCTGCCCACTTCGATGTTGCCGCCGCCGAGGCGCTGGGTCACAGCGACCTCGTGGCGCCGCCGACCTTCGCCATTATCGTCGCGCAGCGCGCCGACGCGCAGCTGATCGAGGATCCGGAATCCGGGATCGACTTCTCCCGCGTGGTCCACGCCGACCAGCGGTTCACGCACCACCGCCCGATCGTCGCGGGGGACCGGTTGGTCGCCGAACTGCACGTCGACGGCGTCCGCGCCATGGGCGGCGGAGCCATGATCACCACCCGCTCGGAAATCTTCGCCCTGGCCCCCGGCGATGCCACCGGTGTCCGGGAGCCGGTCGCCACCACCACCTCGTCCATCCTGGTCCGCGGAGAGGGACAGTAGCCATGAGCATCGACATCGCAGCACTCACGGTCGGCCAGGACATTGGCAGCCGCAGCATTACCGTCACCCGCACCGACCTCGTCAAGTACGCCGGCGCATCCGGTGACTTCAACCCGATCCACTGGAACGAGGCCTTCGCCACCGGCGTCGGCCTGCCGGGCGTGATCGCCCACGGCATGTTCACCATGGGTGCGGCCGTCCAGCTCGTGACCGACTGGGCCGGCGATCCCGCCGCCGTCGTCGACTTCCAGACCCGCTTCACCAAGCCGGTTCCGGTCGCCGACACGACGGGGACACCGGAGTCCGGTGCCGTGATCGAGGTCAGCGGGGCCATCGGGGCCCTCGACGCCGACGCCGGCACCGCCCGCGTCGACCTCACGGTCGTCTCGGCCGCCCAGAAGGTCCTCGTCAAGGCCCAGGCCGTCGTCAGGGTGGCCTAGCCCATGGCGTTGCTGTGAATCTGGCTGCTGTGACCAAGGAAGTCTTCGTCCCGCCCGCCGAGATCACGCACTGGCGAAACGCCGTGGTGGTGGCCTACGCCGCGAGCGGAATCGCTTTTTCCACCTGGGTGTCCCGGCTGCCGGCCATCCGCGACGGCCTGGACCTGACCCCGGGCACGATCGGGCTGCTCCTGCTCTGCATGACGGCGGGATCCTTCGTGTCCGTGTCCGCCTCGGGCCTGATTGTTCTTCGCCTTGGCTCCAAGCGCACCATCCGGATCGGCAGCATCATGGTCGGATTCGGGCTGGCGCTGGCAGGCTTCGGCACCTCGGTGCTCGCCAGCCCGGTGGCGGTTGCCGCGGGTCTGGCAATCATCGGGCTGGGCACCGCCAGCTGGAACACGGCGTCCAACGTAGAAGGGGCGGCGGTGGAACGCGCCGTCCGGCGGCACATCATGCCCCGGCTGCACGGCTCCTTCAGCCTGGGCACTGTGGCGGGCGCCGGGCTGGGCGCCTGGGCTGCCGCCGCCGGGATCCCCGTCTTCCTGCACCTGGCCGTGGTGGGCCTGCTGGTGGCCGGCTCGGTGACCACCGCGGCGGCCTGGTTCCGGGCGGACATCACGCCCCTCGAGGCGGAGCAGCCCTTCAAAGCGTCCGGGACAGATACCTTCGAGGATCCTTCCACCGGGCCCATCCCGATCGTCCGGCAGACGGACGCGGTCCAGGAGCCGCCCTTGGACAACAAACGCCTCATCGCCCAGGCCTGGCGTGACAGGCGCACCCTGCTGCTGGGCGTGCTGGTCCTCGGGCTGGCCCTGGCCGAAGGAGCGGCGGGGGACTGGGTGGCGCTGGCGCTGGCCGACGGCCACGGCCAGACCGACGCCGCCGGAGCCGCCGGGTACGGGCTGTTCGTCACCTTCATGACCATCGGCCGCTTCGCCGGCACCCTGGTCCTGGACCGCTTCGGCCGGGTCCCGGTGATGCGCTGGTGCGCCGCGCTGGCGGTTCTGGGCCTCGGCCTGTTCGTCTTCGCACCGGTACCGTGGCTGGCCTACGTGGCCCTGGCCATCTGGGGACTCGGCGCGTCCCTGGGCTTCCCGGTCGGCATGTCCGCCGCGGCCGACAATCCCGTCAAGGCCGCCGCGCGGGTGTCCGTGGTGTCCACGATCGGCTACGGAGCGTTCCTGTGCGGGCCGCCGCTGCTGGGTCTGCTGGCCGAGCACGTCGGCATTCTCCACTCGCTGCTGGCCGTCATGGTGATGCTGATCGTCAGTTTCCTGCTCTCCCCGGTGACCGGCAAACTCCCCGCGCCCGTGCCCTTGCCGGGACAGAACAGCTAGCCAGGTGCGGCCGGCACCGGCTTAGGCGGGCTGATGATCCCGGCTAGGCTGGTCAGGTGACCCAGATTCAGCTCTCCGCCCTGACCACCTCCGCCGTCGGCGGCCCCGCCGGCAGCTACATCGAGGCCCGCACCGAAGCCGCGATCATCGACGCCGTTCGCACCGCGGACGCCGCCGGCCAGTCCCTGCTGATCATCGGCGGCGGCTCCAACCTGCTGGTGTCCGACGCCGGGTTCCCCGGCACGGTGCTGAAGATCGCCTCCGAGGGGTTCACCGTCGACGCCGAGGACTCCTGCGGCGGCGTGGCGGTGGTGGTCCAGGCCGGCCACAACTGGGACGCCTTCGTTGAACACGCCGTGAAGCATGCCTGGTCCGGCGTCGAAGCCCTCTCCGGGATCCCCGGTGCCACGGGCGCCACCCCCGTGCAGAACGTCGGCGCCTACGGGGCCGACGTGTCCCAGACGATCGCCGTCGTGCGCACCTGGGACCGGGAACGCAATGCGGTGAAGACCTTCACGAATTCCGAACTCAAGTTCGGCTACCGGGACTCCATCCTGAAGCAGACCACCGTCAACGGCTCACCGCGCTATGTGGTGCTCACGGTGGAATTCCAGCTCCCGCTCGGCCGGAAGAGCGCCCCGGTCCGCTACGCCGAACTCGCCCGGGTGCTCGGCGTCGAACAGGGCCAGCGGGCCTACTCCACCGACGTCCGGCGCGAGGTGCTGCGGCTCCGGGCGTCCAAGGGCATGGTCTGGGACGCGGACGACCGTGACACCTACTCCACGGGATCCTTTTTCACGAACCCGATCGTGACCGAGGACGTCGCGGCACGGCTGCCGCAGGAGGCCCCGCGGTACCCCGCCGGTGCGGACGGGCTGACCAAGCTCTCGGCGGCGTGGCTCATCGACCAGGCCGGGTTCGGCAAGGGCTTCGGCCTGGACCCGGACAGCGTCTCGGGCGGCCGGGCCTCGCTGTCCACCAAGCACACCCTCGCCATCACTAACAGGGGAGGGGCGAGCGCGGCGGACATGCTGGCCGTCGCGCGCGAGGTCCGCCACGGCGTCGTCGAACATTTCGGCATTGAACTGCACCCGGAGCCGCTGCTGATCGGCGTCGATCTCTAGGGAAAGTCCGGCCCCGGGAAAAGGGCCGCCGCCCGGGCAAGGCCCTTTTCCTCGGGACAGCGCCGGCCGGGCGCCCCCGCTCCCCGGCTACGGTTCCGTGTGGCGGGGTGCCACCTTGCTGAAAAGCATGAAGGTGAAACCGGAGGCCGCGGCCCCGAGCAGGAAGACCTGGCAGAACGCCACGGACTGGACGCTGGGCCCGCTTTGCAGCACCAGTCCGGCGCACGCGAACGCCACGGCGCCGGCGAGGAACGCCAGGGAGCCGAGCAGGAAGGCCTGTACGGTGGCCGGAAATTCGCCGCCATAGTCGAGCTGGAGTTCCCGGCCCTGCGGGGCGATGCTGCCGCTCTTCACGGCCGCCTGCACCCGTGCCTGAGACCGTGCCCGCGGCTGCAACGCCGCGGCCAAGACGAAGCTGGCCACGGACACCGCCATGGACAAGGCGGCCACCAGCTGCAGGGTGCTCATCATGGGTGAGAGCCGGGTACCGCTGGCGATGGCGACGGCGAGCCCGGCAGCCATGCCGGCGGCGCTGGACGCCCAGCCCAGCAGGGCCAGCTTCCGGCACAGGGGCCGCAGCAGCGGCCACACCTCACTCATAGTCATGATTCAAGGGTAGGGAAGCCTGCTGGATGGCGGCTGGGAACAGCCGGGCAACAACCCGACAGGCAACACAGGCGGCTTACCATGGTTCCATGGCAGCAGTGATGGGCATCCGCCGGCTTGGCCCCGGAATCATCGGCAGGCTGCGGCTGGCCGCCCAGGGACTGCTGGGACCGGGGTTTCAGTCCGTCCCCGACGCCGTCCGCGGCATGACGGCGATGCAGGCCCAGGACCTGCAGGCCGTGCTCTGGGCCGTCGGCCAGCGCGTGCCGGGTTCCCGCGCCGAAGACGTCCGCGGGGCGCTGGACCGGGCGGAGATCGTCCGTTCCTGGCCAATGCGCGGCACCTTGCACGTGCTGGCACCCGAGGACTTGAAATGGATGCTGGCCATCACCTCCGACCGGCTGATCCAGGGCCTGGCCCGGCGCCACCGGGAGCTCGAGATCACGGCAGCGGACGTCGACGCCGCCGCGGCAACTGCCCTGCAGCTGGTCTCCGGAGGAGCTGCCAGCCGGGCGGAGCTGTTCCAGGCCTTCGAACGGGCGGGTCAGTCAACGGCGGGCCAGCGCGGCATCCATCTGCTCGGGATCCTGTGCCAGCGGGGGTTGCTGGTGCAGGGTCCGCTGGCCGGCAACCAGCAGCTGGTCGTGGCCTTTGGTGACTGGATCACCCATTCGCGGACCCTGGACCGTTCCGACGGCATCGCCGAGTGGCTGCTGCGCTACTTTCGCAGTCACGGCCCCGCCACGGAACGTGATTTTGCCTGGTGGGCCGGCATCCCGCTGACGGAAACCCGGGCGGCCCTGGCCCGGGTGTCGGACCAGCTGGCGGAGCTGGAGTTTGAGGGGACCAGCTACTGGCTCTCCGCAGAGACAGCCGCGCTGCTCGACGACGGCGTCCCCGGTCAGCGCACGGTGCTGGCGCTGCCGGGGTTCGATGAGTTCCTGCTCGGCTACGCGGACCGCTCCCTCGTGCTGCCGCCGGAGCACGCCGACAAGATCGTCCCCGGCGGCAACGGCGTGTTCAAGAAGACCATCGTGGCCGGCGGCGGCGTGATCGGCACCTGGGCCGGGCCGCCGGGCGGCAGGGGAGCCGGCGTCGTGCCCGAACCCTTCGACCCCGTTAACGGGCTGCGGCCTGCCGCCCAAAAGTCTTTTGGGCTGCAGGCCGCGAAATACCGCAGATTCCTTGGCGCCTGAACAGGTGCCGGATCAGGTGCCTGAACGTCCGCCTGAAGGGGTGTCTGAACGTCCGCCTGTATGCGTGTCCCGGACGGTCTCCTAGAGGTTTCCGGTGGCGATGCGGAGCATGCGCCGCAGCGGCTCCGCGGCGCCCCACAGCAGCTGGTCGCCCACCGTGAACGCGCTGATGTACTGCGGACCCATCTCGAGCTTGCGGATCCGGCCCACCGGAATGTCCAGGGTGCCGGAGGCCGCCACGGGCGTGAGCTCGGCCATCGAGGCTTCCTTGGTGTTTGGCACCACGCGGGCCCACTGGTTGTCCGCGTCCACGAGCTTCTCGATCTCGGCGACCGGGAGGTCCTCGCGCAGCTTCAGTGTCAGGGCCTGGGAGTGGGAACGCATCGCACCGATCCGGATGCACAGGCCGTCCATGACGACGCGGTTCGCGGCGGAGGTGCCAAGGATCTTGTTCGTCTCCACTCCGGCCTTCCATTCCTCCTTGGACTGGCCGTTGCCGAGGTCCGCGTCGATCCAGGGGATCAGCGAACCGGCCAGCGGAACGCCGAACTGTGTGGCGTCGATGCCGGCGCGCTGGTGTGCCAGGACCTTGCGGTCGATTTCGAGGATCGCCGACGCCGGGTCGTCCAGTTCGGAGCTGACCTCGGCGTTGAGGCTGCCGAACTGGTTCAGCAGTTCACGCATGTGGCGTGCCCCGCCGCCGGAGGCCGCCTGGTACGTCATGGACGTGCCCCATTCGACCAGGTCGTTCTTGAAGAGCCCGCCCAGGCCCATCAGCATGCAGGACACGGTGCAGTTGCCGCCGACGAAGTCCTTCACCCCGCCGGAGAGGCCGGCGTCGATGACGTCCCGGTTGATGGGGTCCAGCACGATGATGGAATCCTCATTCATGCGCAGCGTGGAGGCGGCATCGATCCAGAGGCCGTCCCAGCCGCGGCTGCGGAGCTCGCCGTGGACCTGCTTGGTGTAGTCCCCGCCCTGGGCGGTGACAATAATGGGCAGCTTCGCCAGCGTCTCGAGGTCGAACGCGTCCTCAAGCTTGCCGGCGGCGCCCGCAGCGGCACCGGCCAGGGCCGGGGCGGCACCGCCCGCGTTCGAGGTGGAGAAGAAGACCGGGTTGATGTTGGCGAAGTCGCCCTCATCCTGCATGCGCTGCATGAGGACGGAACCGACCATGCCACGCCAACCAACCAGGCCGACGGACGGGGTAGCTGCTGTAGTCATGGGCCCAGTTTAGACTTCACGGCCCGCCCGGCGCAGTCGGTTACGTCACGCGTTATAGTCGCCGCGGGGCTCTTCCAACAGTGCCGCCTTGCGCCGGCGCAGCGCGAAAACCGCCCCGAACGTGAAGACCTGGGTCACCACCACCAGCACGATCGCCCCGAGGATCTTGTTGCCGCCCAGGATCATTGTCAGCCCCACGACCGCGGAGAGCAGTGCGAGCAGGGGCAGGAGCATGTACCCCAGGACAAAGAGTGTTTCTGGCTTCCTCAGCATTACTTGGCCTCCGTCCGGCGCCACAGCGTGATCCGGTAGCGGGTGCCGTTGGCGGAGGTCAGCCAGCCGTTGGCCGGGAGGCTGGCCGAGACGGTCCAGTCGTAGCCGAGTTCCGGAGCGAAGGTGTCCCCTTCGGCGCTGGTGTCGATGGTGGTGACGACGGCGACGTCGGCAAGGTCCAGGGACTGGGCAAAGATTTCGCCGCCGCCGATGATCCACACGGTCTCATGGCCGGCCACGAACTGGGATTCAAGCAAGGCGTCATCGAGCGACGCCACCGCCACGGCGCCTTCCGCGCCCTGGGTGTCCCGCCAGGCGGCCTGGCGGGTGATGACGATGTTCGTCCGGCCGGGCAGGGGACGGTACTTGTCCGGGAATGATTCCCAGGTCTTGCGTCCCATGATGACCGGGTGGCCGGTGGTGAGGCGGCTGAAGTGCGACATGTCTTCGGGCAGGTGCCACGGCATGTCGCCGGCCTTGCCGATCACCCCGGTGCTGGTCTGGGCCCAGACGAGCCCGAGGCCAGTGGTGGACGCTCGGAGTTGCTCCGTGAAATCGCCGGGCTGCACGCCCGCGGTGTTGTCGTTGCTCATACGGCTATCGGGGCCTTAATCGTCGGGTGGTGCTGGTAGCCGACCACCTCGAAGTCCTCGAGGGTGAAGTCGAAGATGGAGTCCGGCTTGCGGGTGATGTTCAGCTGGGGGTAGTCGTAGGGCTCGCGGGCGAGCTGCTTGAGGACTTGGTCCATGTGGTTGTCGTAGATGTGGACATCCCCGCCGGTCCAGACGAATTCGCCCGGTTTCAGGCCGGTCTGCTGCGCGATCATGCGTGTCAGCAAGGCGTAGGACGCGATGTTGAAGGGCACGCCCAGGAAGGTGTCCGCCGACCGCTGGTACAGCTGGCACGAAAGCTTGCCGTCCGCCACGTAGAACTGGAAGAACGCGTGGCATGGGGGCAGGGCCATGTCCTTGAGTTCGGAGACGTTCCAGGCCGAGACGATGTGCCGGCGCGAATCCGGGTTGGACTTCAGGTTCTCGATGAGTTCGGCGATCTGGTCGATGTGGCCGCCGTCGGGCGTGGGCCAGGAACGCCACTGGACCCCGTAAACGGGACCGAGTTCGCCGTCGGCGTCGGCCCATTCGTCCCAGATGGTGACGCCCTGGTCCTGCATCCATTTGACGTTCGTGTCGCCGCGGAGGAACCAGAGCAGCTCCACCGCCACGGACTTGAAATGCACCCGCTTGGTGGTGATCAGCGGGAAGCTCTTGCTCAGGTCGAAGCGGAGCTGGCGGCCAAAAACGCTCAGGGTGCCGGTGCCGGTGCGGTCCGATTTGTGCGTGCCGTGCTCGAGGACGTCGCGCAGGAGGTCTTCATAGGGCGTAGGGATGCTCACCGTTCCAGTCTACTGAGAACTCGCCGGCTCTCCTTATTTGTGTGACCCGCCCTGCCTCGCCCGCAGGATCGCCAGCAGTGCCGCGTCGTCGAGCCCGGCAGTGCGGCCTTCCGCAATGCAGCGGTCGACGGCGGCGATCACCTCCACCGGAACCGTGCCCGGGGGAGGTGCGGGCGGGGTCAGGATCGGCTGGCTGCCGGCGACCACCGTGCCGTTGCGCCGCCGGGTTTCGACCAGTCCGGCCAGTTCGAGTTCCTTGTAGGCCCGCGCGACTGTCCCGGCAGCGAGGCCTAAGTCCGACGCGAGGCTGCGGACGGTCGGCAGCCGGGTTCCCGCTGCCAGCGTCCCGAGGCTGATGAGGGAGGCGATCTGCGTCCGGATCTGCTCGAAGGGGGGAACTGGCGTACGCAGGTTGATGGCGATGCCCGCCGTCACGCGGCGACTTCCTTCCGCGGCAGGGGAGCCGGGGTCTTCCGGGCCAGGCCGCCCACGGGGATGACGGCGATGACCACGGCGCTGGCGGCCAGGACAGCGCCGGCCAGGGTCGCGGGCCACCACGATCCGGCGGCCGGATCGACGGCGTCGCCGAACGCGTCCGACCCGAACACCGCCGCCCAGGCGTTGGTCTCGGTCAGCAGCAGGATACCGGCCTGGGCCGTGAGGGTGGCGGCGAGGGTCCGCACGATGCGGTGGACAGTGATGGCGCGCAGCGCGGCGTCCAGACCGCGCGGGGCGTCGCGGACGCCCTGGCGGGACCGGGCCCGGAGGAACCCCGGCAGGGCGGCAACGCAGGTCCCGGCCGTGAGCAGCGCAACCGGAACCCAGCCGGGATCTTCGGCCATCAGGGCCCGCCCCGCGGCGGTGACGGCGAGGGCTGCCAGGAAGACCAGCAGCGCCAGGACAGCCGTGGTCAGCAGGGCGGCGTTGACCGGTTGCCGGGGCCAGGTGCGCGGCGCCTCCGGCGATCCGTAGTTGCGCTGCAGGACCAGCTCGCCTCCGGCGATGACCAGCAGGACGCAGGTGCCCATCAGGGCCACGAGTCCCGCAAGTCCGTAGCCGGCGGCCGCCATGATCACGGGGGCGAGGAAGGCTCCGGCGACCAGCGGCACGGCGGCCGCGAGGCCCAGGAGCGCTCCAAGTGAGGAGACCAGCCTGGCGGCCGGGTGCTGGCGGCCGGCGGCGATCCCTGGTTCCGGCCGGTTCCGGACGCCCAGCCCGGCGGAAGCAAGCCGAGGCGGCCGCCACCACCACATTACGAGCAGGACCACGGTCGCCGCGAGGCCGGCGAAGTTCGTCCACGATCCCGTTTGCTGGGCCGGATCGGGACGGGCCGCGAAGTTCCCCGCGATGACTGCCAACCCGGCAGCCACTGTGGACACTGTGCGCAGCAGCCGGTTCATCGCGATGGTCCGCAGTACGGCGTTGTCCGCCGCGTCAAGGGACTCCAACTGTCGGCGGCGGGCGATCAGCCACAAAACCAGCCACGTGCCGACGGCCAGCACCAGCAGGGCGCCGCCGAGCCAGGCGGCCACCTCCGGTCCGGGGATACGGCCGTCGCCGCCGCTGTTGTAGTAGCTGTACGCGCCGTCGCTGACCGTAGTGGGAGCCACGGCCGCGAACCCGGGCAGCGTGGCAGTCCGGGCGATGGCCGCGGCAGCCGAGACGAAGATCGCAGCCGTGGTCAATGCCAGCCTGCGGGGCAGGAAGTCTTTGATGCGCCGTACGGACAGCACGGCCTGCCGCCGCATTCGCCGCGGACCCGGGTAGCTGACCTGTCCCAGCGCATGCACGCCCAGGCAGCCCAGGACCGGCCATGCCAGCGCCGGGATGATCGAGTCGGCGCCCACCACGGCGGACGCTGACGGATTGGCCGGGATGATGCCCAGGGTCATGGCGCCCTGGAGTGAGCTCGCGAGCCAGCCGATCACACCTACCCACAGCCCGTGCTCCGACACTGTCTGCGGCGACGTTCCGGTCCCGGGAGCCCAGATCACCCACCGCAGAACGGCATACACCAGCAGGGCGGCGATTGCCGGGCCGAGCAACAGCATCGGCGGCACGTTCAACAGGACCGGCACGGAATC
Source organism: Arthrobacter sp. P1_D12 (assembly GCF_056406175.1). NCBI lineage: Bacteria > Bacillati > Actinomycetota > Actinomycetes > Micrococcales > Micrococcaceae > Arthrobacter > Arthrobacter sp. P1_D12. Next base: position 170,994 of record NZ_JBFUAR010000005.1, read on the forward strand.
CCCCAAGATTCAGCAGTAATGTATCAAGCTATTGATACAAACTAGGCTTGGGGCCCCCCGGGGTCAAGGACCTCAGTCGTCGAACGGCTTGAACCGCTCCACCGCGACCACTTTTTTCTTGCTGCCGCGGGCGACGTGGCAGACCACGATCTCGCCCGGCGCCAGGAACGGGTCCGAGGACGGCAGCAGGTCCCGCAGCCGGGAGTTCATGTGCTTCGCGAGCTGCTTCAGGACCGTGGGCAGCGCCGGACGGTGCGTACACAGCGCCACGGCCCGCTGCTTGTCGAACAATCCCTCGACAACGGCTGCCGTCTTGTGCGGGCTGCGGCTGTGCCGGTGCTCGGTGAGGGCCTCGTTGAGCTTGACCTTGGCGTCGGCCGCCTTGGCGTAGGGTGCGATGGTGGCCACGCACCGCAGCCACGGGCTTGAAACGATCCGCGCGGGCTTCCACGCCTGCAGGAGCCGCCCCACCGACTGCGCCTGCCGCATGCCGGTGGCGGCCAGCGGGCGGTCGCCCTCGGCCTTGGACCAGGACGAGCGGGGCTTGGCCTTCGCGTGGCGCACGATCAGCAGCGGCCAGGTCGCCAGCTCCCCGCGGTCGTGGGCGTTCACCAGGTGCTGCAGCGGCTCGATGTCGCTCGGGTTGCTCAGGAGGCGGGCGGCCTTCTCGGGCGGGCACCACATGACGCTGTCGACTTCCGTGCCGTCCGGGATCAAAGCGGCGCCGTCGACGTCGACCGCCCAGTAGTGGACCACCTTCAGCCCGGCCGCCACGTGGTAGTGGATGGGCGGGAGCGGGATCCCCAGGGGGGCGGTGAGCCCGATCTCCTCCTCCACCTCGCGCACGGCGCATTCCGGGATGGTCTCGCCGGCGTCGATTTTGCCCTTCGGCCACGACCAGTCGTCATACCGCGGACGGTGGATCAGCAGGACCTCGAGCTGGTCCTTGTTAACCGAATTGAGGCGCCACGGGATGGCGCCCGCCGCCGTGACGGAAACCTCTTCGCCGGGTTGGTCAGCCTGGTCCGCAACCAGTGCATCGCTGCTCACACTCACGATCCCTACCGCAGGCTGGTCGAGCGCTGGCGCGAGCGGGAGGCGAGCAGCCAGGACTGGACGTCCTTGAGGTCCTGGCCGTCTTCCGCCAGGTGGTGGCGGGTCCATTCGCCCTGCTTGTCCAAATGCCAACTCGCCGTTTCGGGCACCATGTATCGGTTGAGCAAGTCCAGGACGTAGCTCGTGTCGTCGCCGCTCGTCAGCTGCACGAGGGCTTCAACCCGGCGGTCGAGGTTGCGGTGCATCATGTCGGCCGAGCCGATGTAAACCACCGGGTCGCCGGCATTGGCGAAGGCGAAGACGCGGGAGTGTTCCAGGAAGCGGCCCAGCACGGAGCGGACCGTGATGTTCTCGCTCAGGCCCGGAACGCCGGGCCGCAGGGAGCAGATGCCGCGGACAATGACATCCACCTGCACCCCGGCCTGGGACGCGCGGTACAGGGAATCGATGATGGCCTCGTCCACCATCGAATTGACCTTGATCTGGACGCGGGCGGGGATGCCGGCCCGGGCGTTCCTGATCTCGGTTTCGATCCTGTCGATCAGCCCGGAACGGACCGAGCGGGGCGCCACGAGCAGCCTCTTGAACGTGGACTTCGGCGCGTAGCCGGAGAGCTGGTTGAACAGCTTCGAAAGGTCTTCGCCGACCTGTTCGTTCGCCGTCAGCAGGCCCAGATCCTCGTAGTAGCGGGCCGTGCGGGGGTGGTAGTTGCCGGTGCCGATGTGGCAGTAGCGGCGCAGGCCGTCCACTTCCTGGCGGACCACGAGGGAGAGCTTGCAGTGGGTCTTGAGCCCCACGATGCCGTACACCACATGGACGCCGGCCTGTTCCAGTTTCCGGGCCCAGGAGATGTTCGCCTGCTCGTCAAAGCGCGCCTTGATCTCCACGAGCGCCAGGACCTGCTTGCCGGCCTCGGCGGCGTCGATCAGGGCATCGACAATCGGGGAGTCACCGGACGTGCGGTACAGGGTCTGCTTGATGGCCTGGACTTTGGGATCCGCGGCTGCCTGTTCCAGGAACGCCTGGACCGACGTGGAGAAGGAGTCGTACGGGTGGTGCAGGAGGATGTCCCGTCGCCGCATGGCGGCAAAGACGTTGGCCGCCTTGGACGTTTCCGATTCGTTGAGGTAGCGCGAGGTGTGCGGGACGTGCTTGGGGTAGTGCAGGTCCGCCCGGTCGATCCCGGCAATCACCGAGAGTCCGCGCAGGTCCAGCGGCGCCGGCACGGAGTAGACCTCGGATTCCTCGACGCCGAGCTCGCGGATCAGCAGGGCACGGATGTTCGGGTTGATGTCATTGGTGACCTCAAGGCGGACGGGCGGGCCGAACCGGCGGCGCAGGAGTTCCTTCTCCAAGGCCTGCAGCAGGTTTTCGGCGTCGTCCTCTTCGACCTCGACGTCCTCGTTGCGGGTCACGCGGAAAATGTGGTGTTCCAGGACCTCCATGCCGGCGAACAGCTGGTCCAGGTGCACGGCGATCACTTCTTCGAGCGCGATGAACCGTGCCACCCGTCCGGGGACGGAGCCGGCGCGGGCGCCGTCGATGGAGATCAGGCGCGGGAGCTGGTCAGGGACCTTGACACGGGCGAAGAGCTCCTTGTCGCTGACCGGGTTGCGGACCACCACGGCAAGGTTCAGGGACAGCCCGGAGATGTAGGGGAACGGGTGCGCCGGGTCCACGGCCAGCGGCGTCAGGATCGGGAAAACCTTTTCCGCGAACATGGCGCTGAGCTGGTCCTTGGCCTGCGAGTCGAGTTCCTCCCAGTGCATCAGGTGGATGTGCTCGTAGGCCAGCGCCGGACGGATCTGTTCTGCATAGACCCGGGCGTGGCGCTGCTGCAGCCGGTGGGCCTCCTCGCCGATCTGCTCCAGGACCTGCATGGGGCTTAGCCCGGCAGGAGAGGGGACGGCGAGCCCCGTGGCGATCCGCCGCTTCAGCCCGGCCACCCGGACCATGAAGAACTCGTCCAGGTTGGAGGCGAAGATGGACAGGAAGCTGACCCGCTCCAGCAGGTACAGGTTGGGGTCCTCGGCCAATTCCAGGACCCGCGCGTTGAACGCAAGCCAGCTCAGTTCCCGGTCCAGGAACCGGTCGGGGCGGATGTCGCCTTCCGGTTCCGGGTTCGGCGCGAACTCCGGAATATCGATCCGGTCCTGCGTGGCGCGCGAGGCCGGCACTTCGGAGGAGCCAAAGCGGGCACGTACCGGACGCGCCCCCTTTTCCGGCGTTGCTGGTTCAGACGTGGATGTCCGGGCGGTATCCCGTGGCATGGTGTCTCCTCAATGCTGGCGCGATGTAGCTTCAACCTTACAAGCAATCATGGCCGGATGACCCCAGGTTTCGGCCCGGGCCGGGACGGTTATCCGCCGACTTGACTAACGCCGTCCGGTGCGGGAGCGGCGGCCGGTGTTGGCTCCTGCGGCAGCGGCGCGTACATTACATCGACATCCCAGCGGGTGAATCCGAGCCGGCGGTAGAGGGCGACGGCGGGGGTGTTGTCGGCATCGACGTAGAGCATGACGGCGCGGAGCCCCAGGCCCTGGAGATGCCTGATGCCGGCGACCGTGAGGGCCTTGCCGAGCCCGGACCCCTGGGCATCGGGGGTCACGCCCACCACGTAGACCTCGCCCATTGCGGGGTGGTCGCCGTGCCGGGGGTGCACCTTGGTCCAATGGAATCCCAGGAGCCGGTCCGCCGGGTCGACGGCCAGCAGGAAGCCCGCGGGATCAAACCACGGTTCGGCCATCCGGGCGTCCAGATCGGCCCGCGTCATGTTGCCTTGCTCCGGGTGGTGGGCGAAAGCGGCCTTGTTTGCGGCCAGCCAGGCGTCCTCATCCCGGCCGGGCACGAAGGTGCGGACCTGTACGCCGTCCGGGAGTTGGGCCTCCGGCAGGGCCGCTGCCGCCGTCATCAGCCGCATCTTCCACAGCTCACGCACGGCGCCGTAGCCGTAGCGGGCTGCGAGGTCGGCCGCGGCCTCGTGGTTTCCGTGGGACCAGGCTTTCAGGCCGGCGAAGCCGCGGACGGTCTTCAGTTCGCCCAACAGGCGGTCGCCCACGCCCTGGTTGCGGTAGCTGGGATGGACGGCGACCTCGAGGATGCCGCTGCCGTCGGGTTCCTCGATGACGACGGCGACGCCGGCCAGGTCCTGCGCCGTCGCGGGATCCAACTTGTCGTCCGGGGCATAGAGGGCCAGGGCAAGCACCGAGTGCTCGCCCGCATCGCCGGCGCGCAGCGTGACAAGCGTCTGTTCGGACAGCGGCGGATTGCCGTCGGACTCTTCCGCCGCGGCGACAAGGGCGGCGACGTCCCGCAGCAGCGCGGCGTCCACGGTTCCTTTTTCAGTGTGTACGGGCCAGTTTTCCGGGTGCGCAGGGCTCATGGTGCAAGGCTATCGGGTGCATGGGGGTCAGGGGCCGATTTTGTCGAACTGCGGACGGCCGCGTATAGTCGTTATCTCGTCCGGCGTTAAGCCAGATGCGAGGGGGATCCACCACTGGGGTGGCCTCGATACGTTCGACCCGTATGTCCTCCACTGAGAAGTACTGCTAGATACTGAGAAGTTTGTGCCGATGGTTTGGTGCACCAAGAAGGCCCCGGACTCTGGATCTGCGTTCAGTGCTTGTGTACGGTGCCTGCGTACCGGCGCCGCCGCGTTGTGGCGGCCGTGGCGCTCAGGCTTCGGTCAGTTCGTCCTCGGGCTGGCGGACCAGGGTCAGGCGGTAGCCGACGTTGCGGACGGTGCTGATCAGGTTCTCGTGGTCGGCGCCCAGTTTGGCCCGCAGCCGCCGGACGTGGACATCCACGGTGCGCGTGCCGCCGTAGTAGTCGTAGCCCCAGACTTCGGTCAGCAGCTGCTGGCGGGTGAACACCCGGCCGGGGTGCTGGGCCAGGTATTTCAACAGTTCAAATTCCTTGAAGGTCAGGTTGAGCGCGGCGCCGTTGACCCGTGCGGTGTAGCTCGCCTCGTCGATCACGACGCCGGCGGCCCGGATTTCGGTCGGCACGTCCTCCTTCTCCGGAACGGCGCGCGCGACGCCGAGCCGGATCCTCGCCTCGACTTCTGCCGGGCCCGCGGATTCCAGGAGGATGTCGTCCACGGCCCACGCCGAGGAGACCGCGGCCATGCCGCCCTCGGTGAGGATCAGCATCAACGGGGCGCTGAGGCCGGTGGCCTTGAGCAGCTGGGTGAGGGAACGTGCGCCGACCAGGTCCTTGCGGGCATCGAGCAGGACGATGTCGCAGGGGTCGGTCTCGAGCAGGGCAGTGGGCTCGGCCGGAAGGATATGCACCCGGTGGTTCAGCAGTTCCAGAGCAGGCAGGACGTCCACGGATGTTCCCGTGCTGTTCGTCAATAGCAGGATGTGCGACATTGTTCCTCCAAGGGGTGTCCGCGCATCGTTGGGCGTCTTGTTGCTGATGTTGAGTATACCTAAAGGCCCCATACCGGCCATGGTCCCGTCACCTCCGGCGCCTCCTTTTGCGACACATACCGTTCACATAGGGCAGGATTGAACCGTCAGGGCCCGCGGCCCGTCGAAATTGAGCCGAGTCGAATTGGGGTCCGCAGTGAGCGAAGGTCTGGCCATGCTGGGTCTGCCGATGGCGAGCAGACAGTGAAGCCGTGGAGCGTCGGGATCATCGGCCTGGCCGGTCTCGCGGCGATTGTCGCCGGAGCCTATGCCTCGCCTGAGGTCCTCCTCGCCGTCGCGGCGCTCGCCGCCGCCGGCATCGGTATCGGCTGGCCCTACTTTCTCGGCATCCCCGCCAAGAAGACGCTCGCGGTCTTGATTGGCCTGCCCGGCGTGGGGTCGGCAGTGGCTGCGACCTATCTCCCGGCTCCGGGCTTCCTGGACTGGACGCCGTCGTTCTTGGCCGTCGGGGTCATTGCGATCTTCGTCATGCAGCTGATCCGGGGCACCGGTCAGGCCCAGCGCCTCGAATCCACCCTGGGCTCGTGCGCGGGTGTCCTGCTCTCCTGCCTCGGCGCCGGCTGGATTGCGAGTTCGCGCTTCAACGGGGTCCGAGAAATGATCCTCGTGGCGGCCATCAGCTCGGCGATCGCGCTGCTGGCGGGGCTGATCCGCTGGCCGGACCGGATCGTGGCGCCGCTGGGCATCGTGAGCGCCGGCCTTGCCGGGCCGCTCGCCGGCCTGGTCTTCTCCGACATCGCCGTGCTGCCGGCGGCCCTCGTCGGCGTCGTCGTGGGGGCGGTGCTGGTGAGTTTCCGCCGCCTCGTCATCCTCAACGGTGAGGGCCTGAATGTTTTGGCGGCCGTGGGCATGGGGCTCGGGCCGGTTTCTGCTGTCGGTTCACTGGCCTACTTCATAGACAAACTACTCATCTACTAGGCGTTAGGATGGCATCATGTCCGTACTTGCATATGAGATCTTTTTCCTTGTCCTGCTTGGCGTGGCCAGCCTGTCCATGGCGTGGTTTGCCGGCTTTGTCGTGTACCGCCTCTTCAAAGGCCAGAAGTAACACGTTCCAGACCCCGTAGCCTCCAGAGGTAGATGCTGTGCCGATTGAAATCCCTACTGATCTGACCCCCGAAATCGTTCCGCTGTCCTGGCTCATTGGTGAGTGGGAGGGCAGCGGCCGGCTGGGGGCTGGAGACGAGGACTCCGAGCACTTCCTGCAACACGTCTCGTTTACGCACAACGGCCTGCCGTACCTGCAGTACCGCGCCGAGAGCTGGCTGACCGACGACGAGGGCACCAAACTGCGTCCCCTCACCGTCGAGACCGGCTTCTGGGCGCTGGAGCGTAAGCAGCGTGAGGAGGACGGCGGCCCCGGCCTGATCCCGGCGGACATCGTCCCGGTGCTCAAGAGCGCCGACGAGGTGGAGGCCCTGCGCAACAGCGACGGCGGCTTCGACATCTCGGTCTCCATCGCCCACCCCGGCGGGATTTCGGAGCTGTACTACGGCCAGATCAAGGGCCCCCAGATCCAGCTCAGCACCGACATGGTGATGCGCGGCAGCCACTCCAAGGAGTACACGGCGGCCACCCGGATCTTCGGGCTGGTGGAAGGAAACCTGCTGTGGCGCTGGGACGTGRCCACTGGCAGGAATTCGACGGCGGGCGGCGGCCTGGAGGCCCACGCATCGGCCATCCTCGCCAAAGTAGGCTAATTACGCGGTCTCACTGATTTTTCCGTTGTCACCATCGACCGAGGAGAAATACCGTGAATGACACAGGCACCAGCTCAGCACCCGGCAGCACAGCACCCGGCAGCGCCAGCTACGCCGACCTCAAGGCCGTGTTCTTCAACGGTACGCTCAAGAAGTCCCCGGACGTGTCCAACACCCAGGGCCTGATCGAGGTCAGCCGCCGGATCATGGAGAAGCAAGGCGTCACCACCCGCGTGATCCGCACGGTGGACCACGACATCGCCAGCGGGGTCTATCCGGACATGCGCGAACACGGCTGGGCCACCGATGAGTGGCCGGAACTCTACCCGGCCGTCCAGGAAGCGGACATCGTCGTCGTCGCGGGGCCCATCTGGCTGGGGGACAACTCCTCGCAGACCAAGAAGCTCATCGAGCGCCTCTACGCCCACTCCGGGCAGCTGAACGCGAAGGGCCAGTGGGCCTACTATCCGAAGGTGGGCGGCTGCCTCATCACCGGCAATGAGGACGGCATCAAGCATTGCGCCATGAACGTCCTGTACAGCCTCCAGCACATCGGCTTCACCATCCCGCCGCAGGCCGACGCCGGCTGGATCGGTCCCGTCGGGCCGGGACCGAGCTACCTTGACCAGGGGTCCGGGGGGCCGGAGAGCGATTTCACCAACCGCAACACCACCTTCATGACCTGGAACATGCTGCACCTGGCGCGCACGCTCAAGGATGCGGGCGGCATTCCCGCCTACGGAAACCTGCCCGATGCCTGGAAAGCGGGCACCCGTTTCGACTTTGAAAATCCGGAATACCGCTAGGACCGGCCGGCCCCACAGTCCGGCGGAGCCAGATTGTCCCTGCCGGGGCCGGAACCTGCCGGGGCCGGAATACGCACAGAGCTAAGGACGTTCCTTTCAATATGACTATCAAAAGCCCCCTGTTGTCGCGCCCGGCCGCGGTTGAGGCCGGCGGCGCCGATGCCGGCGTCGCCGCCCACTACGGCGAGCCGCTCCGGGAGCAGCGGGCGCTGGCCGCCGGCACCGCCGTCGTCGATCTCTCGCACCGCGGTGTGGTGACGGTCAGCGGGCCGGACCGCCTGAGCTGGCTCAACACGCTGTCCTCCCAGCAGCTCACTTCGCTGGCCCCTGGCCAGTCCACCGAACTGCTGTTGCTGAGCGTGCAGGGCCGGATCGAATTTGACGCCAGGGTGGTGGACGACGGCGCCACGACCTGGCTGATCGTCGAGGCAGCCGAGGCGTCCCCGCTCGCCGAATGGCTCAACAAGATGAAATTCATGCTCCGGGTCGAAATCGCGGACGTCTCCGCCGACTGGGCGGTACTCGGCTCCACACACCGCATCCCGGAATGGGAGGCGCTGCAGGCCTGGGAAGACCCGTGGCCGCACGTCGGCGCCGGCGGCTACTCCTACGCTGTGGTGGGCGAGGACGCCCATCCAGGACTGGAACGGCCGTGGTTTGAGTACCTGGTCCCGGCGGACGAGCTGGTCGCGACCGTGGGCGACCGGGCCCTCGCCGGCACCATGGCCTCCGAAGCGCTGCGGATTGCGGCGTGGCGGCCCCGCTGGGGCGCGGAAACGGACGACAAGACCATCCCGCATGAGCTCGACCTCCTCCGCACTGCCGTGCACCTGGCCAAGGGCTGCTACAAGGGCCAGGAGACGATCGCGCGCGTCCACAACCTGGGCCACCCGCCGCGCCGTCTCGTGTTCCTCCAGCTCGACGGTTCCCAGCACACCCTGCCCGCGGCCGGCAGCGAGGTGCGTGCGGGCGAGCGGAAAGTGGGCAACGTGACCTCCGTGGCGCAGCACTACGAGATGGGCCCCGTCGCCCTGGCCGTGATCAAACGCTCCGTCGCCCCGGACGAGGTCCTGACCGTCGTGGACGGGGACGAGCCGTACTCCGCGGCCCAGGAAGTCATTGTGGCCCCCGACGCCGGCCAGGTTGTGGGACGCCAGACCGGCTTCCTGCGGGGCACCCGATGAGCGGCGAGTCCACAGTGAACGAGCCGGGCGCCGCACCCGACGACGAGACACTCGCACTGGCGCACGCGCTCTTCGACGCCGCCCGCGAGGGAAACTCCACGCTGCTGGGCAGCTACCTGGCTGCCGGCGCCCCGGCCACACTGACCACCTCCTCCGGCGACTCCCTGGTGATGCTGGCGGCCTACCACGGCCACGCCGGCACTGTCCGGCTGATCCTGGACCACGGCGGCGACGCCAACACGCCGAACGACCGAGGCCAGACCCCCCTGGCCGGTGCTGTCTTCAAGGGCTACACGGACGTGGCCCGGGAACTGCTGGACGCCGGGGCCGACCCGGACGCCGGCACCCCCACCGCGCGGGCCGCCGCGCAGATGTTCGCCCGGACGGAGATCCTGGCCCTCCTCGGCTGACCAATCGAGCCTGGGGCCGGGGCGCAGCCGGCCCGGGTTTGGGGAGGATTGCCCTCAAATACTCCACGTGGAATAATCTTTAGTGGAGTAACTGCCGTTTAGGCCGAAGAGAACACTGCTAAACCGAGAAGGACTGCACCATGGCCCGGGCGACCGCATTGACACCCCTGGGTGTCGCCGCACTTTCCCTGCTCGTGGAAGAACCGATGCATCCCTACGAGATGTATCAGCTCCTGATCGCACGGCACGAGGACCGGCTGGTCAAGGTCCGGCCAGGAACGCTTTATCACGCCGTCGGGCGGCTCGAGGATCGGGGGCTGGTCACAGCCACGGGAACGGACCGGGGAGGCAACCGTCCGGAGCGCACCACCTACACGATCTCGGCTGCGGGCCGCGAAGCGTTCACGGCGTGGCTGCAGGACATACTCGCCGCCCCGGTCAACGAATACCCGGCCTTCCCGCTGGCCATCTCCGAGGCCTACAACCTGCCCGCCGGCGTCGTCGTGGAACTCCTCGACCGGCGTCTTCAGGCGTTGGAGGAACATCTCGGCTTCCTGGTCTCAAGCGAGGAACTGCTCGCGAAGAAGGGCGTGGAGCGCAAGTACTGGATCGATGTCCAGTTCCAGCAGAGTACGCTGCGTGCCGAAATCGCCTGGATCCGCAGCCTTCAGGACCAGCTCCGCTCCGGCGAACTGCCGTGGTGAACTCCGCGCAGGACCGCGGCCGGGACCCGGCCGCCCCCACACACAGCCCATCCACCGTTTCACACCAGCCCCTAAGGAACCGCATGGAAAACGTAGCCCGGCCATGGCCGGCACTCTGGTCCTTGGTGATCGGCTTCTTCATGATCCTGATCGACACCACCATCGTCTCGGTGGCCAACCCCAGCATTATGGAGGGCCTCAACACTGACATTAACTCCGTGATCTGGGTCACCAGCGCCTACCTGCTCGCCTATGCCGTGCCGCTGCTGATCACGGGCCGGCTCGGGGACCGTTTCGGCCCGAAGAAGCTCTACCTCTCCGGACTCGTCGTCTTCACCGTGGCATCGCTGTGGTGCGGCCTGTCCGGCAGCGTCGAGATCCTCATCGCGGCCCGTGTGGTCCAGGGCCTCGGCGCGGCCATGATGACGCCGCAGACCATGGCCGTCATTACCCGGATCTTCCCCCCGGACCGCCGCGGAGCGGCCATGGGCATCTGGGGTGCCACGGCCGGCGTCGCCACGCTGGTTGGCCCGATCCTGGGCGGCGTGCTGGTCGACGGCCTCGGCTGGGAATGGATCTTCTTCATCAACGTTCCCGTCGGGATTGTCGGTTTCATCCTCGCCCAGCGTTTCGTCCCGTCGCTGACCACCCACCCGCACAAGTTCGATATTCCCGGCGTGCTGCTCAGTGCCCTCGGCCTGTTCCTCCTGGTCTTCGGCATCCAGGAGGGCGCGACGTACGACTGGGGCACCATCGCCGGCCCCATCACCGTCTGGGGCCTGATCATCAGCGGCATCGCCGTGCTGGTGGTCTTCGTCCTGTGGCAGAAGTTCAACACGGGTGAACCGCTGCTGCCCCTGTCCCTATTCAAGGACCGGAACTTCTCGCTCGCCAACATTGCGATCACCACGGTGGGCTTCACCGTCACCGCGTTCAGCCTGCCGCTGATCTTCTACTACCAGATCGTCCGCGGACTGACCCCGACCCAGTCGGCGCTCATGATGGTGCCGATGGCGCTGATCTCGGGCGGCCTCGCCCCCGTCGTCGGCCGGATCATCGACAAGGTCAACCCGAAATTCATCACCGCGACCGGCCTGGTCCTGATGTCCGTGGCGCTGTTCTGGAATGCCCTGCTCATGCACCCGGACACCCCCATCTGGCTGTTCCTGCTGCCGAGCGCAGTGCTGGGCTTCGCCAATGCAGGCATCTGGGCGCCGTTGAGTTCCACCGTCACACGCAACCTGCCGCCGCGGCAGGCGGGAGCCGGCTCAGGTGTCTACAACACGACCCGCCAGATCGGCGCCGTGCTCGGCAGCGCCGCCATCGCCGTCCTGATCCAGTCGCGGCTGGCGGCCGAGCTCCCCGCCCGGCCCGGAGCAGGCGCAGACGCCAGCCCGATGGGCTTCGGCGGGGCCCTGCCGGCGGAGCTTCATGAGGGGTTCTCGACGGCGATGGGCCAGTCCATCCTGCTTCCGGCGGCGGTCATCCTGCTCGGTGCTGCCGTGGCGCTGTTCTTCGCCAAGCCCAAGCCGGTCCAGGGCTGGGGCGAACCAGATGCTGCCGCAGCCACAGCCGCAGCAGCGGACACGGACCAAGCGGACGCGGACGAAGCCGACGCGGACAGGGCCGCAGCGGAGCGGGGCTAGCCTGGCGGCATCCGGATCAGCCCAGCAGCACGCTGGTCTGGATGCCGCCCGCGGAAAATCCCAGGCTCCGGGCCAGCGCCAGCGACCCCTTGTTGCTGACTTCTGAACGCCACTGCAGCGTCAGCCCGGCGGCGAGGGCCTCGTGGGCGGCTACCGAGGCGGCCAGCTTGCCCAGGCCGTGGCGCCGCCATTCGGGCGAGACCAGCACGCCCATATGGGCCAGGAGCCCTTCCCATTCCGCATACGCCCCGCAGGCCACCGGCGTCCGCCGCCCGTCTTCCAGATGCAGGACGGTGAAGCGGTGTTCCAGGTCGGCGAGGCCCACCTCGTTGACGTCGTCGGGCGGGCAGAACGTCTCCAGTTCGATCGCTTCCGGGTTCCCGTGCGAGACCGTCAACTCCCCGGCAGGCTGCTGCAGGGGGAGGTCGTCGGCGAAGAAGAGTGCCGCGGCGCCGAGCCCGTGGCCGCCGTGCCCGCGGGTGATGGTCAGCAGCGTCACGTGCTGGGCCAGTTCCTCGTCCGAGAGACCCTCGGCGGCGTCCAGCGCCCACTGCGGGCCCACCAGGGCGGAATTGCCGAACAGGCGGACGAACTGCAGGGACCGGGCTGTCTCATCCGCCCGGGTGAGCCTCACGCCGGCGGCAGCCGCGAAGGCGCCGTCGTCGAACCCCAGGCGGCGCGCCCATGCGAGCTGGACAATTTCTGCGGAACCTGGCTCAAGAGTCATGAATCAACCCTACCCACCGCGGCCGGGCGTCCTGCTGCTCGCCCGGCTCTTCCCTGCGGCGCTGCCCGCCCGGCTCTTCCCTGCGGGCCGCGCCGAGCCGGACCCCGCCGGTGTTGTCCCGCTTAGCCGAAGAGGACTGCGGCCTCGTCGTAGCGGCTCTGCGGTACGGACTTGAGGTTGCCGAGTGCGGCGTCGAAACCGACGTGCACAATATCCGTGCCGTGCAACGACACCATGGTGCCCCAGCGCTTTTCCACCACCGAATCGATGGCGGCCATGCCCAGACGTGTGGCCAGGACCCGGTCGAATGCCGTCGGGACGCCACCGCGCTGGATGTGGCCAAGGACCGTCGCACGGGTCTCGATGCCGGTGCGTGCCTCCAGTTCGGGGGCCAGCATTTCGGCGATGCCGCCGAGGCGGGGCCGGCCAAAGGTGTCGAGGCCGCGCTCCGAATGCGGGGATTCCTGGCCTTCGGGCACAAACCCCTCGGCGACGACAAGCAGCGGGGCGCGTCCACGGTCGTGGGCGGAGACGACCCATTCGGCGATCTGTTCCATGGAGGCCTTCTGCTCCGGGATCAGGATGGCGTGGGCGCCCGAAGCCATGCCGGCGTGCAAGGCGATCCAGCCCACATGCCGTCCCATGACTTCGGCAATCATGCAGCGGTGGTGGGACTCTCCGGTGGTGCGCAGCCGGTCGATTGCCTCGGTGGCGATTTCCACGGCCGTATCGAAGCCGAAGGTGTAGTCCGTGGCATCGAGGTCGTTGTCGACCGTCTTGGGCACGCCCACGATTTTGAGGCCGGCGTCGGTGAGCCGCTTTGCGGCGGCCAGGGTGCCCTCGCCGCCGATGGCGATGATGGCGTCGATCCCGAGCCGGTCCATGTTGGCTTTGATGACGTCGGGACCGCCGCCGTTCTCAAACGGGTTGGTGCGGGACGTGCCCAGGATGGTGCCGCCCTGCTTGGCGATGCCGCGGACCATGGTGCGGGGAATTTCCACGATGTCGCCCTCGACAACGCCGCGCCAGCCATCCTTGAATCCTACGAACTGCTGGCCGTGGACCGCGATTCCTTTGAGGACGGCGCCACGGATGACGGCGTTCAGGCCGGGGCAGTCTCCGCCGCTGGTGAGGATTCCAATTTTCATGTCTTGGCTCAAATCCTGGTTTGAAGGGGTACAGGCAGAGCGCCACGCTGAGCTCACCCTAGAGTCTAGTGGCGGGTGTGGGGCAGGACACAAACGGTTACAAAGGTGCCCCCGCCATGATGGCGGGGGCACCCTTTTGGTGGTGCGGGGCAGCTACCGGGGCAGATTGCCGCCGGGCCGGGCCGGCCTGTGATTGGCCGGCCTGTGCTTGGACGGCCGGTGACGGATGTCAGGGCCGGGAGGAACGCTTCGAGAGGAAGCTTTCGAGGACGATTGCGTTGCGCTGGTCCGGGAGGAAGAGCCAGGCCGCGAGGTAGACCACGAACGCCGGGCCAGGGAGCAGGCTCAGGAGCAGGTAGGCGATTCGGACATAGGCCACATCAACGTTCAGTTTGGCGGCAACCCCGCCGCAAACGCCGCCAACCCAGCGCTGCGGACCACGTTTCAGGCCGAGGCCCCGGATGGTGTCGAAGAATTTATCCATGGGTCAAGACTTCCCTGTAGTTGACTTATTGTCACGCCTGCGCGCCGAGACCAGGCCGCCCACGACCAGGGCGCCCCCGGCCCCAATCATCAGGCCGATCAGCACATAGGTGCCGTTGAGGGCCACGAGGCCGAGCCGGGAAATGATGATCAGTGCGGCCAATGCCACCACTGTCAGTCCCCAGACCACTGTGCCCACCCGGGCGGGCGAACCCGCTTCGGGGTCGTGCCCGGCGTCGGCCAGCGGCGAATCGTCATAGCTACTCATGTCAGTTGCCTTCCTTGATGGTCACGTTGCTGACGGTGCCGGAGATCTCCAGGACCAGCCGGGCGCCCGGCTTCGCGGTGTTGTAGTCGCTTTGCTGCGTCGTCATACCGCCGCGGTCCTGGTTGCCGTCGTGGAGGTTGCCCATGGTCATGTCCGCCTGGACGTGCACCGGAACGGTGGCGGGGATGACGACGGTGAGGTTGCTGGCTGTCGCGTCGATCGGAACTACGACGTCGGAGCCCAGGGGCGGATTCAGCGCCAGCTTGGTCAGGTCCACGGTTCCGGCGCCGCCGGTGATCTCGAAGCCGCCTTGGGCCTGCTGAATGCTCGCCGGAGCCCAATCGGCGTTCTGGAAGCGGAACCGGTCCCCGTGCGGGACCACGCTGAAAATGGCGCCGATCAGCAGGGCCACGACTGCGAAGAAGCCCAGGATCCCGGAGGTCCGACCCCTCAGCCCTGCAAACAGGATCCCGAGGCCCAGGATGGCCGCGCCGAAGGCCCAGACGAGCGCGTTGCCGGCATCGCCGAGATCGATCACGTTGGCGGCGTCGAGGGCCTTGATGCCCCCGCCCACCAGGAGGGCGGAGCCGACGGTGATGGCGACCGCCGGAGCGCCCGGGCCAAGGTTGCGCGCGGCCGGTGCGGGCGGTGTGCCGCCGGACCCCGGTCCGTAGCCGTCTGGGGGAACAAGGCCGGGCGGGACGGGGCCGGACGCAATGGGTCCCGACGGCGGGGGCGGACCCCAGTCCGGTACGGTGCCGGTGACTCGAGAGCTGTCAGCCGGGTCGCCATATGTCCGGCCGCCGCCCTGCGGGAAGCTGCCTGCTGATTGCGGCCCGGCGGCGGTGCGGGGGCTAGCCGCAAAAGCCGCGGCGCCGGCCGGGCTGCCGGAGTCGTAACGCGATGGCATGGCAGTGGCCCCGTCCCGGATCTTGTTGCGTTGGGTCAGGTAGTAGACGAGGTAGATGGCGCCGCCCACCCAGAAGACGGTCCAGACGAAGGCACCGAAGCCGAAGCGGTCCCAGCCCCAGACCCCGGTGCCCAGGCTGGGGAAACCAATGACCGAGGTGATGAGCGCGCCGGTCATGCCGGCCGTCCACCGCCCTGCGGCGGCCTCCTGGACGTGAATGCGGCCGTCGTGTTCGGGCAGCAACGCCCAGGCCAGGCCGTAGGCGAGAACGCCGATTCCGGCGAAGACAGTCAGGACGATCAGGACGCCGCGGATAATCAGCGGATCGACGCCGAGCCGGTGGGCTATGCCGCTGGCCACGCCGCCGATCCAGCGGTCGCGTCCGCGGTAAATGCCCTGGCTGCGGATCCAGTCGAAGAAATTCTGGGTTTGCCTGCCGGGCAACGGCCCATTCGGATCGCCGGGCGGGTAAAGCCGCGGCGGCTCCGGCGGCGCGCCGCCCGGCCCGGAGAAGGCCGGAGCGGGCTGGCCCGTGCCTGGAAGATCGGGGTCGGGACGTTCCGTGTGCGGAAGGTCTGCGGCGGGGCGTTCGGGTTCGGGACGTTCCGGTTCTGGACGTTCCGGTTCTGGAAGTTCGGGGCGGGATAGATCCGTGGCCGGCCGGTCTGCGGAGGCCGGGCCCTCATCGGGGTGCGGGGTGTGCGGGTTCATACTTCGATCCTTCCCGTTCCCGGCGCCGGGCTCTACTGGGGAACACCCTGAACGGTCCCTGAGTGGCCCCCGGTTGGGCCCTCAAACGCGTCCGGGAAACCCCGATCCGTGCTTGGATTGAGGCATGACAACCGCGCCCGCCCGACCGCCGCTGGTCCGCAGCAGCGACCGCGTGATTGCCGGCGTGTGCGCGGGCCTCGCCACCCACCTGGGCTGGCCGGTGCGCATGGTCAGGATCGGCATGGCAGTGGCCGCGCTCGCCGGCGGGGCCGGGGTGGCGTTCTACGCCTGGCTTTGGATCATGGTCCCCACGGCGGATGAAAGCGCCCGGCGCAACGCCCGCCGCCCGGCGTCGCCCATCGCTCCGGCAGTGAGCTTCCCGGACACTCCAGGCGTCGCAAACCTGCCCGACGCCCACGGCATGCCGGGAGCCCCCGGAACCAGTGGAACGCCAACGACGGCGGCGCCGGGATCCTGGCGGTCCAAAGTGTCCGGCATGCCCTTTGGCAAGGAGATCCTGCTGGGCGCAGGCCTGTTGCTGGCCGCCGGGATCCTGATCGCCCGGCTCCTGGGGGTCGACGTGCCGCTGGGTACCCTGATCCCGGTCGCGGCGATCCTGGGCGGCGCCGCGATCGCCTGGATGCAACTGGACGAGACCCGCCGGGCGGGGCTCGTGGACAAGACCAAAGCGAACCAGGCCGGCGGCTGGGCCCGCCTCGCGGCCGGGCTCGCCCTCGTCGTGGCCGGCGTGCTGGTCATGGTGTCCGGCTCGGGGTCCTGGGAACAGACCTGGCTCGCCCTCCTGGCCTCGGTGGCCGTGCTCGGCGGCGTGGCCCTGGTGCTCCTGCCGTGGGGGCTGAAGTTCTGGCGCGACCTGGAAACCGAGCGCGCGGGGCGGGTCCGCGCCACCGAGCGTGCCGAGATCGCCGCCCACCTCCATGACTCCGTGCTGCAGACGCTCGCCCTGATCCAACGTCGGGCCGGCAACGAGCACGATGTCATCAGGCTGGCCCGCGCGCAGGAGCGCGAGCTGCGTGGCTGGCTGTACCGGGACGCCGACAAGGAATCCGGCCAGCTGTCCGACGGCATCAAGGCCGCTGCGGCCGAGGTCGAGGACGCCCTGGGGAACGCCGTCGAGGTGGTCAGCGTGGGGGACTGCGCCATGACCCAACGCCACGAGGCCCTCGTCCAGGCATCCCGAGAGGCCATGCTGAACGCCTCCCGGCACGGCGGCGGCGCCGTGTCCGTGTACCTGGAAGTCACCGACGCCGCAGCGGAAGTTTTCGTCAAGGACCGGGGCCCGGGCTTCGACCCGGATTCCGTTCCCCAGGACCGGCTCGGCGTCAGGGAATCGATCATCGGCCGGATGAACCGCCACGGCGGCACCGCCGCGATCACCAGCAGCCAGGACGGCACCGAAGTGCGGCTCCGGCTGCCCGTCGCCGCCGCCTCCGCCGGAACTGCCGCGGCCGCCGCCAACAACGCCAACGGAGAGGCCAAACCGTGACCAGCCCAACATCGGGAAACCCTGTGCAAGGAAACCCCGCACCGATTCGCGTGGTGATCGTGGACGACCACGCCATCTTCCGCTCCGGATTGAAGGCGGACCTGGACCCGGACATCGTCGTCGCCGGGGAGGCCGGAACGGTGGAGGAGGCAATCGCCGTCATCGCAGTCCAGCGCCCCGACGTCGTGCTCCTTGACGTCCATCTTCCCGGCGGCCGGGGTGGCGGCGGACGCGAGGTCCTGGCCGGCTCGGCGCCCCTGCTGGGCACCACGCGGTTCCTGGCGCTGAGCGTCTCCGACGCGGCAGAAGATGTGGTGTCCGTGATCCGGGCCGGCGCGCGCGGCTATGTCACCAAGACCATTTCCGGCGCGGAGATCAGCGGCGCCGTCCGCCGCGTGGCCGGCGGCGACGCCGTCTTCTCACCCCGGCTGGCGGGCTTCGTCCTGGACGCGTTCGGCACGGCCCCCGCGGACATCGCCGACGACGAGCTCGACAGGCTCTCGGCGCGGGAACTCGAGGTGATGCGCCTTATCGCCCGCGGCTACAGCTACAAGGAGGTGGCCAAAGAACTGTTCATCTCGATCAAGACCGTTGAAACCCACGTCTCGGCCGTGCTGCGCAAGCTCCAGCTCTCCAGCCGCCACGAGCTGACCCGCTGGGCCGCCGAGCGCCGCCTCCTTTAACCACAAACGCTCCCGCACGTCCGGCGCCTAAAACCCGGACGCTCCCGCACTTCAGGCGCTTTTAGGCCCGACGCTTCCGCAGGTGGTGCGGTGATGCGGTGGTGCGGTTTTGGGGTGGCCGCTCCCGCAGGTCGTGCGGTAATGCGGCGGACGCTCGTCGGGTTCTGCGGGAGCGTCGGGTAGGTCGGGTAGGTATGGTGCCGGACCTGCGGGAGCGTCAGGAGGAATGGTGCAGGACCTGCGGGAGCGTCAGGAGGAATGGTGCCGGACCTGCGGGAGCGTTTGGTAGGTTACTACTTTGCCTTGCCGAGGAAGTCCTGCAGGCGGGCGACGCCCGCGGCCAGGTCGTCGTCGCCGAGTGCATAGGACAGGCGCAGGTAGCCGGACGGGCCGAACGCCTCGCCGGGAACCACAGCCACCTCGACCTCGTCCAGGATCAGCGCCGCGAGTTCGGCAGAGGTGGCCGGCCGCACCGGGCCGTTCGCAGACGGGAACTCCTTGCCCAGCAGCGCGCGGACGTCCGCGTACACGTAGAACGCGCCCTTCGGCGTCGGGCAGTCAACGCCGTCAATCGCGTTCAGACCCGCGACGATCGCCTTGCGGCGGCGGTCAAATGCCACCTTCATCTCATCGACGGCGGTCAGCGGCCCGGACACAGCCGCGAGGGCGGCGACCTGGGGGATGTTGGAGACGTTCGACGTCGCGTGCGACTGCAGGTTGGTGGCGGCCTTGATGACGTCCGCGGGCCCGATCATCCAGCCCACGCGCCAGCCGGTCATGGCATAGGTCTTCGCGACGCCGTTGAGGATGACCACCTTGTCGCCGAGCTCGGGCACCGCGGTGGCGATCGAGGTGAACGGCACGCCGTCGTAGGTCAGGTGTTCGTAGATCTCGTCGGTGACAACCCACAGGCCCTTGGACGCTGCCCACTGGCCGATCTCCTTGACCTGCTCCGGCGAGTACACGGCGCCGGTGGGGTTGGAAGGGGAGACGAAGAGCAAGATCTTGGTGCGCTCGGTGAGGGCCGCTTCCAGCTGGTCCACGGTGACCAGGTAGCCCTGCTCCGGGCCAGCGAAGACCTCCACCGGCACGCCGCCGGCGAGCCGGATGGCCTCCGGGTACGTGGTCCAAAACGGGGTCGGAACAATGACCTCGTCGCCCGGATCCAGCAGGGTGGCGAAGGTGTTGTAGACGGCCTGCTTGCCGCCGTTGGTCACCAGCACCTGGGACGCCGCCGCCTGGTAGCCGGAATCCCGGAAGGTCTTGTCCGCGATGGCCTGCTTCAGTTCGGGGAGCCCGCCGGCGGGGGAGTACCGGTGGTATTTCGGCTGGCTGGCGGCCTCGATGGCGGCCTGCACAATGTAACCGGGGGTCGGGAAGTCGGGTTCCCCGGCACCGAAGCCAATGACCGGACGGCCGGCTGCCTTCAGCGCCTTCGCCTTGGCATCGACGGCCAGAGTGGCGGATTCGGCTATGGCGGAAATGCGCTGGGAAATGCGGGCAGCAGACATGGGCGGGTCCGTTCTTCGCTTGCAGCTGGAAGGCTGGATATGGGATTCGACGAAATCTACTCTATGCTGTTCAGCGGATCCCCCGGGGTGCCTGAACCCGAATGTGACTGACGGCTGTCAGTTGGTTTTCGCAGGCACGCAGGGGTCCGGAAGAGGGCCGGTTCGACGTAGGCGCAGTTGTTGCGTAGACTGGTTCTCCGGTGTTGAAAACACGATGATGGCCTGCGCCTCAGGGAAGCCTGTGGGACGCATCGGCCGGAGCGGTTTTTATCCCCGAAGGGTAGTGGCGCAATTGGTAGCGCAGCGGTCTCCAAAACCGCAGGTTGCAGGTTCGAGTCCTGTCTGCCCTGCGCATGCTGTTCCGGATTATCCGGAACCAGCGCAGCAACCATGGTTCAGTTCAGAGCCGGGTATCCGATCATTGCGAGGATGAGTGAGGACCAGGTGACCGAAACAGCTGCCAGCAGCTCCAAAGGCCGCCCCGCCAAGAATGCCGCCAAGCCCGGCTTCTTCGCTCGTATCGCGATCTTCATCCGCCAGGTCATTGGCGAACTGAAGAAGGTCGTCGCACCGACCCGTAAAGAACTGATCAACTACACACTCGTGGTACTGGTGTTCGTGACCATCATGATGGTGATCGTCACCTTGCTGGACCTGGCCTTTGGGACCGCGGTCAGCTGGGTCTTCGGCGGCAGCGGCCCCACGGACAGCTAAGGCGACCGGTCCGCAGACTGCGTGGATGCCCCGGGAAACCGGAGATTCCGCGGGGTGTGCGGAATTGAGTCATTTAAATAGGCATGTTAGGCAATGAGGAAGCAGGAGACCAAGTGTCTGAGCAGGAGCTCGAGGTAACTGAGACTGAGCTGGATAAGAGCCAGGACGCCGCGGTGGAAGCCGCGGAAGAGTCCGAGGCTGTGTCTGCTGCGCCCGAATCCGACGTCACTGACGAGGCCGTAGCCACGGAAGAAGAAGCGGCAGACGACGCCGAGGCAGTTGCAGCCGACGCCACCGACGCTGATGAGGCTGACGCCGACGCTGATGAGGCTGACGCCGACGTGCTGGCAGCGGCGGCCGCTAAGGCCGACGTCGACCCCGCGGACGAGTTCAAAGCCAAGCTGCGCCGCCAGGAGGGTGACTGGTACGTCATTCACTCCTACGCAGGCTACGAGAACCGCGTCAAGGCCAACCTTGAGACCCGCATCCAGACCCTGGACATGGAAGATTACATCTTCGAAATCCAGGTTCCGATGGAGGAAGTCGTTGAGATCAAGAACGCCCAGCGCAAGGTCATCAACCGTGTCCGCATTCCCGGTTACGTCCTGGTTCGCATGGACCTGACCGACGCTTCCTGGGGCGCCGTCCGCCACACCCCCGGTGTCACCGGCTTCGTGGGCAACGCCCACAACCCGGTCCCGCTGCGCCTCGATGAGGTCTTCTCCATGCTCGCGCCGGTCTTCGAAGAAGAGCAGGCCGAGAAGGGCAAGCCGGTCAAGCACGCCGCCGCCCAGGTCGACGTCGACTTCGAGGTTGGCGAGTCGGTCATCGTCAAGGAAGGCCCGTTCGAGACCCTCCCCGCCACGATCTCCGAGATCAAGATCGATTCCCAGACCCTCGTGGTGCTGGTGTCCATCTTCGAGCGCGAGACTCCGGTCACCCTGGCGTTCAACCAGGTCAGCAAGATCTAGCTGTTCCCTAAGAATTCGCCCCGGGCTGCCCGCTTAGCAGCCACGGAGCGGCCGGCCGCCTTGCCATGGCGGCCACCAACCTGAGGCACGCTCCTGTGCCCCAGGACGTATTTGAGAGAAGGACCTACATTGGCTCCCAAGAAGAAGGTCACCGGCCTCATCAAGCTGCAGATCCAGGCAGGTGCCGCTAACCCGGCCCCGCCGATCGGTCCTGCGCTCGGCCAGCACGGTGTCAACATCATGGAATTCTGCAAGGCGTACAACGCTGCGACGGAAGCCCAGCGCGGCAACGTTATCCCCGTGGAAATCACGGTCTACGAGGACCGTTCCTTCACGTTCATCACCAAGACCCCGCCGGCTGCAGAGCTCATCAAAAAGGCTGCAGGCGTCGCCAAGGGTTCGGCTACCCCGCACACCGTCAAGGTTGCCAAGCTGACCCAGGCCCAGGTCAACGAGATCGCCACCACCAAGATGGAAGACCTCAACGCCACCAGCCTCGAAGGCGCAGCGAAGATCATCGCCGGCACCGCCCGCTCCATGGGTATCACCGTCGAGGGTTAATTCCCCCCGCTGATGCGCCGGGATCGGGAAACCGGTCACGACGCCGTCAGCACCGCCGGCCAGCCGGCACCACCTAAACAATGAACAGCGGAATTCCGGAACGGATACACCAGCCGGAATGCCGCCTGTGGCAGGGCCCAGCGCGGTCCGCAGACCACAACTGCACAAGGAGAAATAAGCAGCATGGCAAAGCGCAGCAAAGCATATGAGGCAGCCGCGGCCAAGATCGACGCGGAGAAGTTCTACGCGCCGTTCGAGGCAGTGACGCTCGCCAAGGACACCAACCCGTCCAAGTTCGACGCCACCGTTGAGGTCGCTTTCCGCCTCGGCGTTGACCCGCGTAAGGCCGACCAGATGGTCCGCGGCACCGTCAACCTGCCGCACGGCACCGGTAAGGTCGCCCGCGTCCTCGTCTTCGCAACGGGCGACAAGGCTGAGGCTGCAATCGCGGCCGGCGCCGACTTCGTTGGTTCCGATGACCTGATCGAAAAGATCGCCGCCGGCTGGACCGACTTCGACGCCGCCGTCGCCACCCCTGACCTCATGGGCAAGGTTGGCCGCCTCGGTAAGGTCCTGGGTCCGCGTAACCTGATGCCGAACCCGAAGACCGGCACCGTGACCGCTGACGTCGCCAAGGCCGTCAACGACATCAAGGGCGGCAAGATCGACTTCCGCGTCGACAAGCACTCGAACCTGCACTTCATCATCGGCAAGGTTTCGTTCGACGCCATCAAGCTGGCCGAGAACTACGCAGCCGCACTGGAAGAGGTCCTCCGCCTCAAGCCGTCCGCTTCCAAGGGCCGCTACATCCAGAAGGCCACCGTGGCCACCACGTTCGGCCCGGGCATCTCGGTTGACCCCAACGTCACCAAGGTCCTGACCGAGGTCTAGTCCTCACCGGATCCACGGAACCGCCGGCTTCGCTGACGTCGCCGGTTCCAGCCAAAGGCCGTCCCGCCAACTGCGGGGCGGCCTTTTGCCGTCCTGCGCCGGGACCCCGCGGCGTACAAAACGCTTGGCATCCGGGGCCCTTGGTGCCGCCGGACTTGCCGGTTAGGCTGTCCCGGTGACTACGCCGTCGTACCTCATCGAGGAACTCTCCCTGCCCGCCAGCCTTGATGCCGCTGACACCCATGCCGCTGACACGGCGGAGTTCCTCGAATTCATGGAACTCTGCGATGAGCTCATCCGGCAGACCTGGGGCAACCTGGACCGGGCATCGTCCGCGGCGGCCCGCCTGCAGTACTGGCGGGACACGGCGTACACCCGGCTGCGGCTCTTCTTCGTCCGCGTCGACGGGCTCATGGTGGCCAACTCCTGGGTCCGCTGTGAACTGCAGGAGAATCTGGGCAGTGCGCTGCTGCACGTGGGCGTCCTGGATGACTTCGCCGGGCGGGGGATCGGCTGGGCACTGCTGGTGCACGCCGAGGCGCTGGCCGCCGCCGACGGGCGGACCATCCTGCAGACATTCACCGAGCACCCGGCCGATTTCGACGTCGATGGCACCAACCTCATCAAGCCCGCCACGGGGACCGGAGCGCTGCCCGCCGGCGCGCCGGGTGTCCGTTTCGCCGGAAAAGCCGGCTACCGCCTGGAGCAGGTGGAACGGTTCAGTTCGCTCGACGTACCGCCCGCCGCGGACCTCGACGCCCTGGAACGGGACGCCCTGGCCCGCGCGGGGGACTATGAACTGCTGCACTGGACCGACTCCTGCCCGGAGGAACATGCCGCCCAGCTCGCGGTGCTCATGTCCCGCATGAGCACCGACGCCCCCTCCGGAGCGCTGAGCTACGAGCCGGAAATCTGGGACGTCGCCCGGGTCCGCCACGTCGAGGACACCTGGCGGCGCGCCGGCCAGTCCTCCCTTGTGGTGGCGGCACGGCACCGGGCCAGCGGCGAACTGGCCGCCTATACCGTCCTGCAGACAACAGCCGACAAGCCATGGCTGGCCAACCAGGACGACACCCTCGTCGCGGTGGGCCACCGCGGCCACCGGCTTGGCATGCTCATCAAGATCCGCAACCTGCGCCTGCTGCGGGAGTCGTACCCCGCGGTCCGGCGCGTCCTGACGTACAACGCCGCCGAAAACGACCACATGCTCGGCATCAACATCGCACTGGGCTTCAAGCCGGCCGGCTACGACGGCGAGTGGCAGCGGACCGCTGCCGCCGCGGGCGCAGCCACCGGCAATGAGATCCGGAACTGACCGGGCGCCGGCTGGGGCAGAAGCTGCCGGGCGCCGGCTGGAGCGGAAACTGCCCGGCGTCACCAATGGAACAGCGGCCCAAACCAGCATATGCTGGCGGTTGAAAGCCCGGTTTGAGCCGGGCCGTACCGATGGTGGGTGGCACAACGGCTGGGAAGATGCCCTCTATGGCAAACGATGTACGGATTGAGCAGCTGTGGATCCCCGATTCCCTTGACGCGCCCGATGCCGCCGACTTTCTCGCCGCGATCGAGGTGGGGCGCAGGGTCCGGATGCAGACCTGGGGCACCGACGACCTCGCCTACGCGCCGCAGGAAAAGCTGCTTGAGATGGCGGACCCCTACGAACGCCAGGTGATCCTCGTCGCCAAGATCGACGGCGTGATTGTCGGGACGGCGGACATCGCCCTGCCGCTCGTGGACAACCTCGATCTCGCCGAATTCACGCTCGACATCCTGCCGGAATTCCGGCGCCAGGGCGTGGGGAGGCAGCTGCTGGCGGCCGCCGAACATTTCGCCCGGGACGAGGGCCGCCACACGATCCTGATCGACACCAACCACCCGGGATCAACCCTGACGGACCCGGAGGCCGAACAGCTCGTGCCCGGCAGCGGCGTCGGGTTCGTCCCGTTGGGCAGCCGTGACGTGGAATTTGCCCGCCACACCGGCTACACCCTGCAGCACATCGAGCAGTTCAGCTCCTGTGCGTTGCCGCTGGACACCAAGCTCGTCGCCGACCTCGAGGCCGAGGCCGAGGAAGCCAATGCCGGCCGCTACCGTCTGCACCACTGGACGGACCGGTGTCCTGACCAGTGGCTCGAGGCCGTCGCCGCGCTGGAAAACCAGGCAGGCGAGGACGAAGTGCCGGGGCCGGATGCCCAGGAAATGGTGTTCGACGGCGGCATCCTCCGGGAAGCGGAGGAAGTCACCATAGCCCAGGGCCGCCGGACGGTGGTCACCGCCGTCGAGCACGTCGCCAGCGGAACGCTCGTGGGCCTGACCACCATCAGTGTCCTGGCCCTGCGCCCGGACGTCGTCTTCCAGGACGACACGGTGGTGCTGCAGGAACACCGCGGCAACAAGCTCGGGCTGCTGATCAAGGTCGCCAATATGGAACGGCTCAGCGAACAGTTCCCGGACGCCCGGGTCCTGTACACGTGGAACGCCCCGGAGAACCGCTACTTGTTGAAGGTCAACCAGCAGCTCGGCTTCACGACAGCGGGAGTGACGGGTCTCTGGCAAAAAGAACTCCCCAACTTCGGACCGGCTGTCAGCTGAGGTCCCGGGCCGACGTCGGGCGCTAAAGTCTTTCGCTGAAGTCCGGCGCTGCCCCTGCCCGCCGGGCCCGATTTGGAACACGCGCGCCGCGTCCCGTAAGCTTGGAGGACCAAAGACCGTCGGTTGTTGGAAATCCACTCTCCCAAGCAAGACTCACTTCTGCAGTCGCGCCGGGAGAGCGCAGTGGATTTCCGGACGAAGGACCCTGAACATAGGGCGGCCGGCGCAGGTGAACGAAGCAAAGCTCCGCGGTCATGGACCGCGTCGAGACAAGCCCCGTGCATCTGCGCGGGGCGTTTTTTAGTTTTTAGCTCTTTTGAGCGGGGACCCGGACATACCGGCACTATCCCCGGAAGGAGGGTTATGGCAACGCCTAGCAAGGTTTCAGCAGTAGCTGAGATCACTAACGATTTCAAGGAATCGAACGCCGCTGTCCTGACCGAATACCGCGGGCTCACCGTTGCACAGCTCAAGCAGCTGCGTGTCTCTCTCGGCCAGGAAACCAAGTTCTCGGTCGTCAAGAACACCCTGACCGCCATTGCAGCCAAGGAAGCTGGTGTCGAAGCATTCGACGGTCAGCTCGCCGGCCCCACTGCAATCGCGTTCATCAAGGGTGACGCAGTTGCAGCTGCCAAGAGCCTGACGGATTTTGCCAAGGCCAACAAGCAGCTGGTCATCAAGACCGGTTACTTCGAGGGCAAGGCACTGAACGCCAGCGAAGTTGCTGCCCTGGCAGCACTCGAGTCCCGTGAGCTGCAGCTCGCCAAGGTTGCAGGGATCCTCAAGGCTCCTGCTGCCGCTGCTGTACGCATCATCGACGCACTGCGCCTCAAGCTTGAAGAAGAGAACGGTGCCCCGGCAGCAGCCGAAGCACCCGCCGCTGAAGAAGCTCCCGCAGCAGATGCAGCAGCCGAGGCCGAAGCACCGGCCGAAGCCGCAGCCCCCGAAGAGAACTAGTCCTCTTCTCCATAAGACTCCGGTGCCACAGCGAGCCTCAGGGCCGCCGCGCACCACTATAGGAAGGACGCCACACCATGGCGAAGCTCACCAACGAAGAGCTCATTGAAGCTTTCAAGGAACTGACCATCATCGAGCTCTCCGAGTTCGTCAAGCTCTTCGAAGAGACCTTCGAAGTTACTGCTGCTGCCGTTGCCGTTGCCGGCCCCGCCGCTGCTGCAGAAGAAGCTGAAGAGAAGACTGACTTCGACGTCATCCTCGAAGCTGCTGGCGACAAGAAGATCGCAGTGATCAAGGAAGTTCGCGCCATCACCTCCCTGGGCCTCAAGGAAGCCAAGGACCTGGTTGACAGCGCACCCAAGGCTGTTCTCGAAGGCGCCACCAAGGAAGCTGCCGAGAAGGCCAAGGCTCAGCTCGAAGAAGCTGGCGCCCGCGTCACCCTCAAGTAACACCCGCCGTCCGGATCCATCGCGGTCCGCACTGCTCACAGGAAACCCCGTCCACTCAGTGGGCGGGGTTTCCTGCGTTCCCGGACCGGAAACCCGAACCGCCCGGGCCGGCAGCCGGCGCCGGTGAACGGTACCCAAGGATTCGGCAAAGTTTTTCTGATACCCCTGTCGCACTTGATGGCGCGACCCTAGACTTTGGATTTGTGCCCACCGGCCCCCAACGCTCAGGAGTTCACCCACAATGACGGACCCGAACACTTCCCCCTCCCGCCGCGCCATGCTCGCCGCAGCCCTCGTGGGCGGCGGCGCGGCCGCCGCCGCGCTGGCCGGAGCCCCGGCGGCGCAGGCCGTCCCCGGCGAAGCCAGTGGCAGGGCGACTGCCAAGAATCAGTTCACCCTGACGGTGCTCGGCACCACGGATCTGCACAACAACGTCTTCAACTGGGACTACTTCAAGAACGTCCCCTATGCCGACGCCGCCGGGAACAAGATCGGGATTGCCCAGGCCGCGACCCTGATCAACGCCATGCGCGCCGAGCGCGGCGCGGCCAGCACCCTGACCATCGACGCCGGCGACACCATCCAGGGCACGCCCCTGGCCTACTACTTCGCCAAGATCAACCCCATCTCGGCAACCGTGAAACACCCCATGGCGCTGGCCATGAACGCGATCGGCTACGACGCCGTGGGGCTGGGCAACCACGAGTTCAACTACGGCATTGGGCTTCTGCGCACCTGGGAGCGGCAGCTAAACTTCCCGCTGTTGGGCGCCAATGTGCACGACGCCGTGGCGGGCGGGCGAGCCTTCACCCCCTACGTCCTGAAGCGGATCAAGACGGACAGCGGCTGGCTGACGGTCGGCCTCGTCGGCCTGGTGACGCCGGGCTGCGCACTCTGGGACCGGGACAACGTCCAGGGCAAGCTCGATTTCAACGGCATCGTAGAAGAGGCCAGAACCGTCATCCCGCAGGTGAAAGCGGCCGGGGCCGACGTCGTGATCGTCACGAGCCATTCGGGGGCGACTCCAGGGTCCTCCTACGGTGACGCCCTGCCCTTTCCCGAGAACGCGTCCACCCAGCTGGCAGAGGAAGTCCCGGGCATCGACGCCATCCTCGTCGGGCACGCCCACCTGGAGATCCCCGAGCGCTTCGTCACGAACAAGGCCACGGGCAAGCAGGTGCTCCTGACCGAGCCGCTCAAGTGGGGCATGCGCGTCTCCGTCATGGACCTCGAACTCGTCAAGGAAAAAGGGCAGTGGACCGTCACCGCGGCGCATTCGCTCCTTTTGGACGCCAAGACCGTCGACCCCGATCCCGCCGTCGTCCGGGCCGTTCAGGCCGGGCACGAGGCCACGGTGAACTACGTCAACGAGGTCATCGGAACTTCCACGGCGCCGCTCAGCACGGCCACCGCCTGCTGGGAGGACTCCGCCGCGATCGATGCCATTAATTACGTCCAGGCCAGCACAGTCAAGGCCGAGCTGGCCAACACTCCCGCCGCAGGGCTGCCCGTATTGTCCATTGCGGCGGCGTTCTCCCGTGCTGTGGACGTCAAGGCCGGGCCGCTGACCATCCGCGATGTCGCAGGCCTGTACATCTTCGACAACACGCTGCTCGCCATCAAGGTCACCGGCGCGCAGGTCAAGGCATACCTGGAGTGGTCCGCCCAGTACTTCAAACCGGTGACCGCCACCACGGCCAGGGCCCAGGAGGTCACCAACGCTGTGACGGCTACGGCCCCGAACGGCACGCCCGACTACAACTACGACGTCGTCTACGGACTGGACGCGCCGCTGAACTATGAGATCGACCTCGCCCGGCCGGCGGGGGACCGGATCGCCAAGCTCAGCTACGGCGGCCAGCCGCTGGCGCCCGAGCAGGAATTTGCTTTGGCCATCAACAACTACCGGCAGAGCGGCGGAGGCAACTTCCCGGCCGTGAAGAGCGCGCCGGTGCTCTCGAACAGCCAGCAGGAGATCCGGCAGCGCATCATCGACTATGTCGTGGACCGCGGAACCCTGGACATCGCCGTGTTCAGCCAGGCCAACTGGCGGCTCACCGTCAACGGGACGCCACTGACGGTCACGGCTTAGCCCCCGCCGATACAACAACGCGGGGTCACTTTGCGCCCATCCCGGCGGTCGGGATGGGCCGGAAGCGACCCCGCGTTGCTGTTAACCCGGGCGGGCTAGTTGGGTTCAGTGATATCTGCGACGACGGCGCCCAAGGCCGCCGTCAGGGCATCCGCGTCCACGAATGCGCTGTAGCCATGTTCCCCGGCGCCCATGGAGATCCGACGGCCCGTGATGGTCTGGTCGGCGTAGACGGGCCAGGGGCGGATGCTGCCGAGCGGCGTGATGGTCCCGCGCTCGTACCCGGTCGCCTCGAAAGCCGTATCCGCCGCCGGCAGCGAGAGCTTGTTGACGCCCAGCAGCGCCCGCAGCTTGGGCCAGGAAATCTGCCGGTCGCCGGGGACCAGTGCGAACAGGAAACTGCCGTCCTTGTGCTTGACCACGAGCGACTTCACGATATCCGCGGGCCGGATCCCGAGGATACCGGCCGCCTCCTCTAGGCTGCGGGCGGCGAGGCGTTCGACGATCTCCACGTCCAGCCCCCGCGCCGCGGCGTCGGCGAGGAACCGTTCGCGGCCGCTGGTTGTTTTCTGCTCTGGCATCGCGTCAAACCTTCCTGACTCCTGGCGGCGGTTCCCGGTCCGCCCGGCCGCCCTGTGGTCCGGGCCCGCCCCGCCCGCCGGTTACCGGATTTAGTCGCGGTACAGCAGCAGCGCTTCGCCCTGGCCGCCGCCGCCGCACAGGGACACGGCCGCCTTGCCGGTACCCCGGCGCTTGAGTTCGTGGGCCGCGTGCAGGGCCAGCCGGGCCCCGGAGGCCCCGATCGGGTGGCCCAGGGCGATGGCCCCGCCGTGGATGTTGCACTGCTCCGGCGGATAGTTGAGATCCTTCAGGGACTGCACCGCGACAGAACCGAAAGCCTCGTTGATTTCGATGAAGTCGAGGTCCGCGGCGGACCAGCCGGCTTTGTCCAGGGCGTTCTTGATGGCGTTCGACGGCTGGGAATGCAGCGAGTTGTCCGGCCCCGCAACCTGGCCCGGCTTGCCGACCACCGCCAGATACTCGAGGCCGTTGTCCTCGGCGAACTTCCGGCTGCTCAGCACCAGGGCGGCAGCGCCGTCGGACAGGGGAGAGGAGTTGCCGGCGGTGATGGTTCCGTCCGTGACGAACGCCGCGCGCAGTCCGGCCAGCGATTCGACGGTCGTGTCGGGCCGGATGCCCTCGTCGGCGGTGACGGCGATCGGATCGCCCTTGCGCTGCTTGACGCTCATCGGGGCGATCTCGTTGTCGAAGACGCCGTCCTTCGCGGCCCGGGCGGCACGCTGGTGCGACTGGGCCGCCACCTCGTCCTGGGAGGCCCGGTCAATGCCGAGGGTCAGGTTCTTGCTCTCGGTCGACAGTCCCATGGACTGCCCGTCGAAGGCGTCGGTCAGGCCGTCGTGCGCGGCCACGTCCAGGGCCTGGACCGTGCCGTACGCCCAGCCCTGCCGGGAACCGGGCAGCACGTGAGGTGCGCGGGTCATGGACTCCTGGCCGCCGGCGACCACCACCGTGGCGTCCCCGCTGCGGATCATCCGGGCGGCGTCGATCACGGCGGTGAGGCCCGAGAGGCAGACCTTGTTGATGGTCACCGTCGGCACGTTCCAGCCGATGCCGGCGCCGATGGCGCTCTGGCGCGCAGGGTTCTGGCCCGCTCCGGCCTGCAGGACCTGGCCCATGATCACGCTGTCCACCTGGTCGGCCTTGACGCCGCTGGCGGCGAGGGCCGCGCGGATGGCGTGGGTGCCGAGCTCGACGGCGGTGAAGCTGGCCAGCTGCCCGTTCAGGCGCCCCTGGGGGGTGCGGGCTGCGGCGAGAATGACAACATCGTTGTTGTCTGCAGGATTGCTCATGGTGTTTTCTTCCGATCTTCTTTCGACTTATGTCTACGTTATCGTGAGCCCCGTCACCTATCCATTCGGCCCCGGTCTGGGCTGCGGTCCCGGCTGCTGACCCGCTCGCCCCGGGCGCTGCCCGGGGCAGCTTGCGAATGGCTCCGCCAGGAGTCAGGGAAAATTCCGCCAAACTTCGTGCTTGCAATCCCGCCGGAAGTGGGGTAGACAAGTAGGTTGCTTTGCCGTATCGTAGATATTTGCGTCTTCCCTGTTTACCTTCAGCCTTCATATAGCGGTGGGCTTAGCCTGACAGCTGTTCCATCAATGTGCCGTCTACCACGTGCACCAGCTATGGACAGCGCGGGTCCCGGGTCATATAGCGGAACCGGACTGGTAGCGCTGCGGAGTCATTCTGCAGAGTGCATAACGGGGGAGATCTGACAACGCCTGAAGGTCTGTGGAAGGATCCCTCTTGGTCGCCTCGAGCACCTCTAATGTAAACAACGCTACCGCTATCAATGCCGACAGCACCGACGGTGCAACCCGCCGGCTCTCATTCGCAAAGATTCACGAACCCCTTGATGTTCCGAATCTGCTCGCCCTGCAAACCGACAGCTTTGACTGGCTGGTCGGGAACGAACGCTGGCAGGCGCGCGTTGCGAAGGCCGTCGAAGAAGGCGACCTCAGCGTCGCCACCTCCTCGGGTCTGTCCGACATCTTCGAAGAGATCTCCCCGATCGAAGACTTCCAGGGCACCATGTCCCTGAGCTTCTCCGAGCCGGAGTTCGCTGACCCCAAATACACCATGGCTGAGTGCAAGGACCGGGACGCAACGTACTCGGCTCCGCTGTACGTCAAGGCCGAATTCATGAACAACAACACGGGCGAAATCAAGCAGCAGACCGTGTTCATGGGTGACTTCCCGCTGATGACCGAGAAGGGCACCTTCGTCGTCAACGGCACCGAGCGTGTCGTCGTCTCCCAGCTGGTCCGCTCGCCGGGCGCCTACTTTGAGCGCACCGCCGACAAGACCAGCGACAAGGACATCTTCACCGCGAAGATCATCCCCTCCCGCGGCGCCTGGTTCGAGCTCGAAATCGACAAGCGCGACCAGGTCGGCGTCCGTCTTGACCGCAAGCGCAAGCAGTCCGTCACCGTGCTGCTGAAGGCCCTCGGCTGGACCGAAGGCCAGATCCTCGAGGAATTCGGCCAGTACGACTCCATGCGCGCCACGCTGGAGAAGGACGCCACCGAGACCCGCGAAGACGCGTTGCTGGACATCTACCGGAAGCTGCGACCGGGCGAGCCGCCCACGGTTGAGGCTGCCCAGTCCCTGCTGGACAACCTGTACTTCAACTCCAAGCGCTACGATCTGGCCAAGGTCGGCCGTTACAAGATCAACCGCAAGCTTGGCATCGACCGCTCCCTTGGCGACAAGGAAGCTTCGGTCCTGCACGTCGAAGACATCGTGGCCATGATCAAGTTCCTGGTTGCGCTGCACGCCGGTGAGAAGACCCTCATGGGCAAGCGTGACGGCCAGGACCACGAGCTTCGCGTCGAGATCGATGACATCGACCACTTCGGCAACCGCCGCATCCGCGCCGTCGGCGAGCTCATCGAGAACCAGGTCCGCACCGGCCTGTCCCGCATGGAGCGCGTTGTCCGCGAACGCATGACGACCCAGGACGTCGAGGCCATCACGCCGCAGACCCTGATCAACATCCGTCCCGTCGTGGCAGCCATCAAGGAGTTCTTCGGAACTTCCCAGCTGTCCCAGTTCATGGACCAGAACAACCCGCTCTCGGGTCTGACCCACAAGCGCCGCCTGTCCGCGCTTGGCCCGGGTGGTCTGTCCCGTGACCGTGCCGGCATGGAAGTTCGTGACGTGCACCCGTCCCACTACGGACGTATGTGCCCCATCGAAACTCCTGAAGGCCCGAACATTGGTCTGATCGGTTCGCTGGCTTCCTACGGACGCATCAACCCGTTCGGTTTCATCGAAACCCCGTACCGCCTTGTCGCCGAGGGTGTCGTCTCCGATGAGGTCAAGTACCTCACGGCCGACGACGAAGCCGAGGTCCTGATCGCACAGGCCAACGCACCGCTCGACGAGAACAAGCGTTTCGCGGAAGAGACCGTCCTGGTCCGTGCCCGCGGTGGTGGAGGCGAGCCTGTGCTGGTTCCCGCCGCCGACGTCGAGTTCATGGACGTTTCCCCGCGCCAGATGGTGTCCGTGGCTACCGCCTTGATCCCGTTCCTCGAGCATGACGATGCCAACCGTGCACTCATGGGTGCCAACATGCAGCGCCAGGCCGTGCCGCTGGTCCGTTCCGAGGCACCGTTCGTCGGTACCGGCATGGAGCGCGCCGCAGCCGTCGACGCCGGTGACGTTGTCATCGCCAAGAAGGCCGGTGTGGTTACCGAGGTCTCCGCTGAGCTGGTCATCATGCTCAACGACGACGGTACGGAAACCAACTACCGCATCAACAAGTTCGCCCGTTCCAACCAGGGCAACTGCTACAACCACCGTGTCCTGGTAAGCGAAGGCCAGCGCCTGGAGGTCGGCGGCATCATCGCTGACGGCCCGGCAACGGACCAGGGCGAGCTCGCCCTCGGTAAGAACCTGCTCGTGGCATTCATGTCATGGGAAGGCCACAACTTCGAGGATGCCATCATCCTGTCCCAGCGCATCGTGGCCGAGGACGTCCTGTCCTCGATCCACATCGAGGAGCACGAGATCGATGCCCGCGACACCAAGCTTGGTGCCGAGGAAATCACCCGTGACATCCCGAACGTGTCTGAGGAAGTCCTGGCGGGCCTGGACGAGCGCGGCATCATCCACATCGGTGCCGAGGTTGAGGCCGGCGACATCCTGGTCGGTAAGGTCACCCCCAAGGGCGAGACCGAGCTGACCCCGGAAGAGCGCCTGCTGCGCGCCATCTTCGGTGAGAAGTCCCGCGAAGTGCGCGACACCTCCCTGAAGGTGCCGCACGGCGAGTCCGGCACCGTGATCGGTGTCCGCGTCTTCGACCGCGACAACGACGACGAGCTGCCCCCGGGCGTCAACCAGCTGGTGCGCGTCTACGTCGCTGCCAAGCGCAAGATCACCGACGGCGACAAGCTCGCCGGCCGCCACGGCAACAAGGGTGTTATCTCCAAGATCCTTCCGATCGAGGACATGCCCTTCCTTGCCGACGGCACCCCCGTTGATATCGTCCTGAACCCGCTGGGTGTTCCGGGCCGCATGAACGTCGGCCAGGTGCTGGAAACGCACCTCGGCTGGGTTGCCAAGACCGGCTGGAAGATCGAGGGCGAGCCCGAGTGGGTCAAGCAGTTGCCGAACCTGCCGCGCGAGAGTGGCCAGACCACTGTGGCGACGCCGGTCTTCGACGGTGCGCGTGAAGAGGAAATCACGGGCCTGCTCGATTCCACCAACGTCACCCGCGACGGCGACCGCCTGATCAACTCCTCCGGCAAGACCCGTCTGTTCGACGGCCGCTCCGGCGAGCCGTTCCCGGATCCGATCTCGGTCGGCTACATGTACATCCTGAAGCTCCACCACCTGGTGGACGACAAGATCCACGCCCGCTCCACCGGCCCGTACTCCATGATCACGCAGCAGCCGCTGGGTGGTAAGGCACAGTTCGGTGGCCAGCGCTTCGGTGAAATGGAAGTGTGGGCGCTCGAGGCTTACGGCGCCGCGTACACGCTCCAGGAACTGCTGACGATCAAGTCGGATGATATCCACGGTCGTGTGAAGGTCTACGAAGCCATCGTCAAGGGCGAGAACATCCCCGAGCCGGGCGTTCCTGAGTCCTTCAAGGTCTTGATCAAGGAAATGCAGTCGCTGTGCCTGAACGTGGAAGTGCTTTCCACGGACGGAACCACAATTGAAATGCGTGACTCTGATGACGCAGTCTTCACGGCTGCGGAAGAACTGGGCATCGATCTGTCTCGTGCAGAGCCCAGTTCCGTAGAAGAGGTTTAGCAGGTGGGGCACCGGGAAAAGCAGGCGGCCCGGCCGCGCTGACTTTTCCCGGTGCATCACCTCCCTCTTCCCGTAACCCAAGACTTCAGAATTTAGAGAACAAGAGAGAACAGGGACCATATGTCCAGCGAATCCTCCTTCGGCCTCATGCAGATCGGCCTCGCCACCGCGGAAGACATCCGTGGCTGGTCGTACGGCGAGGTTAAGAAGCCGGAAACCATCAACTACCGCACGCTCAAGCCCGAGAAGGACGGCCTCTTCTGCGAGAAGATCTTCGGCCCGTCCCGCGACTGGGAATGCTACTGCGGCAAGTACAAGCGCGTGCGCTTCAAGGGCATCATCTGCGAGCGGTGTGGCGTTGAGGTCACCCGCGCCAAGGTCCGCCGTGAGCGCATGGGCCACATCGAGCTCGCCGCCCCGGTCACGCACATCTGGTACTTCAAGGGCGTGCCCTCCCGCCTGGGCTACCTCCTTGACCTGGCACCGAAGGACCTCGAAAAGGTCATCTACTTCGCCGCCTACATGATCACGAGCGTCGACGCCGACAGCCGCCACGAAGAACTGCCCAACCTCCAGGTTGAGCACGACATCGAGAAGAAGCAGCTGATCGACAACCGCGACTCGGACATCGCCACGATCGCCCGCGACCTTGAGAACGAGCTTGCCCGTCTCGAAGGCGAAGGCGCGAAGGCTGCCGACAAGAAGAAGGCCCGCGACTCCGCTGACCGCCAGATGGCGAACGTCCGCAAGCGTGCCGACGCCGAAATCGAGCGCCTCGAGCAGGTCTGGGACCGCTTCAAGAACCTCAAGGTCGCAGACCTCGAAGGTGACGAAGGCCTGTACCGCGAACTGCGCGACCGCTACGGCATGTACTTCGAAGGCTCCATGGGTGCCGAGGCCATCAAGAAGCGTCTTGAGAACTTCGACATGCAGGCCGAGTCGGACATGCTGCGCGACATCATCGCCAACGGCAAGGGCCAGCGCAAGACCCGCGCCCTGAAGCGGCTCAAGGTGGTCAACGCGTTCCTGACGACCAACAACAGCCCGCTCGGCATGGTGCTGGACGCCGTCCCGGTGATCCCGCCGGAACTGCGCCCGATGGTCCAGCTGGACGGTGGCCGCTTCGCGACCTCCGACCTCAACGACCTCTACCGCCGCGTGATCAACCGCAACAACCGCCTCAAGCGCCTGCTTGACCTCGGTGCTCCGGAGATCATCGTCAACAACGAGAAGCGCATGCTTCAGGAAGCTGTTGACAGCCTCTTCGACAACGGCCGCCGCGGCCGTCCGGTCACCGGACCGGGCAACCGTCCGCTGAAGTCCCTGAGCGACATGCTCAAGGGCAAGCAGGGCCGTTTCCGCCAGAACCTCC
Organism: Arthrobacter sp. P1_D12; assembly: GCF_056406175.1. Taxonomy (NCBI): domain Bacteria; kingdom Bacillati; phylum Actinomycetota; class Actinomycetes; order Micrococcales; family Micrococcaceae; genus Arthrobacter; species Arthrobacter sp. P1_D12. The sequence goes on from NZ_JBFUAR010000005.1 coordinate 207,321, forward strand.
TCGGCAAGCGCGTCGACTACTCCGGCCGTTCGGTCATCGTCGTCGGCCCGCAGCTGAAGCTGCACCAGTGTGGTCTGCCCAAGCAGATGGCCCTGGAGCTCTTCAAGCCGTTCGTGATGAAGCGCCTGGTGGACCTCAACCACGCCCAGAACATCAAGTCGGCCAAGCGCATGGTGGAGCGTTACCGTCCGCAGGTCTGGGACGTCCTCGAAGAGATCATCACCGAGCACCCCGTGTTGCTGAACCGTGCACCTACCCTGCACCGTCTCGGCATCCAGGCGTTCGAGCCGCAGCTTGTTGAAGGCAAGGCAATCCAGCTGCACCCGCTGGTTTGTGGCGCGTTCAACGCCGACTTCGACGGCGACCAGATGGCAGTCCACCTGCCGCTGAGCCCCGAAGCCCAGGCCGAGGCCCGCATCCTGATGCTCTCCTCGAACAACATCCTGAAGCCGTCTGACGGCCGCCCGGTGACCCTGCCGTCGCAGGATATGATCATCGGTCTCTACCACCTGACCACCAAGCGTGTCGGTTCAGCTGGCGAAGGCCGGATCTTCTCCTCGGTCGCGGAAGCCATCATGGCCTACGACCTCCACGAGCTGCACCTGAACTCCAAGGTCAAGATCCGGCTCGAGGGCTTCGTGCCCTACGCCGGCTGGGAAGCCCCGGAGGGCTGGGAGCCCGGTCAGACCACACTGGTCGAGACCTCCCTCGGCCAGGTCATCTTCAACCAGACGCTGCCCGCGGACTACCCGTGGGTTGAGAACGTTGCCGACAAGGGTGAGCTGTCCACGATCGTCAACGACCTCGCCGAGCGCTACCCGAAGGTGATCACGGCGGCAACGCTGGACAACCTGAAGGATGCCGGTTTCTACTGGGCCACCCGCTCCGGCGTGACCGTTGCCATCTCCGACATCGAGGTGCCCACGGACAAGCCGCGGATCCTCGCAGGTTACGAGACCATGGCCGCCAAGATCCAGGGCCAGTACGACAAGGGTCTGATCGACGACGACGAGCGTCGCCAGGAACTGATCGAGATCTGGAACAAGGCAACGAACGAGATCGCCCAGGCGATGCGTGACAGCCTGTCCCCGATGAACACGATCAACCGCATGGTGTCCTCGGGCGCACGTGGTAACTGGATGCAGGTCCGTCAGATCGCGGGTATCCGTGGCCTGGTGGCCAACCCTAAGGGTGAAATCATCCCGCGTCCGATCAAGTCCTCCTACCGCGAGGGCCTCTCGGTGCTGGAATACTTCATCGCCACGCACGGTGCCCGTAAGGGTCTGGCTGACACCGCCCTGCGTACCGCCAACTCGGGTTACCTGACCCGTCGTCTGGTGGACGTGTCGCAGGACGTCATTGTCCGCGAAGAGGACTGCGGTACCGAGCGCGGCCTGATGACGGCCATCGCGGTGGCCGACGCCAACGGCGTCCTCGTCCTGGACGAGAACGTCGAGAACAGCGCCTACGCCCGCACCCTGGCCGTCGACGTCGTCGACTCCAAGGGCAAGGTCCTGGCAGCTGCAGGCACCGACTGCGGCGACGTCGTCATTGCCGAACTGTTCGCAGCCGGCATCACCGAGGTCAAGGTCCGCTCCGTACTCACCTGTGAGTCCAGCGTCGGCACCTGCGCCCTGTGCTACGGCCGTTCGCTGGCCACTGGCAAGACCGTCGACATCGGTGAGGCCGTGGGCATTATTGCCGCGCAGTCCATCGGTGAGCCGGGTACCCAGCTGACCATGCGTACGTTCCACACCGGTGGTGCTGTTTCCGCCAGCGGTGGCGACGACATCACCCAGGGTCTGCCCCGTATCCAGGAGCTCTTCGAAGCCCGTACTCCGAAGGGTGTCGCACCGATTGCTGAAGCAGCCGGCCGCATCACCATCGAAGAGTCCGAGCGCCAGATGCGCCTGGTCATCACCCCGGATGACGGATCTGAAGAGATCGCGTACCCGGTGCTGCGCCGTTCACGTCTTCTCATCGAAGACGGCGATCACGTCAGCGTTGGCCAGAAGCTCATCAACGGCCCGGTCGACCCCAAGCAGGTGCTGCGCATCATGGGTCCCCGTGCCGCGCAGAAGTTCCTGGTGGACGAAGTCCAGGGTGTGTACCGCAGCCAGGGCATCGGTATCCACGACAAGCACGTCGAGGTTATCGTCCGCCAGATGCTGCGCCGCGTCACGGTCATCGAGTCCGGCGAATCGGATCTGCTGCCCGGCGAGCTCGCCGAACGCAGCCGTTTCGAAGAGGCCAACCGCCGCGTTGTGTCCGAGGGCAAGACGCCGGCATCCGGCCGTCCCGAGCTCATGGGCATCACCAAGGCGTCCCTGGCGACCGAGTCCTGGCTGTCCGCAGCTTCCTTCCAGGAGACCACCCGCGTCCTGACGCAGGCGGCCATGGAAGGCAAGAGCGATCCGCTGCTCGGCCTCAAGGAAAATGTCATCATCGGTAAGCTCATCCCGGCCGGCACGGGTCTCCCGCGCTACACCGAGGTCACCGTGGAACCCACTGAAGAAGCAAAGGCCAACCTGTTCACCGGCCCCAGCGCATTCAGTGACTTCTCCTACGACTCGCTGGGCGGCGACGGAGCTCCCGAGTTCCACGCCATCCCGCTGGATGACTACGATCTCGGCAGCGACTTCCGCTGAGCTGAGTGACTGACAGGCCCCGTTCCCACCTCGGTGGGGGCGGGGCCTTTCCAGTGGTAAGCCCCGCCGATTAAGGGCTGGGACCCGTCCGTGTTAGACTTGAGACTAATTGTTATTGTGGCAGTGGATGAGTGCGCCGGTTTGAGTCAGACAGCTTGCAGCTGAAAGGTTCAACCAGGACGACGTTTCCGGTTTGCAGGGTTCTTGTGCAACGTATGCCACATTTTCGCATGCCTAGGGGCAGTTCGGGTCGAAAGTCCTTGGACCCCGGCGTGCGGTCCGACTATTAAGGCTTCGCCTCAGCTGCTCTGGAGAGAACTTCAAAGCTCGGGCGGCGAGGCGCAGCGACAAGAGAGCGGCCGCCAACGGCCGCTCCGGATAAAACGGAGAACACGAGAGTGCCTACGATTAACCAGCTGGTCCGCAAGGGCCGCACGCCTAAGGTCAAAAAGACCAAGGCTCCCGCGCTTAACGGCAGCCCGATGCGCCGCGGTGTTTGCACCCGCGTTTACACGACGACCCCGAAGAAGCCGAACTCGGCTCTGCGTAAGGTTGCTCGCGTGCGCCTCAACGGCGGCATTGAAGTGACCGCATACATCCCCGGTGTGGGCCACAACCTGCAGGAGCACTCCATTGTGCTCGTCCGCGGCGGCCGCGTGAAGGACCTTCCGGGTGTCCGCTACAAGATCGTCCGTGGCGCCCTCGATACCCAGGGTGTCAAGAACCGTAAGCAGGCTCGCAGCCGCTACGGCGCAAAGATGGAGAAGAAGTAATATGCCTCGCAAGGGTCCGGCCCCCAAGCGGCCGCTAGTTCTAGATCCCGTTTACGGCTCCCCGCTGGTCACCCAGCTCATCAACAAGGTGCTGGTTGACGGCAAGAAGTCCACCGCAGAGCGCATCGTTTACGGTGCCCTCGAGGGTGCTCGCGCCAAGTCCGGCGGCGACCCCGTTGCAGCCCTCAAGAAGGCCATGGAGAACGTCAAGCCTTCGCTTGAGGTCCGCTCCCGCCGTGTTGGTGGCGCCACGTACCAGGTTCCCGTTGAGGTCAAGCCGGGCCGTTCCACGGCCCTCGCCCTCCGCTGGCTGGTTGGCTACTCCAAGGCCCGCCGCGAAAAGACCATGACCGAGCGCCTCCAGAACGAAATCCTGGATGCCTCGAACGGTCTCGGTGCCGCTGTGAAGCGTCGCGAAGACACCCACAAGATGGCCGAGTCCAACAAGGCCTTCGCACACTACCGCTGGTAATACTTCCCGGACGCCGCCGGCTCGACTGAGCCGGCGGATCATGGCCCACATCGATGCCGGCAAGACCACTACTACCGAGCGCATCCTGTTCTACACGGGTGTGAACCACAAGATCGGCGAAACGCACGACGGCGCTTCGACGACTGACTGGATGGAACAGGAAAAGGAACGCGGCATCACCATCACGTCTGCCGCCGTGACCTGCTTCTGGGAAAACAACCAGATCAACATCATCGACACCCCCGGCCACGTTGACTTCACGGTCGAGGTTGAGCGGTCCCTGCGCGTCCTCGACGGCGCAGTCGCCGTGTTCGACGGCAAGGAAGGCGTGGAGCCGCAGTCCGAGACTGTTTGGCGCCAGGCTGACAAGTACAACGTTCCGCGCATCTGCTTCGTCAACAAGATGGACAAGCTCGGCGCTGACTTCTACTTCACCGTCGACACCATCATCAGCCGCCTCGGTGCCAAGCCGCTCGTCATGCAGCTGCCGATCGGCGCCGAGAACGACTTCATCGGCGTCGTGGACCTCCTTTACATGCGTTCGCTGGTCTGGCCCGGCGACGCCAAGGGTGACGTCACCATGGGTGCCAAGTACGAGATCCGCGAGATCCCGGCTGACCTCCAGGCGAAGGCCGAAGAGTACCGCGCAACCCTCATTGAGACCGTTGCCGAGTCCTCCGAGGAACTCATGGAGAAGTACCTTGAGGGCGAAGAGATCAGCATCGATGAGCTCAAGGCCGGCATCCGCAAGATGACGATCAACTCTGAGATCTACCCGGTCTTCTGTGGTTCTGCATTCAAGAACCGCGGCGTTCAGCCCATGCTCGACGCTGTGGTGGACTACCTGCCGAACCCGCTCGACGTCCCGCCGATGATCGGTCACGATCCTCGCGATGAAGAGAAGGAGCTTACCCGTAAGCCCTCCTCTGAAGAGCCCTTCTCCGCACTGGCGTTCAAGATCGCCGCGCACCCCTTCTTCGGCCAGCTGACCTTCGTCCGCGTGTACTCCGGTCACGTGGAAGCAGGCTCGCAGGTGGTCAACTCCACCAAGGGCAAGAAGGAGCGCATCGGCAAGCTGTTCCAGATGCACGCCAACAAGGAAATGCCCGTCGACGGCGCTACCGCCGGCCACATCTACGCAGCGATCGGCCTCAAGGACACCACGACGGGCGACACCCTGTGCGATCCGGCCAACCAGATTGTCCTCGAGTCCATGAGCTTCCCGGAGCCCGTGATCTCGGTTGCGATCGAGCCGAACACGAAGGGTGACCAGGAGAAGCTCTCCACGGCCATCCAGAAGCTCTCCGCTGAGGACCCGACCTTCCAGGTCTCCCTCAACGAGGACACCGGCCAGACCATCATCGCCGGCATGGGCGAGCTCCACCTGGACATCCTGGTGGACCGCATGCGCCGCGAATTCAAGGTCGAGGCAAACGTTGGCAAGCCGCAGGTTGCTTACCGCGAAACCATCAAGCGTGCTGTAGAGCGTCACGACTACACGCACAAGAAGCAGACCGGTGGTTCCGGCCAGTTCGCAAAGATCCAGATCGCGATCGAGCCGCTGGACACCTCAGGTGGCGAGCTGTACGAGTTCGAGAACAAGGTCACCGGTGGCCGCGTTCCGCGCGAGTACATCCCGTCGGTCGACGCCGGCATCCAGGACGCGCTTAACGACGGCGTCCTGGCCGGTTACCCGGTTGTCGGCATCAAGGCGACGCTGATTGACGGCGCTTACCACGATGTTGACTCCTCGGAAATGGCGTTCAAGATCGCCGGCCGTATGGCTTTCAAGGAAGCCGCACGCAAGGCGAACCCTGTCCTGCTCGAACCGCTGATGGATGTCGAGGTCCGCACCCCTGAGGAATACATGGGTGAAGTTATCGGTGACCTCAACTCCCGCCGTGGCCAGATGCAGTCCATGGAAGATGCCCAGGGCGTCAAGGTTATTCGCGCACACGTCCCGCTGTCCGGCATGTTCGGCTACATCGGTGACCTGCGCTCGAAGACCCAGGGCCGCGCTGTGTACTCCATGACGTTCAACAGCTACGCCGAGGTCCCGAAGGCAGTCGCCGACGAGATCATCCAGAAGAACCGCGGCGAGTAGTCCCCAGGACGCCTCGCAGCAACAAGAAAACTCGGGTGCGTCTCCGCCAGCGGAGACACATCTGGTGCAAGTGGCCGGACTCCGGTCAGCTGTAGTCCGGCCAGGCCGGAGTTCGGCCGCCTGCACGAACAGGCTCTAGGCACTAGCATTAGTACCTGAATCTGCAATTTCATCAATCCAAAGCCCCCCAAGTAGACTTACTGGAGTTTCTGCCGCGACAAGCGCGGCCGAAGGGTAAGTCAATTTGAAAACGTTCTAGGAGGAACCTGTGGCAAAGGCAAAGTTCGAGCGGACTAAGCCGCACGTTAACATCGGTACCATTGGTCACGTTGACCACGGTAAGACGACGCTGACGGCCGCCATTTCCAAGGTGCTGTACGACAAGTACCCGACTCTCAACGAGAAGCGTGACTTCGCGTCGATTGACTCTGCTCCCGAAGAGCGTCAGCGCGGCATTACCATCAACATCTCCCACGTTGAGTACCAGACCGAGAAGCGCCACTACGCACACGTAGACGCTCCGGGTCACGCTGACTACATCAAGAACATGATCACCGGCGCTGCTCAGATGGACGGTGCAATCCTCGTGGTTGCCGCCACTGACGGCCCGATGGCTCAGACCCGCGAGCACGTTCTGCTCGCCCGCCAGGTTGGCGTTCCCTACCTGCTGGTCGCGCTGAACAAGGCTGACATGGTTGACGACGAAGAGCTCCTCGACCTCGTTGAAATGGAAGTTCGCGAGCTGCTCAGCTCGCAGGGCTTCGATGGCGACGAGGCTCCGGTTGTTCGCGTTTCCGGCCTGAAGGCTCTCGAAGGCGACCCCGTCTGGGTCAAGTCCGTTGAGGACCTCATGGCTGCTGTCGACGAGTCCGTTCCGGACCCCGTACGTGACCGTGACAAGCCCTTCCTGATGCCGATCGAAGATGTCTTCACGATCACCGGCCGTGGCACCGTTGTTACGGGCCGCGCCGAGCGTGGAACCCTCGCCATCAACTCCGAGGTCGAGATCGTCGGCATCCGCCCGGTCCAGAAGACCACGGTTACCGGTATCGAGATGTTCCACAAGCAGCTCGACGAAGCATGGGCCGGCGAGAACTGTGGCCTCCTGCTCCGCGGTCTGAAGCGCGACGATGTCGAGCGTGGCCAGGTTGTCGTCAAGCCGGGTTCCATCACCCCGCACACCGACTTCGAGGCTAACGTCTACATCCTCTCCAAGGACGAAGGCGGACGTCACAACCCGTTCTACTCCAACTACCGCCCGCAGTTCTACTTCCGCACCACGGACGTAACCGGCGTTATCACCCTGCCGGAAGGCACGGAAATGGTTATGCCCGGCGACAACACTGAGATGACCGTTGCGCTCATCCAGCCGATCGCAATGGAAGAGGGCCTCGGCTTCGCTATCCGCGAAGGCGGCCGCACCGTTGGTTCAGGACGCGTCACCAAGATCATCAAGTAATTACTTGCCGATCTGATGCTTTGCCCCTGATCAGCCAGCCGTCTGGCAGCTGACCAGAGGATCGGGAACAGCCCCGCTGCACTTGCAGCGGGGCTGTTCCTTTTAAGTTCCTGATACCTTTGCAGGAAGGGAAGGGAGCTCACCATGGGCTGGTTCATTTTTCTGCTGATCGCCGCCGCGGTCGTCGTCGCGTTCTTTTGGGCGAAGAGGCACTTCCGCCAGGAGATCGAGCGCGCCAAGCGCATCAATAGGTCCAACCGCAACCAGTAGCACGGGCCGGGCGGGCTCAGGCCCGGCGTGCCCGCGCGAGGGCCTGGTACCAGTAGTACGAGTCTTTCGGCGTGCGCTTGAGGCTCGTGAAATCGACGTGCACCAGGCCGAAGCGCTGCGAGTAGCCGGCCGCCCATTCGAAGTTGTCCATCAGCGTCCAGACGTAATAGCCGAGCAGTTCGACGTCGTGGGCCACGCCCCCGGGGGAGGTGGCCTCCACCGCCTGGCTCAGGTGTGCGGCGAGATAGCTGATCCGGCCGGCATCGGGAATGGGGCCGGTGACGTGGTCCGGTTCGGGGAAGCTCGCCCCGCTCTCGGTGATGTAGAGCGGCGGCAGCGAGGACCCGTACCGGTCCTTCAGCTCCCGGAGCAGGATCCCCAGGTGGTCCGGAGCGACCGGCCAGCCGAATCCTGTGCGTTCATACTCCGGGAACGCGGCCATGTGGAACGGGACTTTCAGCATCGCCTCCGCGGTTGCCGAGGGGCTGTCGACGCCGCGACCCGTGGCCACCTTCACGGGGTAGTAATAGTTCAGGCCGTAGAAATCCAGCGGCTGGTGGATCGTGTCCAGGTCCGCGTCGCTGATGCTCCGCATTGAACGGAACCACGGCCGGGCGATCAGCGGCAGCCGGGGAAAGCGGCCCAGAAGGATCGGGTCAGCGTAGAGCCGGTTCAGCACGAAGTCGAACACCCTGGCAAGCATCCTGTCTGTTGGCGAACCGGAAGCAGGCCGGACGGGGGAATGCAGGTTCGCGACGCCGACGGCGCCTGCGACGCCCTGCGCGCGCAGCGCCTGAACCGCCAGCCCGTGCCCCAGGAGCTGATGCCGAACCGACGGCAGGGCATCGAAGAGCAGGCCGCGGCCGGGCGCGTGCACGCCCAGGGCGTAGCCGTTCAGGGTAACCGAGGCGGGCTCGTTCAGCGTCACCCACTGCGCCACGCGGTCGCCGAACCGCTTGCCGGCGGCCGCGCTGTACTCGGCGAACCGTTCCGCCGTCGAACGGTTCATCCAGCCGCCCCGGTGCTCGAGGGGCAGCGGCGTATCCCAGTGGTAGAGAGTGGCCATGGGGGAGATGCCGGCGGCGAGGAGCCGGTCGATCAGGCGGTCGTAGAAGTCCAGGCCGGCCGCATTGAAGCGGCCGCTGCCCTCGGGCTGGACCCGCGGCCACGAGATCGAAAAGCGGTAGGAATCGATCCCGAGATCGCGCATCAGTTCGATGTCTTCCTCGGCGCGGTTGTAGTGGTCGCAGGCCACGGCTGGAGAGTGCCCATGCAGGATGTTGCCGGGCTTTTCGGCAAAGGCGTCCCAGCCGGAGGGCCCGCGGCCGCCGGCGGCGAGGCTGCCCTCGATCTGGAAGGCCGCGGAGGAAACACCCAGGGTGAATCCGGGGCTCAGGCGTGCGGCGAGGGCCTGAACTGCTACAGAGTCCTGCACAGTCATGCCCCTATCATCCATTCGCCGGCGATTCAGGACAATGGCCCTCCGGCAGTGATTGCAATACGGCGATTGCAGTACGTTGCCTGCCCGGCTGCACGGCTGCGCTTGCAGTGCAGTGATTGCACCGCTGCGATTGCAGTACTGTGGCTGCACGGCCGTGCAAAGGGGCTGATTCGCTTCTGCCCGTAAATTCCGGCATACTAGATGAGTTGTTCAAGCGCTCTTTCGCGTCCCGATCCGGATAATGCCGGATGCCAGGGTCCAAGTGAGAGACCAAACATAACCCACTCCCCATGGAATTGCGGACTCGTACGTGTGAAAACATGCGACACGCCCGACCGCGGGGGTCGGTTGCGTCGGCAGGTTGAGGAACCCGGATCATTCCGGATTCAGCTTGTGCGGCGGGTGGTAGTCACGACTTCAAATGCTTCGGCAGCCATACAACTAGTAAGTGAACAGGGCAGCCCTAATCAGGGGAAGCACAGACTGAAAGAGAGTCAGGCGACATGGCGGGACAAAAAATCCGCATCCGGCTGAAGTCATATGACCACGAGGTCATTGACGTTTCAGCACGGAAGATCGTTGAGACGGTCACGCGCGCAGGCGCAACTGTAGTTGGCCCCGTGCCGCTGCCGACGGAGAAGAACGTTTACTGCGTTATTCGCTCTCCGCACAAGTACAAGGACAGCCGCGAGCACTTCGAAATGCGCACGCACAAGCGTCTTATCGACATCATCGACCCCACGCCCAAGGCTGTTGATTCGCTCATGCGTCTCGACCTGCCGGCCGACGTGAACATCGAAATCAAGCTGTAGGGAGGTGCTGAGAGACTATGACCGCAACCCGTAACGTAAAGGGCCTGCTGGGCACGAAGCTCGGCATGACCCAGGTCTGGGACGAGAACAACAAGCTCATCCCCGTCACTGTGGTCCAGGCTGACTCGAACGTCATCACGCAGCTGCGCAACGCAGAAACTGATGGCTATGTCGCCGTTCAGATCGGCTACGGCCAGATCGATCCCCGCAAGGTCACCAAGCCGCTGGCTGGTCACTTTGAAAAGGCAGGCGTCACGCCTCGCCGCCACGTCGTAGAACTGCGCACTGCAGATGCTGACTCTTACGAGCTGGGCCAGGAGCTCTCCGTAGAGCTCTTCGAAGCCGGCCAGAAGATCGACGTCGTTGGCACCACCAAGGGTAAGGGCTTCGCCGGTGTTATGAAGCGTCACGGCTTCCACGGCGTTGGAGCTTCCCACGGTGCCCACAAGAACCACCGTAAGCCCGGTTCTATCGGTGGCGCATCCACCCCGAGCCGCGTCTTCAAGGGCATGAAAATGGCCGGCCGCATGGGCGCCGTTCGTCACACCACGCTGAACCTCACGGTCCACGCGGTTGACGTCGAGAAGTCGCTGCTCCTGATCAAGGGCGCCGTTCCCGGCGCCCGCGGCCAGGTCGTACTCGTACGCACCGCCGTGAAGGGAGCCTAGTTCAATGACTAGCACTGTCAAGGTTGACCTGCCTGCAGAGATCTTCGACGTACAGACCAACGTGCCGCTGCTGCACCAGGTCGTCGTTGCCCAGCTCGCTGCTGCTCGCCAGGGTACCCACAAGACCAAGACCCGCGCCGAGGTTTCCGGTGCAGGTCGCAAGCCGTTCAAGCAGAAGGGCACCGGCCGCGCCCGTCAGGGTTCCATCCGTGCTCCTCACATGACCGGTGGTGGCGTTGTCCACGGCCCCACGCCGCGTGACTACAGCCAGCGCACCCCCAAGAAGATGATTGCTGCTGCACTGCGCGGCGCACTCTCGGACCGCGCCCGCAACGGCCGCGTCCACGTCGTTGCTGACCTGGTTGCCGGCTCCACGCCGTCCTCCAAGGAAGCACTGGCAACCCTGCGCGGAGTTTCCGAGCGCAAGAACCTGCTCGTTGTCATTGAGCGCGCCAACGATGTTGCTGCACTGTCCGTGCGCAACCTCGAGGAAGTTCACGTTCTGTACGCAGACCAGCTGAACACCTACGACGTTCTCGTTTCCGACGACGTAGTCTTCACCAAGGCTGCCTACGAAGCATTCGTTGCTGACAAGGTTGCAAAGAACGAGGAGGATGCCAAGTGAGTGCAGCCACCATCAAAGACCCGCGCGACGTCGTGCTTGCACCCGTTGTCTCGGAAAAGAGCTACGGCCTGATCGACGAGGGCAAGTACACCTTCCTGGTGGACCCCCGCTCGAACAAGACCGAGATCAAGCTGGCCGTGGAGAAGATTTTCTCCGTCAAGGTCGAATCGATCAACACCATCAACCGTGCCGGTAAGCGCAAGCGCACCAAATTCGGCTGGGGTACCCGCAAGAACACCAAGCGTGCAATTGTGAGCCTCAAAGAAGGCACTATCGACATCTTCGGCGGTCCGCTTTCATAGCGGAGACCACTTTAACGAGGAAATAAATTATGGGAATCCGTAAATACAAGCCGACTACCCCGGGCCGTCGCGGCTCGAGCGTAGCGGACTTCACTGAAATCACGCGGTCGACGCCGGAAAAGTCGTTGGTACGTCCCCTCCCGAAAAAGGGTGGCCGTAACAACTCCGGTAAGATCACGACCCGTCACAAGGGTGGTGGACACAAGCGCCAGTACCGTCTGATCGACTTCCGTCGCCACGACAAGGACGGCGTCAACGCCCGCGTTGCCGAAATCGAGTACGACCCGAACCGCACGGCTCGGATCGCCCTCCTGCACTACGTTGATGGCACCAAGCGTTACATCATCGCCCCGAACAAGCTGTCCCAGGGCGACTTCGTAGAGGCCGGCGCCGACGCTGACATCAAGCCCGGCAACAACCTTCCGCTGCGCAACATCCCGGTCGGTACCGTAATCCACGCAGTCGAACTGCGTCCGGGTGGCGGCGCCAAGATGGGCCGCTCCGCCGGCGCATCGATCCAGCTCGTTGCAAAGGAAGGCCGCTTCGCCCAGCTGCGTCTGCCTTCCGGCGAAATCCGCAACGTTGACGTGCGCTGCCGCGCAACCGTCGGCGAGGTCGGCAACGCCGAGCAGTCGAACATCAACTGGGGTAAGGCCGGCCGTATGCGGTGGAAGGGCGTTCGCCCGACCGTCCGTGGTGTCGCCATGAACCCGGTTGACCACCCCCACGGTGGTGGCGAGGGTAAGACGTCCGGTGGACGTCACCCCGTCAACCCGAACGGTAAGCGCGAAGGCCGCACCCGCCGTCCCAACAAAGAGAGCGACAAGCTTATTGTTCGTCGCCGTCGTACTGGCAAGAACAAGCGATAGGAGCCTGGACACATGCCACGCAGCCTGAAAAAAGGTCCTTTCGTTGACCAGCACCTCTTTGTAAAGGTAGCCAGGGAAAACGAAAAGGGCACCAAGAACGTCATCAAGACCTGGTCCCGCCGTTCGATGATCGTCCCCGACATGCTCGGCCACACGATCGCCGTACACGACGGACGCAAGCACATCCCCGTGTTTGTCACTGAGTCGATGGTCGGGCACAAGCTCGGCGAATTCGCTCCCACGCGGACATTCCGCGGCCATGTCAAGGACGACCGTAAGGGCAAGCGCCGCTAGGCGCCTGCACTTACGTCAAAGACGAGAGAAGGAAAGCAATGGAAGCCAAGGCAATTGCGCGTCACATCCGCGTAACGCCTATGAAGGCCCGGCGCGTCGTCAACCTTGTTCGTGGTAAGCAAGCGAATGAGGCTCTGGCAATTCTGAAGTTTGCCCCCCAGGCAGCTTCGGAGCCGGTATTCAAGGTAGTTCAGTCGGCAATCTCCAACGCCCGGGTCCTCGCGGACCGCGACGGCGTGGCGTTTGACGAAGGTGACCTCATCATCAGCGAAGCGTTTGTTGATGAAGGCCCGACCATGAAGCGGTTCCAGCCGCGAGCCCAGGGTCGTGCATTTCAGATCAAGAAGCGCACGAGCCACATCACCGTGGTAGTCGCTACCCCGGAGAAAGAGGAGGCTCGCTAAGTGGGACAGAAAGTTAACCCGCACGGGTTCCGACTCGGCATCACCACCGATCACGTATCGCACTGGTTCGCCGACAGCACCAAGGCCGGCCAGCGGTACAAGGACTTCGTTCGCGAAGACATCCGTATCCGTCAGCTCATGTCCACGGGCATGGAGCGCGCCGGTATCGCCAAGGTCGAAATCGAGCGCACCCGCGACCGTGTCCGCGTGGATATCCACACGGCACGTCCGGGCATCGTCATCGGCCGCCGCGGCGCTGAAGCAGACCGCATCCGCGGCGAGCTTGAGAAGCTCACGGGCAAGCAGGTTCAGCTGAACATCCTCGAGGTCAAGAACCCCGAGATGGAAGCCCAGCTTGTTGCCCAGGGCGTTGCTGAGCAGCTGACTTCCCGTGTGGCATTCCGCCGTGCGATGAAGAAGGCCATGCAGTCCGCACAGCGCGCCGGTGCCAAGGGCATCCGGATCGCTTGCTCGGGTCGACTGGGCGGCGCAGAAATGTCCCGCTCGGAGTTCTACCGCGAAGGCCGTGTGCCCCTGCACACCCTGCGTGCGAACATCGACTACGGCTTCTACGAGGCCAAGACCACCTTCGGCCGCATCGGCGTGAAGGTCTGGATCTACAAGGGCGACGTCACTGCCAAGGAACTGGCTCAGCAGGCAGCTGCTGCTCCGTCCCGTGGCCGTGCCGGCGACCGCCCGGGCCGCCCGGGTGGCGCCGACCGTGGTGACCGCCGCCGTCGTCCCGACCGCCCCGCAGCCGAGGCAGCACCTGCCGCCGAAGCTCCGGCTGTCGAAGCCGGTGCCGCAGGCACGGCACAGTCAGTAGAAGGAGGACAGGCTTAAATGCTTATCCCACGTCGAGTCAAGCACCGTAAGCAGCACCACCCGGGTCGTTCCGGCGCTGCTACGGGCGGCACCCAGGTCTCCTTCGGTGAGTGGGGCATCCAGGCGCTGAGCCCGGCCTACGTCACGAACCGTCAGATCGAATCTGCCCGTATCGCGATGACCCGCCACATCAAGCGTGGCGGAAAGGTCTGGATCAACATTTACCCGGACCGTCCGCTGACGAAGAAGCCGGCCGAAACCCGCATGGGTTCCGGTAAGGGTTCTCCGGAATGGTGGGTCTCAAACGTCAAGCCGGGCCGGGTTCTCTTCGAACTCTCCGGTGTCAGTGAAGAGGTAGCTCGCGAGGCCCTGCGCCTGGCAATCCACAAGCTGCCGTTGAAGGCACGCATTGTGCGTCGCGAAGGTGGTGAGTAGAAATGGCAGTAGGATCCAAGGAACTTGCATCCGCACAGCTGGACGGTTTCGACAACGAGCGTCTCGTTGAAGAACTCCGCAAGGCCAAGGAAGAGCTGTTCAACCTGCGTTTCCAGTCCGCCACCGGTCAGCTGGAGAACCACGGTCGTCTGCGCGCGGTAAAGAAGGACATCGCCCGCATCTACACCGTTCTCCGTGAGCGCGAGCTCGGCATTCGTGCCGAGGTTGCCGCACCGGTTGTGGAAGCCAAGGAAGAGAAGAAGTCCAAGAAGGCTGCAACCAAGAAGGCTGAGAAAGCTGAAACGGTTGAATCCGAGGAGGATGCCAAGTGAGTGAAAAGGACGAGAACGTGACGGAAACTGTTTCCGACGCAGCCAAGGCTGACGAGCGCGGTTACCGTAAGACGAAGCGCGGCTACGTCGTCTCGGACAAGATGGAAAAGACCATCACTGTCCAGGTCGAAGACCGCGTGAAGCACGCCCTCTACGGCAAGGTCATCCGCCGCAACGCCAAGATCAAGGCTCACGACGAAGAGAACAGCGCCGGCATCGGCGACCTCGTGCTCCTCGCCGAGACCCGCCCGCTGTCCGCTACCAAGCGGTGGCGTCTGGTCGAGATCCTCGAGAAGGCCAAGTAACACCTGCACCTCGTGTCTGGTGATACAGCAGAAGCCCTCGTTCCCCTTTGGGGGAACGAGGGCTTCTGCGTTGCCCGCAGCCGCCGCAGCCGGCAGCCTGAGACCGGCGGCAGCCGTTTACCGTGCTCGGTCAGGCAGAGCAGCCTTTGGGGGGCTTACGACCCCGGGGGCCGGGTTCCCAGGATGCGCGGCGGCGGGCGGGCCCAAGCTTGTCCGCCGTAACGGCGTAACGGCGTCGCGGCTGCGGGGGAGGGGTGTGCAGGCTGCATGGCTGTGATATGGGGATACGCCCAAAACGTGCTAAGATTTTGAGTTTGTATGGCGCCTTTTGCGCGCCGTCATCAACCTCGTAAACAATCGTGCCACGGCATAGTGCCCCCTTGCGCTCCGACTCGTCGAGAACCGCCTGGGAAGCAAATGTTTTTGGCACGGGCGTTTAGGCCTGGTCTGGCAAAATCCAGGCAGGTCAAGAGACACCCCGATCAACCGTTCCGCAAGGCTCATTCCGTAGGAAGATTTTCGGTCTGAGAACCAGCGCGACGCAAGGAGTAAATAGTGATTCAGCAGGAGTCGCGACTCAAGGTCGCCGACAACACGGGTGCTAAGGAAATCCTTACCATTCGCGTTCTCGGTGGATCTGGCCGTCGCTACGCAGGCATTGGCGACGTAATCGTCGCTACCGTCAAGGACGCAATTCCGGGCGGCAACGTAAAGAAGGGCGACGTCGTCAAGGCTGTCATCGTCCGTACCAAGAAGGAACGCCGCCGTGCGGATGGTTCCTACATCAAGTTTGACGAGAACGCAGCCGTCATCCTGAAGAACGACGGTGACCCCCGCGGTACCCGTATCTTCGGACCGGTTGGTCGTGAACTTCGCGACAAGAAGTTCATGAAGATCGTTTCTCTGGCTCCGGAGGTGCTCTAGTCCATGGCTAAGATCAAAAAGGGTGACCTCGTTCAGGTCATCACTGGCGCCAAGGCTGAGCGCGGCGGCGACAAGGGTAAGCAGGGCAAGGTTCTGCGCGTATACCCGGAGACCAACCGCGTGTTGGTTGAAGGCATCAACCGCGTAACCAAGCACACCAAGGTCGGTCAGTCGCAGCGCGGCACCAAGACCGGTGGCATCGAGGTCGTCGAGGCTTCGATCCACATCTCCAACGTGGCTCTGGTTGACCCGTCCACCAAGAAGCCCACCCGCGTCGGTTTCCGCACCGAGACCGTTGAGCGCGATGGCGTGAAGCGTGACGTGCGCGTCCGCGTGGCCAAGAGCTCAGGGAAGGACATCTAATGACTGAGACTCTCGAGACTCCGGCAAGCAAGATCGTTCCTCGTCTGAAGACCAAGTACGCCGATTCCATCAAGAACACGCTGACTGAGGAATTCAAGTACCAGAACGTCAACCAGGTTCCCCGCCTGGTGAAGGTCGTTGTGAACATGGGTGTTGGAGATGCCGCCAAGGACTCCAAGCTGATCGACGGCGCTGTCCGCGATCTGACCCTGATCACCGGCCAGAAGCCGCAGGTAACCAAGGCCCGCAAGTCGATCGCACAGTTCAAGCTGCGCGAAGGCATGCCGATCGGTGCACACGCAACTCTGCGTGGGGACCGCATGTGGGAATTCCTGGACCGTCTGGTCACGCTGGCCCTGCCGCGTATCCGCGACTTCCGTGGCCTCAGCGGCAAGCAGTTCGATGGCAACGGCAACTACACCTTCGGTCTGACCGAGCAGGTTATGTTCCACGAGATCGACCAGGATTCCATTGACCGCGTTCGCGGTATGGACATCACCGTCGTGACCACTGCCAAGACCGACGACGAAGGCCGCGCGCTGCTGAAGGCGCTTGGCTTCCCGTTCAAGACCGAAGACTAATCTAGCTACGTAAAAGGTCCGCCCGCGCTCCTTTCCGAATTCTGTTCGGGACAAAGAGCACGGCGGAAACCGTTATGAGGAAGGGCAAGAGCCCACATGACAATGACAGATCCCGTCGCAGACATGCTTACGCGTCTGCGCAACGCTAACTCGGCATACCACGATTCCGTGACCATGCCGTACAGCAAGCTCAAGGCACGCGTTGCCGACATCCTGAAGGCTGAAGGTTACATCGCCTCCTGGAAAGAAGAAGACGCTGAGGTTGGCAAGAAGCTGACCCTCGAGCTCAAGTTCGGTCCGAACCGCGAGCGTTCAATCGCTGGCGTTCGTCGTATTTCCAAGCCGGGACTGCGCGTTTACGCAAAGTCCACCAACCTGCCGCACGTGCTCGGTGGCCTGGGTGTCGCAATCCTGTCCACCTCTTCCGGCCTCTTGACTGACAAGCAGGCCGGCAAGAAGGGCGTGGGCGGCGAAGTCCTCGCTTACGTCTGGTAACGGGAAAGGAAGAGAATAATGTCACGTATTGGACGTCTCCCCATCACCGTTCCTGCCGGCGTTGAGGTCAAGGTTGACGGCTCTGTCGTCAGCGTCAAGGGTTCCAAAGGCGAGCTGAGCCACACTGTGGCCAGCCCGATCGAGGTTTCCCTGGAAGATGGCACCCTGACTGTCGCCCGCCCGAACGACGAGCGCGCCTCACGTTCGCTGCACGGCCTGACCCGCACCCTGATCGCCAACATGATCCAGGGTGTCACCGCAGGCTACGAGAAGAAGCTTGAGATTGTCGGTACCGGTTACCGCGTCCAGGCCAAGGGTTCTGACCTGGAGTTCGCTCTGGGCTACAGCCACCCGGTCAACGTCTCGGCACCGAACGGCATCACCTTTGCAGTTGAGACCCCGACCAAGCTCTCTGTTTCAGGTATCTCCAAGCAGCAGGTCGGCGAGGTTGCTGCCAACATTCGCAAGCTGCGGAAGCCGGACCCCTACAAGGGCAAGGGCATCCGTTACGCAGGCGAAGTCATCCGCCGCAAGGTCGGAAAGGCTGGTAAGTAACCATGGCGATCGCAATTAACAAGAAGCGTACGAACAAGAGCAAGTCTGCCCAGCGCAGCCGCCGCCAGCTTCGTATCCGCAAGCGCATCTCCGGTACGGCTGTACGCCCGCGTCTGGTCGTCAACCGCTCCGCACGTCACGTATTCGTCCAGGTTGTCGATGACACCAAGGGCCTGACCGTGGCAAGCGCCTCCACACTGGAAGCCGACCTTCGTGCATTCGACGGTGACAAGACCGCCAAGGCCAAGCGCGTTGGCGAACTGGTCGCCGAGCGTGCCAAGGCTGCCGGTATCGAAGCAGTTGTCTTCGACCGCGGTGGTAACAAGTACCACGGCCGGATCGCCGCCGTCGCTGACGGCGCACGTGAAGGTGGGCTGGCACTGTGACCGAAAATAACGAAAAGGACATTCAGGTGACTGAAGCTGTAGCTGCTCCGGCAACTGAGACCGCTGCGCCTGCTACCACTGACGACCGCCGTGGTGGCGCTCGTCGTGGCGAGCGTGGCGACCGCGGCCAGGGCCGTGGCGACCGTGGCGGCCGTGGTGGCCGTGACGGCGGCCGCGAGGCCGAGAAGAGCCAGTTCGTAGAGCGCGTTGTAACCATCAACCGCGTTTCCAAGGTCGTCAAGGGTGGTCGTCGCTTCAGCTTCACCGCCCTCGTCGTCGTCGGTGACGGCAACGGCATGGTCGGCGTCGGCTACGGCAAGGCAAAGGAAGTTCCTGCCGCTATCGCGAAGGGCGTTGAAGAGGCCAAGAAGTCCTTCTTCCGCGTTCCCCGCATCGGCAGCACCATCCCGCACCGCGTTCAGGGTGAGGCCGCCGCAGGCGTCGTCATGCTGCGCCCGGCTTCCGCCGGTACCGGTGTTATCGCCGGTGGCCCGGTCCGTGCAGTACTGGAGTGCGTGGGCATCCACGACATCCTCTCCAAGTCGCTCGGTTCTTCCAACGCCATCAACATCGTTCACGCGACCGTTGACGCGCTGAAGCGCCTCGAAGAGCCGGCAGCAGTGGCAGCACGCCGCGGCCTCCCGCTCGACGAGATCGCCCCGCCGGCAATGGTCAAGGCGCTCCTGAACCAGAAGGCAGGTGTCTGAGTCATGGCTAAGAACGTGCTTGTCTCCGACGCACAGTTGGAGATCACTCAGATCAAGTCCGCCATTGGCGGCAAGCAGAACCAGCGCGACACCCTGCGGTCCCTCGGCCTGAAGCGGATCGGACACACCGTTGTCCGCACCGCCGACGCCGTGACCGTCGGGATGCTCAACACGGTTCCGCACCTGGTAAAGGTAGAGGAGGCGAAGTAAATGGCAGAGAAGAACACCGCCGAAAAGGCACAGGGCGCCGCTGAGAAGCAGAACGCACTGAAGGTTCACCACCTGCGTCCCGCCCCGGGTGCCAAGACCGCCAAGACCCGTGTTGGTCGTGGTGAAGGTTCCAAGGGTAAGACCGCTGGTCGCGGTACCAAGGGTACGAAGGCCCGCTACCAGATCAAGGCTGGCTTTGCCGGCGGCCAGCTGCCGCTGCACATGCGCCTGCCGAAGCTGCGCGGCTTCAAGAACCCGTTCCGGGTTGAGTACCAGGTGGTAAACCTGGACAAGCTCAACGAGCTGTTCCCGGAAGGTGGCGCTGTCACCGTGGAGAACCTGGTCGAAAAGGGTGCCGTTCGCAAGAACCAGCCCGTCAAGGTGCTGGGCACCGGCGACATCACCGTCAAGGTTGACGTCACCGTCCACGCATTCTCGGCCAGCGCTGCTGACAAGATTGCTGCAGCAGGCGGTAGCACCACCGCCCTCTAACGAGGCGGCGGGGCAGTTGCCCGTTGTTGAAACTCCCGGTACCAGGGGCTCAGGCCCCCGGTGCCGGGAGTTTTTTTCATTTTCCGGGCCCCGCCGATTGTTCGCGGGGCGCATCCACCCGTTAGACTCGGTTGTTGGGTTTATTTGACCTGTCTCACACGACTTTACTTATTACTCAGGAGGACGCTTGCTTAGCGCATTTGGCCGGGCCTTTCGCACGCCTGATCTGCGACGCAAGTTGTTGTTCACGCTGGGAATCATCACAATCTTCCGCTTGGGTGCCTTCATCCCCTCGCCTGGTGTGAGCTACCAGAATGTCCAGCAATGCTTGCAGAACGGTCAGACCTCGGGCGGGATCTACCAGCTCGTCAACCTGTTCAGCGGCGGTGCATTGCTGCAGGTGTCCATCTTTGCCCTCGGCATCATGCCGTACATCACCGCCAGCATCATCGTCCAGCTGCTCCGGGTGGTCATTCCCCGCTTCCAGCAGCTGTACGAGGAGGGCGCGTCCGGGCAGTCGAAACTGACCCAGTACACCCGTTACCTCACGATCGCACTCGGCCTGCTCAATGCCACGACACTGGTGTCGCTGGCACGCTCCGGCCAGCTGCTGCCTAACTGCCAGCTGCCCATCATCCCGGACAGCTCGATCGTCACCACGGTCCTGATCATCATCACGCTCACGGCCGGCACCGGCCTGATCATGTGGATGGGCGAGCTCGTGACGGAAAAAGGCGTCGGCAACGGCATGTCCCTGCTGATCTTCACGTCCATCGCCGCAGGCTTCCCCGGCTCGCTCGGTGCGATCTGGAAGGCCCAGGGTCCCGGCACGTTCTTCCTGGTCCTGATCATCGGCCTGCTCACCGTGGCGCTTGTGGTCTTCGTGGAGCAGTCCCAGCGCCGGATCCCGGTGCAGTACGCCAAGCGGATGATCGGCCGCCGCACGGTCGGCGGAACCAGCACCTACATCCCCATCAAGGTGAACATGGCCGGCGTCGTGCCCGTCATCTTCGCCTCGTCCATGCTCTACCTGCCGGGGCTGATCTCACAGTTCAACCAGCCCAAGGCCGGCGAGCCGGTACAGCCCTGGGTTGAGTGGATCAACAACAACCTCACCAAGGGCGACCACCCGATCTATATGGCACTGTATTTCGCCATGATTGTGTTTTTCACCTACTTCTATGTTGCGATTACTTTCAACCCCGAAGAGGTCTCGGACAACATGAAGAAGTACGGTGGCTTCATTCCGGGCATCCGCGCCGGCAAGCCGACCGCGGACTATCTTCAGTACGTCCTATCCCGGATCACCCTGCCCGGCGCCTTCTACCTCGGCTTCGTGGCATTGATCCCGCTGGTTGCACTGGTCCTGATCAACGCGAACCAGAACTTCCCGTTCGGCGGCACCTCGATCCTGATCATGGTGGGCGTCGGTCTGGAGACCGTGAAGCAGATTGATGCGCAACTACAGCAACGTCACTACGAAGGGCTTTTGCGATGACGAGAATGTTGATTATCGGACCTCCCGGGTCCGGCAAGGGAACGCAGGCGGAACGCATTTCAGAACGCCTCGGCGTCGTTGCGATCTCCACCGGAGACATCTTCCGCGCCAACGTCAAGGGTGAGACTCCGCTCGGCGTCGAAGCCAAGAAGTACATGGACGCCGGCGACTTCGTCCCGGACAGCGTCACCAACAAGATGGTGCGCGACCGCCTCAACGAGGACGACGTCGAGGCAGGCTTCCTGCTCGACGGGTACCCGCGCACCACCGCGCAGGTGGACTACCTCGAAGACATCCTCGCCGGCGCTGACCAGAAGCTCGACGTCGTGCTCCAGCTCACTGCTGACGACGAGGAGCTGGTTAACCGCCTCCTGGGCCGTGCCAAGGAAACTGGCCGCAGCGACGACAACGAAGGCGTTATCCGTCACCGGCTGGACCTGTACCACGAGCAGACCGAACCGGTGGTGGCCAAGTATGCCGAACGCGGCATCCTGACCCAGGTGGACGGCATCGGTGCCATCGACGAAGTCACCGAGCGCGTCATGGAAGCGATCAAGTCGGCCCAGGCCGCCTGATCCTCACCCCCTGATCCACGCATGCTCATTGCGGCTGACGCAGAACAGAGACGCAGTGCAGAAGGGCGCGTTCCGTACCATCGGGTACGGGACGCGCCCTTCGGCGTTGGGTGGCCCCGCAGCGGGCCCGTTCCGAACCGTTGAACCGGTACGGGAGAATAGAGCTTGAAGACTTGGGTTGATGACCCATGGTGGAGGCCCGGGATCCAGCCCGCCCGGACCGCGAGAGAAAATTTTGAGGTAGCGATGGCATTCGGCCAGGCACGCATTGAATACAAGACCAACGCCCAGATGCGCACGATGCACGAGGCCGGACTGGTCCTGAGCCGGGCACTGGATGCAGCGGTGGCCGCCGCGGCCCCCGGCGTCACCACTGCCCGGCTGGACGAAGTCTTCGCCGCCGTGCTCCAGGACGCCGGCGCCAAGTCCAACTTCCTCGGCTACCACGGGTTTCCGGCCACGATCTGCACCTCGGTGAACGAAGAGGTGGTGCACGGCATCCCCGGCGGCCGGGTTCTGGCGGACGGCGACATCATCTCGATCGACGGCGGCGCGATCGTGGACGGCTGGCACTCCGATTCGGCGCGGACCGTGGTTGTCGGCACCGCCGATCCCGAAGACGTTCGCCTCTCCGAGGTTACCGAGGAGGCCATGTGGCGTGGCATCGCAGCCCTGGCCACCGGGAAATTCGTGGGCGATATCGGCAACGCCGTGGACGACTACGTCTCCTCCGTGCCGGGCAAACCGCTGGGCATCCTGGAGGACTATGTAGGGCACGGAATCGGCTCCGAGATGCACATGGCTCCGGACGTGCTGAACTACCGCACCGGCCACCGCGGGCCGAAGATCCGCCCGGGGCTGTGCCTCGCAATCGAGCCCATGCTGGTCCGGGGCAGCATCGAGACCGCAATCCTGGACGACGACTGGACCGTCGTCACCACGGATGGCAAGCGCTCCTGCCAGTGGGAGCACTCGGTCGCTGTGCACGAGAAGGGGATCTGGGTCCTCTCGGCACCTGATGGGGGAGCGGCGAAACTGGCGCCGCTCGGTGTGGTGCCCGTCCCGATTCCCTAGGCCCGAACTACAAGGCGACTCGCGAGTTTTCTGGCGACGCGCAAAATCCCTGGCGACGGAAGACTCATAGCGCCAGGGATTTTGCGTGTCGCGGGTCAGCGGGGGCGCACAATGGAGCCATGGGAGCAACGGGAGCCATCACAGACGTGGCCGGGATCCGGGTGGGGCAAGTCCAGAAGTCCGGCGACGGCTGGCTGAGCGGAGTGACTGTGGTTCTCCCGCCGCCGGGCACCGTCGGCTCGGTCGACGTCCGGGGCGGCGGGCCCGCGACGCATGAGACGGACTCACTGGATCCCACCACGCTGTCCCAGACCGTGGACGCCGTGGTCCTGACCGGGGGCAGCGCCTTTGGCCTCGCAGCCGCGGGCGGCGCCATGCGCTGGTGCGAGGAGAACGGCCGAGGCTTCCCGGTCCCCGGCGGGCTTGTTCCGATCGTGCCGGCGGCCGCGATCTTCGACCTGGGCCGCGGCGGCGATTTCTCCGCCCGCCCCGGAGAGGCGATGGGCTACGCGGCGACGGCCGCCGCCGCCGGGCAGCCGGAAGGGCACGACGTCGAACGCGGCAACGTCGGCGCCGGCACAGGAGCGGCAATCGGCCGGGGACAGTACAAAGGGGGAGTGGGCACAGCCTCCCTCACCCTAAACAACATCTCCAAAGACGGGCCGGTGGTGGTAGGAGCCATAGCGGTAGTCAATGCGCTGGGGCTACCTTTTGGCTCATCGCCGCAACAGGGGGAACCCGGCAGCGTGCGTCTAAGCGGGGGCCACGCCGGCGGGGTTCCCTCACCGAGCTTGCGAGGCGAGGGGGCCGGTGGGGAGGAACGAGCGAGCACGCAGAGGGTTTCGCCTGTTGTGGAGAAAGCCGCGCAGGTCCCCGAGCCGGCGCCGCCGCTCAACACCACGCTCGTCGTCGTCGCCACCGACGCCGTCCTGGACAAGGCGGACTGCAAACGCACCGCCTCCGCGGCCCATGCCGGCCTGGCCCGGGCTTTGAATCCAAGCCACACCCTCGCCGACGGCGATACCGTGTTCGCCCTGGCGACGGGCGCCGTCGCGCTTGACCGCAGCACCCCGGCGGCCCGGCAGATCAGCCTCATTACCCTGCAGAGCGCGGCCGCCGACGTCGTCCGGCTGGCCATCCTCGACGGGATCTCGCGGGCAGAGGCAGTGACGACGGCGGCCGGGACGCTAGGTGCGTACGGACGCTGAGTGCGCTACGATGGGCGGATTTAACTTTGGATTTAACAATCGGGCCGCGATGGCGTAGTGTTGTCTGTTGGTTGTCTGCCCCGTTGTGCCCTTTTGGGGTCGGGTGGCACCAGCCAATCAATCAAAAACGTCCGCGGTCATGACCGGTGCAAACCGGGAGGCTGCGGCAACAACAGTTAGCGGAGGGTATGGCCAAGAAGGACGGGGTCATTGAGATCGAGGGCGTTGTGACCGAGGCGCTGCCCAATGCGATGTTTCGCGTTGAGCTCACCAACAAGCACATCGTTCTGGCACACATCTCTGGAAAGATGCGCCAGCACTACATCAGGATCCTCCCCGAGGACCGCGTAGTGGTGGAGCTGAGCCCTTACGACCTGACACGTGGTCGTATCGTCTACCGCTACAAGTAAACACTGGGCGGCCAGGGCGACAGCCGAGGGCCGGTCCAGCTGACCAACTGCAACACGCAAAGGAACGCCATGAAGGTCAAGCCGAGCGTCAAGCAGATCTGCGAAAAGTGCAAAGTGATCCGCCGTAATGGCCGGGTCATGGTGATCTGCGAGAACCCGCGCCACAAGCAGCGCCAGGGCTAATTTCCTTCACAGGAAATCCTGGGTTGCTAACCCACGCAAGTAAATAAAGGCAGCACAAGCTGAACTGGGACGTATTGAGCCCGGACAGCTAACCCCCGGTCGGAGGCTGGGGCCGCACTGTAAGTGCGGGTGTACTGCCTACGACCTCCGGTTTATACAAGGAGTACTGCCAATATGGCTCGTCTCGCTGGCGTAGACATTCCCCGCGAAAAGCGGTTGGAAATTGCGCTTACTTACATCTACGGCGTGGGCAAGACCCGTGCACACGAAACCCTGGCTGCTACCGGCATCAGTGCAGACGTTCGGGTCAAGGACCTGACCGACGCACAGCTGGTTGAGCTGCGTGACTACATTGAAGGCAACTACAAGGTTGAGGGTGACCTTCGCCGCGAAGTGGCCGCTGATATCCGCCGCAAGGTTGAAATCGGCAGCTACGAAGGTATTCGCCACCGCAAGGGCCTGCCCGTACGCGGTCAGCGTACGAAGACGAACGCGCGTACCCGCAAGGGTCCGAAGCGCACCGTCGCAGGCAAGAAGAAGGCCCGCTAAACCCCAGTTGCCCCCTAGGATCGCTTACGCGATTTCTGGGAACCCGGCAAGTGTGGGCCAAGCGTAGGCTTTCCCCCAATAACTTTCTGTAGGAGAAAAAATGCCCCCGAAGACTCGTGGCGCGGTTCGCAAGCCGCGTAAGAAGGACAAGAAGAATATCGCGCTGGGCCAGGCGCACATCAAGAGCACCTTTAACAACACCATCGTGTCCATCACGGACCCGAACGGTGCTGTCATCTCCTGGGCTTCGTCCGGTGAGGTTGGCTTCAAGGGCTCGCGTAAGTCCACCCCGTTCGCTGCCCAGATGGCCGCCGAAGCCGCCGCAAAGCGTGCACAGGAGCACGGCATGCGCAAGGTTGACGTGTTCGTCAAGGGACCGGGTTCCGGACGCGAAACCGCCATCCGCTCGCTGCAGGCCGCTGGCCTCGAGGTTGGCTCCATCCAGGACGTCACCCCCAGCGCCCACAACGGCTGCCGTCCGCCGAAGCGCCGCCGCGTCTAAGGCTTTCCAGCGCCCAGGAGCTTGCCCGGACCCTCACCGGTCCGGGCAGGCCCGGCCGCGKTAAGTCTTCAGACCGATCTTTCCACCACCTGTGTTGCGTCATATAGCGGATGCTCGCCGAAAGGAAACCTAAGTGCTCATTGCACAGCGCCCCACCCTCTCCGAAGAGGTCGTCTCCGAAAACCGCTCACGGTTCATCATCGAACCGCTGGAGCCGGGCTTTGGTTACACCCTCGGAAACTCCCTCCGCCGTACCCTGCTCTCCTCCATCCCCGGTGCCTCTGTAACGAGCATCCGGATCGATGGCGTGCTGCACGAGTTCACCACGGTTCCGGGTGTCAAGGAAGATGTCACCGAGATCATCCTGAACATCAAGAACCTGTCGGTTTCCTCCGAGCACGACGAGCCGGTTGTTGCTTACCTGCGCAAGCAGGGACCGGGAGTCGTCACCGCCGCGGACATCGCTCCGCCGGCCGGCGTCGAATTCCACAACCCGGATCTGCACATTGCCACGCTGAACTCGAAGGGCAAGTTCGAACTCGAACTGACCATCGAGCGCGGTCGCGGCTACGTTTCGGCAGCTCAGAACAAGTCCGGCGACTCCGAGATCGGCCGCATCCCGGTCGACTCGATCTACTCGCCGGTCCTGAAGGTTACTTTCCGCGTGGAAGCTACCCGTGTTGAGCAGCGCACGGACTTCGACAAGCTCATTGTCGACGTCGAGACCAAGCAGGCAATCGCCCCGCGCGACGCCGTTGCTTCGGCAGGTACCACCCTGGTGGAACTGTTCGGTCTGGCCCGCGAGCTGAACACCGCAGCTGAAGGTATCGAGATCGGTCCGTCGCCGACGGACGCTGCCCTGGCAGCCGACATGGCACTGCCGATCGAGGATCTGGACCTGACGGTCCGTTCCTACAACTGCCTCAAGCGTGAGGGCATCCACACCGTGGGTGAACTCGTTGCCCGCTCCGAGGCTGACCTCATGGACATCCGCAACTTCGGCGCGAAGTCCATCGATGAGGTCAAGGCCAAGCTGGTCGAACTGGGCCTGTCCCTCAAGGACTCCCCTCCCGGTTTCGATCTCGCAGCACGTGCCGCAGCCATCGAAGAGGACGACGCCGCGTTCAGCGACGACGAGCTCTAACCAACAGATCTTGGCCGGCTGGCTGGATGCACCCTGGTGTGCGCAGCCCAACGGCTTCCAATGAGGAGAAACTATAATGCCTACCCCCGCTAAGGGTCCGCGCCTCGGAGGCGGAGCGGCTCACGAGCGTCTTATGCTCGCGAACCTGTCCGCCGCACTTTTCGAGCACAAACGGATCACCACCACGGTGACCAAGGCCAAGCGCCTGAAGCCGTACGCCGAGCGCCTGGTGACTTTCGCCAAGCGTGGCGACCTCGCGTCCCGCCGTCGTGTACTCGGCCTGATCAGCAACAAGGGCGTCGTCCACGAGCTGTTCACCGACATTGCACAGGCAGTGGAAAACCGCGATGGCGGCTACACCCGCATCACCAAGATCGGCAACCGCAAGGGCGACAACGCTCCCATGGCTGTCATCGAACTGGTTCTCGAGCCGGTTTCCGCAAAGCAGGCCGTGGTAGCCGAGGCTACTTCTGCTGCCCAGCGCGACGCTGACAAGAAGGATGCCGACAAGAAGGACGCCGAAAAGGCCGAAGCAGCTCCGGTTGCCGAGACCGAAGAGGCTGCTGAGACCGAAGAGGCTCCGGTCGCTGAGACCGAAGCCGCTACCGAAGAGGCTCCGGCCGCTGAGGAAGCAGCCGCTGAGTCCGAGAAGGACGCGAAGTAATTCGCTAAGTCTTTCTTATAGACTTAAGTCTATGAACGAGCTCAAACCCGCTGCCCCCGTCTTGGGGGGCGGCGGGTTTTTGCGTATCCGGCTGGATGTGGCGTACGACGGCGGCCCGTTCAGCGGGTGGGCCGTGCAGCCGGGACTGCGCACCGTCCAGGGCGTCCTGGAGGAGGCCCTCGCGCTGCTGATCCGCCGCCCCGTCCGGGTCACGGTTGCCGGGCGCACCGACGCCGGGGTGCACGCCCGCGGCCAGGTGGTCCACCTGGACCTCAGCGAGGCGGAGTGGCTGGGCCTGAACCGGGGCGCCGAACTGGATCCCGCCGTCGCCCTGCTCCGCCGCATCCGCGGTGCCTTGAGCCGTGGCCTGGGCGACCTCAGCGGCGCCATCGAGGTGCACCGGGTGAGCGTGGCACCCGTTGGCTTCGATGCCCGGTTCTCCGCCCTCTGGCGCCGCTATTCCTACCGGATCGCGGACGGCCCCGCGCTGTGGGACCCACTGGGACGCGCCTCGACCCTGTGGCACAAGGTTCCGCTGGACGTCGGTCTCCTCAACGAGGGCGCCGCGCCGCTGCTGGGCCTGCAGGACTTCCGCTCGTACTGCAAGCCCCGCGAGGGGGCCACGACCATCCGTGAACTGCAGCGCTTCGAATTCGCGCGCGGCACCGACGGCGTCATTGTCGTCACCGTTCAGGCTGACGCGTTCTGCCACAACATGGTCCGCTCCCTGGTGGGCTCGGCGTTGTACGTGGGGGAGGGCGAAGAGGCCCCGGAATGGCTCTACGAGCGGCTCCTCGCCCGGCAGCGCGACGCCCGCTCCGTGCTCGCAGCCCCGCACCCGCTGGTGCTCGAGGAAGTGGCCTACCCGACAGAGAGCGGCATGCTGGCCCGGGCCGAACTGACGCGGGCACTGCGGGCCTAAATCCAGACCTGGAACGCGGCTATGGGAACGCCGGCTGCGAGTAAGCCGGCGCGGTGCCTTTCGCAGGGAGCTCCAGCGTGAAGGTGCTTCCGGATCCGAGGAGGGTGTTGCAGGAAATGGAGCCGCCATGGCGCTCCACGATCGCCTTCGTGATCGACAACCCGAGCCCGGCCCCGGGGATGGAACCGTCCCGCACCGCAGGGCTTCGGAAGAACCGTGTGAAGACTCGTTCTGCGTCGGCGGCTGTCATCCCCAATCCGTCATCTTCCACGTGCAGCAGCACCCGGTCTCCCTCGGTGCTGGCGGAGACGCGCACATTGCCGCCATTGGGGGAATATTTGATGGCGTTGGAAATGAGGTTATCCAGCGCCTGGCTGATCCGGAGCGGGTCTACGTGCGCCCATAGCGGCGCCGGCACCTCCATCGAGAGCGTGACCTGGGAAGCCTGGGCGTGTGCGTGAGCCGAACCCAGGCTCGCCTCCACGAGGCTCGCCAGGTCGGTCCGCAGGGGATGGACATGGACAGCCGAGTTGGCGGACATCAGCAGATCCGAGACAAGGGCGAGGAGTCGTTCGGCGTTTCGTTGCGCAACCTCGAGGCGGCGGAGGGCCTGAGCGGACAAATGTTCCGAGTCGCTGAGGGCTAGATCCAAATTGCCGATAATCGATGTCAAGGGGGTCCGGAACTCGTGGGAGACGGTGGAAAGCACGTCGTCCTTGGCCGCCAGGGCATCGATCAGGCCGGACACTTCGTCATTGAGCAGTCGTTCGCGTTCGCAGCCGGCGTGGAGTTGGGTTGCCAGGCGCCCAGTCAACTGTTGCCGCGTAACCCGCAGGGCGATGGCCACTGCCAATGTGATGAATGGCAGGAGAACGGCGGCCGCGATTCGGTCCGGGGTTGAGCCGCCGTTGAGCAACCACGGCAGGCCGGTCAGCAGGGGCCCGAAGAAGCTGATCGAGACGATGGCCGGACCGGACAAACGGGAGGCCGTGACCCAGAGGACCGGAAGGACGGCCAAGATGCCGAGATCGGGCAGGCCTTCGACGCTGCCACTGCGGACGAGGCAGATCGCGGCTAAGTCGAGCACGGGGATGGCGAGCGGAGCATAGGGCCCGAACCGATGCCAGGGCACCAGAAGGCAGGCCAGGAGGAGGGCCAGAAGGAGCGCAAAGGCAGCCCGGCACAGGCCAGTCTCGAAGAGGCCGGGCCAGCCCCCGGGCGCTGCAAGCGCCACAGCCGTCATCGCCAGTGTGAGCGGAAGCTGGCATAGGGCAACCTGCACACGCGGCGGGAAAGCCGCAAAGTAACCTGCCGGGTTCCGGACCAGGTGCTGTTTACTCAATGAAGCCGCGCCCCTTCCTCGCTACTCTTATTTAACAGCATTCGTCACGTTAACTTGACAAGTTACGAAAATATATTGCCGCGACTGTGCCTAAACGGTCGTTGGCGCTATAGCGTAGGTACTCTAGCAATGCTGGCGAATCATGATTGCACAGCAGTAGCGACGCGGCCGCTATGGGGGTAGGTGGCGCATCAGATGTGAGGGGGACCATGACTGACTTGGGAGTCGCCGTAGTTGTGGAGGACGATGACGATGTGCGTCATCTCGTGGAAGCGGTATTGAGCCAGGCGGGATTTGACGTCCACGGCGCAGCGAGCGGTCGCGAGGGGGTCGAGGTCGTGCGGAATCAGAAGGCCAACGTTGTCACCTTGGACGTTGGCCTCAACGATATTGACGGCTTTGAAGTCCTACGCCGAATTCGACAGTTCAGCGATGCCTACGTGGTCATGCTGACGGCGAGGACGGACGAGTTGGACACTCTGACCGCACTGCATACCGGTGCCGATGATTTCATGACCAAACCGTTCCGGCCGCGCGAGCTCCGAGCCCGGATAGCTGCGATGATGCGCCGGCCTCGGCAGGACGGCCCGGAGGCCAAGCCCGCGGACCCGGAAACGGTTCCGTCGAAGGCACTTGACCTGACCCACGATTCGGAATTACGGCACAACGGCCTGATACTGAACCCGCACACCCGTTCGGTCACCGTGGATGGCATTCCTGCCAGCCTCACGCGCAGTGAATTCGATCTCCTGCATGCCCTGTTGAAAGGGGCAGGTGCCGTCCGGTCGAAGACTGATCTGGTGCGGGTAGTGCGGGGTCAGCACTACAGCGCGGATGCCTATATCAGTGAGTCCGATGAGCGTGCCGTCGAAGTACACATCGGCAACCTGCGTCGCAAGCTGCGGGAGGATCCGCTGCAACCCCGCTGGCTCCAGACCGTCCGTGGCGTTGGGTACCGCCTCACGCCGGCCGCGGACTAGCTATCCCGGAGGTTGTGCCTGAGCTGCAGTTCGTCCACGGTGTGGTTTCCACTCTCCGCGACTTCCCGCAGGAGCAACCGCGCGAGGTGTGCGTCGTGGGTGCGAATGGCGTCCTCAAGCTCTCTGGCTAGCTCGGCCAGACGGACGCCGCCGACCATCGCAGAGGACGTCTTCAAGCTCAGGATTGCGTCCAGTGCTGCGGTCTCGTCACCGCTATCAAGGGACGTCGCCAGGGATTGATAGCGCTGGTCCCACATCCTTGCATAGTCCCTCGCGAATCCTTTGGCCACGGCAGGGCTGTCCAGCTGTGATTCGAGTTCCTTGAGGGCGGACGGGTCCACGATCGGGCTCACAACTTGTACGGTCGCCTTTGGGGCCGCGCCGGAACCAGGCGTGGTGCTGTCGGCGGAGGAACCGGTATTTGAATCGCCGTCGTCTGGCGTACCTTGGAAAGACATGTGCCCACGCTACTTGCTGCGCCGGCTCCGTGTTTCCAACTCCGGAGTTTCCTGTGGCAAAATTGTGGCTTTTCGGGTGCATTCCCGGGTTCTGCCCTGTAGTTCGGACTCCTCAGGTGCCCTCATGCAGCTATCCGCCGCTGAAGGTGTCTATCGCGTTGATGATGGCTGGGCCAAGGATGGCAATAAAGAGCACGGGAAAGATGAAGAACAGCAGCGGGAACAGGATCATGACCGGGAGCTTCATCGCCTTCTCCTCGGCCCGCTGCCGCCGCTTGACCCGCATTACCTTGGCTTGGATCCGGAGGACCCTACTGATTGCGATACCGTAGGTATCCGCCTGCACAACGGCTTGGACAAAGCTGCGCAGCTCCGGGATGCTGGTCCGCTCCGCGAGGGCCAGGTAGGACTCGCGGCGGCTCCGGCCGACCTGCATGTCCTGCAGCGTTCGGACGAGTTCCTCGGCGAGGGGACCCTTGCCGTTCTCGCCGGCGCGCGCCATGGCTCCTTCGAAGCCCAGCCCAGCTTCCACGGAGATGAGCATCTGGTCAAGGGTGTTGGCCAGTTCCAGCTGCATGGCCGTCTGGCGCTCCTGCCCCTTGCTGTAGAGCATCAGATCGGGGATGAAATAGCCCAGCAGAACCACTAAGAGGCCCACCAGCTTAATGATGGGTGTGGAACCTGTGGCGCTGAGGTAGAACCCCAGCACGGCACCGGCCAGGCCCAGCAGGGGCTTG
Source organism: Arthrobacter sp. P1_D12 (assembly GCF_056406175.1). Lineage (NCBI taxonomy): Bacteria > Bacillati > Actinomycetota > Actinomycetes > Micrococcales > Micrococcaceae > Arthrobacter > Arthrobacter sp. P1_D12. The sequence goes on from NZ_JBFUAR010000005.1 coordinate 239,318, forward strand.
GCCGCCAGCACACGTCCGAGAGGAAGGGACGTGGGGCGGCCAGCTAGGGAAAGCAGCTTATCGAGTTTGTGGACATATCCGACCGGCGTCAGACGGTAACCGATCCGCTCCAGCAGCGTCGTCCGCTGTGCCTCGGTGAACTCAGCGGTCTCCGCCCCTGCTGCGAGCAGCTCGCGGATGGCCCGGTGGGACTTTCGATCGACGGAGAGCGCTGACCAGACGAGATACCCGAGCGGCAGGGAGACCAGGAGCAGGGCGAGCAGTACCGAGGGGTCCATGGGTACCTCAAAACTTCAGATCGATGATTTTGCGCATCCACAAACCGCCGATGGTCATCATGATGAAGGACGCGCCAATCATGATCCAACCCAGCAGGTGGGTGAACATGGAGTTCATATAGGCTGGGTTAGCCAGCATGAGCATCGCTACAATGCCGAACGGCATCGCCATCAGGATGTACGCGGAGAACTTTCCCTCGGCAGCCAAGGACTTGATGTGACCCTTGATTTCGCTGCGCTCGCGGATGGTTTCGCCCACCTGGTCCAGGACTTCGGCCAGGTTCCCGCCCACTTCCCGGTTTATTTGGATGGCCTGGGCTATCCAGACAAAGTCGTCGCTCCGCATCCGTTCTGCTGCATCGGAGAGGGATGACTGGAGATCCCGGCCGAGGCTCGTTTCAGTGATGATCCTGCGCATCTCTTCCGCAGTGGGACTTTGCGATTCAACTGCGGCCGCGTCAATGGCGCGTAGGATGCTGTGGCCGGCCCTGAGGCCGCCGGAGAGTAACTGAAGTGTGTCGCCGAGTTGCTGGTCAAACATGATACGGCGTTTGCTCGTGAGGTAGCCGATCACGAGGTGCCCCGCCAACGGCGCCAGCAGCACGAACAGGACTGCCAACAACGGGCCCGCGACTACGAAGCCTGCCAATGCACCGACGAAGGCGCCAGCCAGCACCAGCACAAAGAAGTCGGACTGCCCCATCCGCAGGCCCGCGTTTTCCAGTGCTTCCCTGCTGAAGAGCCGCACTTTTCGCTGTGCGAAGTATCCGTCGACGAGATGGACCGCCGAGCCGGCAAACCGGGTCAGCTGCGAGTCCGGCTGGTTCTGAGCGGGTTGGCGCCGGTCCAGCGGCACACGTGCCCTTCGAGGGGCGAGCAAGACGAAACCGAGCACGAACAGGGCAGACGAGAACAGGCCAACGCCAATGGGCAATATGGTCAAGGTCGGCTCACGGCCTTCCGGTCGGCACCAAGGGAGCGGCAAACACACCCGGTGAGACATGGATGCCAAAATCCTCGAAGCGGTCGATGAACCGCGGACGGATCCCGGTGGGGACGGGCTTGCCGAGGAAACGACCGTGCGCGTCCACACCGGCCGAGTAGTCGAAGACGAAGGCGTCCTGCAGGGTGACGATGTCCCCTTCCATGCCCTGCACCTCGGTGACATGGGTGATGCGGCGGGTGCCGTCGCGCAGTCGGGAGATCTGGATGATGAGATTGACGGCGGAGGCGATCTGCTCCCGGATGGCGCGGAGCGGCAGGTCCATTCCCGCCATCAGGACCAGGGTTTCCAGACGAGCGACGGCGTCCCGTGGCGAGTTTGAGTGCACCGTGGACAGCGAGCCGTCATGGCCCGTGTTCATTGCCTGCAACATGTCCAACGATTCGCCGCCGCGGACCTCGCCCACCACGATGCGGTCCGGGCGCATACGCAGAGAGTTCCGCAGCAGCTCACGGATGGTGACCTCGCCCTTGCCTTCAGTATTGGGCGGTCGACTTTCCAGCCGCACGACGTGGCGCTGCTGGATTTGGAGTTCGACGGCGTCCTCGATCGTCACGATGCGCTCGTCATGTGGGAGAAACGATGAGAGCACGTTGAGCAGTGTGGTCTTGCCGGTGCCGGTACCGCCAGAGACGATGATGTTGAGCTTTGCCTTGACACAGGCATTGAGGAGCTCCGCCATCTCAGGTGTCAGGGTGCCGAACTCGATGAGGTTTTGGACCGTGAGCGGAACTTTGCTGAATTTTCGGATGGTAAGCGAGGAGCCGCCCACCGCAAGCGGCGGAATGACGGCGTTTACGCGGGAACCGTCTTCCAGGCGTGCATCCACGAGAGGGGACGATTCATCGATGCGGCGTCCCACCTTGGAGACAATGCGCTCGATCACCTTGCGCAAGTGGTCTTCGGAACTGAATCGGGACTCGGTGAGCGTGAGCTTGCCGTGACGCTCAACGTAGATCTGGTCCATGCCATTGACCATGATCTCCGTCACCGCGGAATCATCGAGGAGCCGCTGCAGCGGTCCGTAACCCAGCACATCGTCCGCCACGTCCTGGACCAGCCGGAGGCGTTCCTCTCCTGACAGTGGGACCTGTTCCGCGTCGATGATACGGGTGAGTTCTTCCCGGGCGGAGGAGCGCAAATCATCTTCCTTGATGGCGGAATCGTTGAAACGCGCACCCATGCGCTCAAACAGGGCGGTCGCGGCGCGCTGCTTAAGTGCCGCGAAGACATCCACCGGCTGCTGGCCAAAGGGCCGGTGTGCGTCTGCGCGCTCTTCAAAACTGGGGGCTGCGATAGGCGTGCGCTGGCGTTCCGCGGTCGCGGGGGCCGTGAGTCTTCGAGGTGGTGAGGCACGGGTTGCTGGAATGGACTCCGGAGCGGGTCTAGAGGCGGCAGCGGACCCGTCCTCAGCAGCGGCGAGCCGTTCAGAGAGTTTCACTGGACCACCACTCTGCGGTGCAGTTTTTTCTTTGCCCTGGCACGCCACGCCGGATCGAACCGTTCAACCAGCTGCCGCAGCCCCTTGACGGCCGGGTCCTTGCGACTCTCCTGGAGTAGCGGTATGCCCCTGTTCGTGGAGAAAGCCACAGCCTTGGAACGGGGAATGCTGATATCAACGGGCGCACCTATGGTCGCCTCAACGTCCTGGACGCTGAGGCCGGACTTGGAGTCTGCCATGTTGAGGACCACATGACGCGTCTCCGGCTGAAGGTCCAAGCGCCGGAGGATTTCGAGGCCGGATCTCAGTCCCCGGATGCTGGGAACGTCCATGGCGGTCACCCAGACAATGTCCGTGCATTGCTCCATGGCAGCCAAGCCCACCTCCGGCAAACCGGGGGCCGTATCCACGATGACATATTGGAACTGTTCCGCGAGCTGCCCGAGCAGGCGCGTCACCTGCTCGGGTGTGATGTTGTCCGCTTCTTCGGGGCTCCTGGGTGCGCAGAGAGCATAGATATTGCCCGGGTGCACGGTCAGGAATGCCTTAAGTACCAGCGAATCGTGGCTCGCCGCGGGGGAAACAGCGTCGGTCACGCTGTGCTCCGGGCGGAGGTACAACCCCGAGGCGACGTCTCCGAACTGGAGGTCCAGATCCACGATGACAACGCTCATCGGGGCCACCTGCCCCAACCCGATGGCGATGTTGGTGGCAATTGTGGTTTTGCCTACTCCGCCTTTGGGCGAGAAGATGCCGATCACCAGACCTTTCGGGGCGTCCGGTAGCTGAACGGCGGCGGACCTGTTCTTGCTGGCAAAGGACTGGCATGCTCGTTCGAGCATGACCCGGATCTGGGCAGCGTCGGCGTGTGGGCTGAGAATATCTCGGATGCCGGCGCGCATGGCCAGCAGTAAGAAATCGGGATCCGGTTCACCCACAAGGATAACGCTGAGCTCGGAAAGCTGAACGTCAAAGATCGTGGCCAAACGCAGGGCATCATCGACGGGTACATCTGGTCCAAGAATTAGGACCTCKGGACGCTGCTGGTCAAGCTTCGCGAACAACTCTTCGGGATCTGCAGGATTGACGAAGGCGAAGGTCTGCAGACCGCCCGGTAGGCTTCCGGCCAGGGCCAGACGCACGCGGGAATCGAAGTCGGCATTGGGTGTGATCAGTACAAAACGGCTCATTTGTAGACCTCCGGTTTCGTCATGATTCCAGGCCGGCCACTGTCCTTGGCAGTGACCGGCTCCTTGCTCAGCCAGAGCGTGCCGAATTCGGAGCCGTAAACGATCTTGGTCGCATTCACGTCGCTCACCGCTACTGTCAACAGCAACGAACCGGTTGGCAGCGACGTATCCTCGACCGGGGCGCCGGATCCGCCTTCTGTGGGCTCGGGAGACGGGGCGGCGCTGGCAGCCCGCTGCACGGCCGTCACCAGGACCTTGTGGAGGGTCAGCTGAGTCGTCTCCTTGTCCGGCGTCGCCTCGATGCCGCCATCTTTCAACGAGATGAAGATGCCGATGTGGTCTCCGGCCGTGAGCCGTCCGCCGACAACTCGCTGGGGATCCAGTTGGAAAGAGATCTCCTGAAGCCCCTCCGGCACTGGCACGGATCCGCTGGACTGCAGGGTTTCCGGCGCGGTCAGTCGTTCCGAGAGAAGTTGCTCACCCGGAAGCAGCTCGACGGCGGTGACCGTCCCGGCCAAGCCTTCGAGGCTATGCAGCGCGGACTTGGCCACGGCGGTGCCCGGAAGCTTCTGGGCGGTCAGGAAGGGCAGGAGGCTTTCCACGGCGGTGCCCGCCGGGACGGGCTTCGCCACCACGAGTACATCCACAGGCTTGAGGGCCTTGACGGCTCGCTCGTCCGCACCGCTGGCGTAGGACACCACCAGGACAGCTCCGACGAGGGCCAGGACCACGGCGGCGATACCGGCCAATAAGCGTGACTTCAAGAACTGCTCCCGACCTGGTTAACGTATCTGTGGTGCTGAGGAATCATTGCGTGAGCTTGACGACGCCGGCACCGAAGTCCTCCGGTGTCCCGTAGGTGTAGGCCTTATCGAGGGAGACGTAGTGGACGAAGCTGCCGATGACCCCAGTGCAGCTCCCGTCGCAAGCCAATCCCAACGGGACGTCAGGAGCCTTGTTGTGAAAAGTGCGGGGAAACGTATTGCCGTTGAAACTCCACCCCTTGACCAGGAAAGCTGCAAAAGAAACGAGTTTGTAGCTGGTGCTGGCTCCCGTACCGGCCACCTGATCGAAGATCGGGAGCAGTACAGTCACGTTCTTTCCGGCTGTGATGTCGGCAGCCCAAGCCCGCAACTGATCATCGCATACGCCGGGATAGCTGTTGCCTGGATCGCCGGGGGCCCAATCTGCGGCGTTAACGATTCCGGCACAGGTACCCGAGGGGCGCAGTAGCCAGCCGAAGCCACCCGGAACGACGGCTCCGGACGGTCCATAATTGCAGCTCGGCTCGCCTTTGCTGCCATGGCTCACCAGAAGCTGCAATCCGCCGTCGACGTGGTCCTTCACCTGGCAAACGGAGAAGGCGATGGGGAACGCCGTCGGACCCGCCACTGGGCGGCCCCACTGCACGGTGGCGTCGGCGGTCACAGCGGCGTCATTGATCCCAAACGCCCGGGCGAAGAAAAGGGAAACGCGGTTGGGCGACTGCCCGGCTTGCTGCGCCCCGGCTCGCACTTTTACTGTGCCCGTTGCCTTGTCTACAACGAAAGACGCTATGTTGCTTGCGCCGTCGCCAGCGTTTCCGTTTGCCAGGTTTCGTGCCAGCGGGGATGTGTCAGCGCAATCGATATCGTTGATGTTGCGGGCGCATTTCTGAGCGATGGCAAGAGCGGCGGCATCCGCCCCGTTTCGGAGCTGGGTCCGTTCCGCATAGAGCATCCCGACGTCGACGGCGAGGGCGGCGAAGCCCAGCAGCGTCACCATGAGAACGGCGACGAGGATGCTGATGGCCCCGCGCTCATCGTCCCTGGGCGGGGGGACTTCACCTAGCCGCCGCATAGCATGACTCCTTGGCCCTCCATCGGGAACGGTCCAGCGATGCGCGTAATGGTGGAGAGGGTGTAAGTGATCTTGAAGGTCACTTGTTGACCTGTGATGCAGCTAGCCGGGCTGATGGTGAAGCTTGCGTCTGTCAGCCCGGGTTGTAGCCCTGTGGCGGCATTCTTGGCCGCCGCGCGGGCCGCCGTGGGGTTGTTACCGATTGCCATGACCCGCACGCCTTCGCGGGCGGCACTTGAGAGCGTGACCTGCGCGTTGTAGGCGCGGCCGAATTCCATGATGCCGAGCAGCAGCATGATCAGTACGGGCGCCAAAAGCGCGAACTCCACGGCGACAGCTCCGTGTTCCCTGCCCTCGCGCATGTGTGGCGACCTCTTCTTCGGATTGAACGGTGGCTGCCTAGGGGGTGGACGCGACGAACGGTGCGGTGAAGGAATGCCACCCTTCACCGCACCGATCGGTATGTCCCGAATTAGAGCCGGGTGCTACCCGGCCGCCGGGGGAGTCAGCCGAGTCGTGATGTTATCGAAGAGGTCGCTCAACTGGCCACCCAGCGCAGTGACGGCGACGATGATGGCTACGGCGATGAGGGCGACCATGATGCCGTATTCGACAGCCGTTGCGCCTTTCTCGCCGCGAAGGCGGTCCTTAGCGGCGAAGCCGAGGGTCTGAAGGGTTGCAATGAGTGAAAGCACGTGAGCTCCTGAGCGAGTCGGTGGCTGGTCCTGCACCAGCTCTGCCAGAAAACTAGCAACGCGATTCGTCAAAAGTTACGCTGCTTGCCACAACCTGTGCTAAGGCTTCCCAAACTGCACATTTTCTGTACATTTTCTGCGTGAATGCTGCGATTGAACTGCGGAGGCATAAGCCGGGACACATGACGGACCCCCTCGGCTCTGGGCGCCGAGGGGGTCCTGTCATTGGGGCGCTATGTTCGCCTCTTTGGTTTCTCCTACATATTGGAGAAGGCCGCGATGATGTTGATGACAGCAGGTCCGATGATGACGATGAAGAGTACGGGCAGGATGCAAAGCATGAGGGGGAACAGCACCTTGATGGGAAGCTTCATCGCCTTCTCCTCAGCACGCTGCCGTCTCTTGATTCTCATTTGCTTGGCCTGCGTCCGAAGGACGCCGGCGATGGCGATGCCGTACACATCAGCCTGGACAATGGCCCGCACGAAGCTCCGCAGGTCTGGCGCTGCGGTGCGGTCCGCCATCGCGAGGTATGCTTCCCGGCGGCTCCGGCCGACTTGCATGTCTTGCAGGGTCCGGAGGAGTTCCGCGGCGAGCGGGCCGTTTCCATTCTGGCCCGCGCGCGCCATTGCCGATTCAAAGCCGAGTCCGGCCTCAACCGAAATCAGCATTTGGTCCAGGGTGCTGGGCAGCTCAAGCTCGATGGCTTCCTGCCGCTTCGAACCCTGGGAGTGCAGAAGCAGGTCGGGAACGAAGTACGCAAGCACCGTCACGAACAACGCCAACAGAATCGTTGTGCCCGTGGGTGTTTTGGCGACATACAAGATCCCCAAAAGACCGGCCACCAAGGCGAGCGCTGGTTTGACCACCAGAAGCCGCTCCAGCGGCATTTTCGCTGGCCTTCCCGCCTTGGCGAGTAATTTGTCCAGCCATGCTGGATATCCCTTCGGAGCCAAACGCTGGCCCAACCGCGCGAACTTTGGAGTGTCGACCCCACCCGGGGCGTCCGCTGATACTCCCTTACTTAGTCCCAGATTGCTGCGGACGGCAGCCAAGCCTGTTCGGTCGACGGAGATCAGTGCCCAAACCATTGCCGAACAAGGAACAACGATGATTGCCACGATGAACCAGGCCATTACGCTCATGCTTGTTCCCCCTAGAACTTGATCTTGACGACACGGCTTAGCCAAAAGGACCCGAGAGCCAGCAGCACAACTGCGACCCCGAGCATGATCCAGCCGATCACATTGGTGTAAAGGACGCCGAGGTAGCCTGGGTTCGAGAAGCTAAGGAACAAGAAAATCCCTACCGGCAAAGCGATGAGGATGTAGGCTGATAGCTTGCCCTCGGCGCTGAGAGATTTCACTTGGCCTTTGATCTGCATCCGTTCGCGGATGGTCTCGCCTACGTGGTCGAGCACTTCGGCTAGGTCACCGCCGACTTCCCGGTGAATCTCAATCGCTTGGGCCGTCCAGTCGAAATCCTCGCTTCTCATTCGTCGAGCCGAGTCGGCCATGGATTCTTTCAGATCCCGCCCGAGCCTGGTCTCGTTGACCAGCCGTGCGAATTCCTCCGACGTCGGCACATCTGACTCCCGCGCAACAGCGTCCACGGCTCGAAGCAGACTGTGTCCAGCCCGCAGTCCGCCGGAGAGCATCTGCAGGGTGTCTCCAAGCTGCGATTCGAACTTCGCGCGACGGTTGCTAGCCCTAACGTTCAGGAACAGCATGCCGCCAATGGGCGTCAACAGTACGCAAAGCAGCGACAGTCCGAGACCCGCCAAAACATAGCCGGCGACCCCCGCCGTCACGGCGATGCATCCGAGCAGGAGAATGTAGTCTGCCTGGCGCATGCGCAGCCCTGCTTCCTCCAACGAGTTGGCGGAACCTATGCCGGCATTCCGGCTGACATTTTGGTCGACAAAGGAAGATGCTGATGTCGCAACCCGGGTGAGGACCGACGGTTGCTCCGCAACACCAGGTCTCCTGCGCGACAAATCGATATTGGATTCCCGCCCACGAAGTGCCACGACAAAGACGAACACCAGCGAGGCAAAGCAAAGCAGAACCCCCAGAAACAACAGAAGCGGGCTGTCGCCGGTCACCGGTAACCACCGCCGATCGGCGAATTCCCGAAGACGGACGGGGAAAGGGTAATGCCCAATTCCGCGAAATGATCCACAAAGCGCGGTCTGACACCGGTGGGAATCGGCCGTCCCAAAAACCGGCCGTTCGCGTCCATCCCCGCGCTGTAGTCGAACATGAAAGCGTCTTGAAGCGTAACGACGTCGCCTTCCATCCCCTGGACTTCCGTGACGTGCGTGACTCGCCTCGTTCCGTCCCGCAGGCGCGAAATGTGCACAATGAGGTTTACCGCCGAGGCGATCTGCTCGCGGATCGCCCTCAGGGGAAGGTCCATCCCGGCCATGAGGACCAGCGTCTCGAGTCTCGCGATGGCATCCCGAGGGGTGTTCGCGTGCACGGTCGAGATCGAACCGTCATGGCCGGTGTTCATGGCCTGAAGCATGTCCAGCGACTCGCCGCCGCGGACTTCGCCAATGACGATTCTGTCCGGGCGCATGCGCAAGGAGTTTCGGACAAGATCTCGGATGCTGATCTCGCCCTTGCCTTCGATGTTCCTAGGACGGCTTTCAAGCCTGACAACATGTTCCTGCTGCAGTTGAAGCTCGACGGCGTCCTCTATCGTGACGATTCGCTCATCGGCGGGAATAAAGGAAGACAAGACATTAAGCAGGGTCGTCTTGCCCGTCCCGGTGCCTCCGGAAACGATGATGTTGAGGCGGGCGTGGACGCAGGCATTCAAAAGTTCGGCCATCTCAGGGGAGATCGTGCCAAACCCTATGAGATCGTTGACAGCAAGCGGCACCTGGCCGAATTTTCGGATGGTCAGCGACGATCCGTTGACGGCCAAGGGCGGGATGATTGCGTTGACACGCGACCCGTCGGAAAGGCGAGCATCCACAAGGGGAGACGATTCGTCGATTCTTCTCCCTACCTTGGTGACTATCCGCTCGATAATCCGCCGCAAGTGCTCCTCGGACGTGAAGCGGGAGCTGGTCAGGAAGAGTTTGCCGCCGCGTTCCACATAGATCTTGTCCGGGCCGTTGACCATTACTTCCGTCACCGCGTCATCAGCAAGGAATTTCTGTAGCGGGCCGAGGCCAATGACATCATCGAGGATCTCCTGAACCAGACGCTGCCGTTCGCCTGAGGAGAGCGGAATCTCATCCGCATCGATAATGGTGCGCAATTCGGTTTTGGCGTAGTCGTGCAACTCAGCTTCATCCAGCGAGGAATCCGCGATCCGGCTTCCCATGCGCTCATACAGCGCCGCGCCGGCGCGGTCCTTTACCGCTGACAAAGCGTCGTTGGCTTCAGCGCTGTGATCCTTGACGGCTGGTTCATTCCAGGCTGACTCGTTCTGTGCCATTCCTGACCACGGGATCTCAGTCTTACGGGTAACTGTCTGCTGGCCTGCCTGACCGCGGACGGCTTCAAAACGATCTGCAAGTGTCATTGGACTACCGCCCTTCGGTGAAGTTTCTTGTGTGGCCGCTGCTCCCAATTCGGGTCAAACCGCTCGACGAGCTTTCGCAGGCCCTTTGCCACGGAATCCCTTGAGGTCTCCTGTAGCAGGGGTATCCCCTTGTTCGTCGAATAAGGCACTGCATGTGACCGGGGGAGCACCACATCCACTGGGCATCCGACTGTGGCCTCGACGTCCTGAAGCGTCAGGCCGCTTCGGCGATCGCCGAAGTTGAGCACCAAATGCCGGTTGGGGGGTAGCAGACCGAGCTCTGTCAGGAGTGAAAATCCCGTCCGGAGGCCCTTGATGCTCGGTATGTCCATGCCGCAAACCCACAAGCCGTCCGTGGCTTCTTCAAGGGTCGCGAGAACGTGTTCGCCGAGTCCCGGAGCGGTGTCCACCACCACATATTTGAATTCGCTGGCCAGCTGCACAAGTAGCCTGGAAACCTGTTCCCCAGTTATTTGATCCGCTTCCATGGGATTCAGGGGCGCACACAGTGCGTAGATGCCTGACGGATGCAGCGTGAGGTAGGACTTGAGCACCAGGCTGTCGCCGGCGGCCGCCCCTTTGACGGCATCCGCGATTGTCTTCTCCGGCTCAAGCTTAAGTCCGGACGCCACGTCCCCGAACTGCAGGTCCAGATCGACCACCACAACGCCCATGGGAGCCAATTTTGCGAGTCCGACCGCGAGGTTGGTGGTGACGGTGGTTTTCCCCACACCGCCTTTCGGCGACATGACGGCGATAATTCTTCCGTTTCCACTGAGCGGTTCGACGCTGTTCCCGAGGCCGCGCCGGCGTCCCGCAGCTGCAAGGCTGGCTCGTTCAAGCATGATGTGGATGGCGTCTACGTCGGCGCCAGGTTCCAGGAGGTCCCTGATGCCCGCCCGCATGGCAGGCAAGGCAACACTGGAATCACTGGCGGTCACCAGCACTACGCTGATCTCCGGGTACTGGAGGTCGAAGAGACTGGCGAGCCTCAGGGAGTCATCCACCGGGAGGCCCGGTCCCAGCAGGATGACTTCGACGAGATCGCCGGAGAGCATGCGGAGGACGTCGTCCGGGCCCGGCGGTAGGAAGTTGGCCACGATTCCGTGGAACGTTCCGCGCAGACGGGATGCCGCTTGCCTGGCACGGGCTTCGAAGTCGGGGTCTGCTGTGATGGCTACGAATCTGCTCATCGGTAGAGCTCCGGCTTCTTGACAACGAACGGGGCGCCTTGGGTTGCGGAAGCGGGTTCTTTGGTCAGCCACAAGGTTCCGAAGTTGGCCCCGAACGCGATCTTCGCGGCATCGGTATCATTGCGGGCAAAGGTTACGATCAACTGACCGGTGGGCAATTCCGTATTGGCCTGCTCCTCAGTTGCGGTACCTTCCGTAGCCGCTCCAGCAGTTTTCGCGAGGGAACGCTGGACGCTCGTTACCAAGACTTTGTGAAAAATCTGCTGCCCGGACTCGACGGCCGGTGCGTCTTTCACGGCTCCCTTGTCGAATAGGACGACGATGCCCACGGTGTCGCCGGCTGCGATGCGCCCGCCGACCACCCTCTGGGCTTCCAACTGAACCGAGATCTCCTGCATTCCCTTCGGAACCGGAACTGAGCCTGGCGCGGACAGGCTTTCAGGTTCAGCCAGCCGGGCCCCCAGCAGTGCTTCGCCTGGCAGCAGATCCACTGCGGCGACCCTCCCGTTCAAGCCTTCCAGGCTCTTGAGGGCGCCGTTTGGCACCGAGGCCGAAGGTAGCGAGGTCAACTTCACTGCGCTCCTGACCTTTTCGAGATCAGCGCCCTTCGCAACCTGTTCTTGAACAACGAGTACCTCAACCGGCTGCAGGTCCTTTTGGGCCCTCGCCTCCGATGCTGAAACGTATGAGACCAGTAAGACTGTGCCAACTATTGCCAGCACGAATGCGACGATGCCTCCCAGTAGGCGTGTTTTCAATTTTCAGTCCCCTTCGAATGGATTAATTCGTGAGTTCGATGCCAAAAACGGTGCCGGTTGGTGTGGACGACGTACCAGTGAAAACTCCCGGATCTGCCGCGTACCCGACGAACGTCCCGTAGATTCCCTTTTGGCTGCCTTGGAAGACGCCGGCAGGGTCGTATTTTGCCTGGCCCGTCAGATTCCAGGCGAGGATCTTGAAGCCCGCCCACTTGGAGATCATGTATTTGGCGTTACTGCCTTGAAGGCCATTGGTGATCGAGTACACGGGAAGTGCGACCGTTGTTCCCGCCAGACTCGAAGTTTCGAATAAAGCCATACATCCGTTTGGAACGGCGGCGCCGGTGCTGCCGTTGCTCCAGACCCCGATCTCCGCATTGACTTCGCACGGTTCCGTACCGTTCGGCAGGAGCCACGCGAATCCACCTTGGTAGGCTTGATTCGACGGATTAAGCCCGTTGCAGTCTTGCCCGCCGCCCTGGATCAGGATCTTGTGCGGCTGGCCGTCATCGACGAACTCGCAGGGCGAAAAAACAAGCGGCAGAATGGTGCGCCCCTTGGTCGGAAAGAACCATCGTGCCTGGGCCGATGCGCGGATTTCCACGGAGTTGATTCCGAGAACGCGGGCCAGATAAAGAGAAAAGTGCTCCCCACCCGCGCCGGCGGGCGTCTCCGTTGTAACGTCCACGGTGCCGATAGTGCTGGTTGTCGCAACCGTTGCCGAAACGACATTGCTTGAACCGTCGAGGGCGTTGCCGTTTGCGAACGGAGCAGCCTGGGCTCTTTGATCGGCGGCGCATGGCGCCGTAGATGCAACTTTTTCGCAGGCCTGCGCGATTGCGAGTGCTGCTGAGTCAGCGCCGTTCTGCAGCTGTGCTCTCTCCGAGTACATTGCACCGACGTCGACGGCAAGAGCTCCGAATCCCATGAGGACTACCATGAGTAGGGCCGTGAGCGGAGCAATTACACCCCGTTCGTTTTCGTTGTTGTCAACCGCCGGCCTCCTGGCTAACCTCCGCATCGCATGACCCCCTTTGCTGAAATGCTCATAAAGTCCGGGAGGAAGGGAAGCAGCGTCGGCAATCCCGTCAGGTACGCGGTGTTGGCTGTGATTAAGACGACGGCGTCCAGATTTGGCCCGCAGGTACTGATGGTGATCTCTCCGGGCTGCAAGTCGGCGATGGGTGCCGCATCGATTGCCTTTTGCTTTGCCGCCGCCAAGACCCCGGCATCCTTGTAGTGGATCGCCGTGTACCGCGCCGCTTCGCGGGCACCCTCTGCCATGGAAACCTGGATACTGAAGGCTCTGCCGTATTCCACTATGCCGAAAATAAGCGCCAGGAAAATGGGAAGAATAAGAGCGAACTCAACGGCAACTGCGCCCTTTTCTCTGAACTTGCGAACAGTGGGGGCCGGTTTTGATTTTCGCATTACAGGCCGGCCAGTGCGTTTTGAAATCCCGGAATTAGTTGCAGGCCAATCAAGCCGACCACTCCAACTATGACGGTGGCGATGAAGCCTACAAGTAGCGCGTACTCGGCGGTCGTGGCGCCGGCTTGACCTGATAACACGGTATGACGGCGCTTTGGCGCCCGAAAGATTAACATGTTCGCCCCCCTTTCGTGATCCTGCACAGCCCCTCCTTGTATTGGAAAGGCCCAGGGGGGTGGAAAACCGAGGAACCGCTGTTCCTCCGCCTCCACCCCGTGCCTGGGCCTCGACTCCGGCAAAACTTAGGGGGCGGCAGGGAAGGAGTTCCTGATCTGAGTGAACAGCTGGTTGAGTCCGCCGCCAAGTGCAGTGACCGTGCCAATGATGGCGACGGCGATGAGGGCGACCATGAGGCCGTATTCCACTGCGGTGGCGCCCTTTTCAGATTCGAGCTTGTCCTTGACGCCGGCAACAAAAGCGAGCATTGAGACCATGAGACCAGTCATTTTATTTATCCTTTTCCAGAGTGTGAGTGGTGAACGAACCTCCGGCAAATTCCCAAATAATTACTTGCTGGAGCTTCGTTGGGACAACATTTGCACGGGCACAAACGGCGCGGCAATGATGTTCGATACTCGACTTTTTAAAGGAAAAAATGGGTATCACGTGCCCTCAGGCGGGGGTGTACTCAGTTTCCAAGTAGGGCTGGGGTCCAATTACTTGGTTTGGTAAGCTGGCTTGCTTAAAGCCACGCACGTGGAGGGGTGGTTGCTACCTAGCCAAGGAGCAGGATCACAGCCAGGGCGGCCGCCAGCATCGCGGGCCCGAAAGGCACTTCTTTCGGCTTGTTTCCTCGGTTTTTGAGGACCAGGAGCAGGGGAGCGACGCCACCTGCTACGAACCCGAGGGCCCCGCCGTAGAACAAATGAGTCCAGCCTAGGTAGCCCAAGTACAGCCCAAGTGGTGCCGCGAGCTTCACGTCGCCCATACCGAGGCCGTTTCGGCTGGTCAGGGCAAGAAATAGATACAAGACGAACAAAATTAAGGCGCCGGCCACCCCGCGCAGCAGGCTACCTGCCTCGCCGGACACCCCCGCAGCGGCCCCGAGCAGCACAATTCCGGCCCCCAGCAGGGGAAGAACCATCCGGTTGGGCAAAAGGTGGTGCTGGAGGTCGATCCGCGCCAGATGGACGCCGGCCACCGCCAGCAGGACGTACGCGGGGAGCTCGGGAGTGAGCCCGAAGCGCCAGGCCAGCAGTGCGGACAGCGCGAAGGTGGCCGCCGCCGTCGTAAGCCTCATGCGTGCCGTCAAGGGTCCGCCCAGGCGGGGGAGCGTGCGCTGAATGAGGAACTCGGCCAGCAGAGACAGGCATGCGCCGGCGAGACCAACACTGGCTATGAAGGCAATGAAGGCGACTCCGGTGAGCGATCCGGCCGGCTGTGAAAGCAGGGTCGGCTGTGAAAGCAGCAGGGAGATGGTGCCGGCGGCGGCGGGATCGGACACGGTTCCTCCAAGGGATGCGACGGGCCGGCACGGGGCTGTCTGGCGAGACGGAGAGCAGACAGGATGCATCCGGACACCCCATTTTGACCCAACAGGCCGCCGTCGGCTATTCTTGGTAGTCGTTGTGCGTGTCCTATCTCGATGGTGCGTGCCCGCTTGAGAATCCGGTTGCAGGATAGCTACTCAACGTGCACATTCGAGACCTCAGGATGACTGGTTACATGGAGCCCTCACCTCTGTTCCGGTAGCGCATAGATAGTAGGTGCACCGTAAGAGTGACGCCTAAAACAAGAACGCCAGAACAAGAACGAGGCAAACACCGTGCGTACGTATACCCCGAAGCCCGGCGATATCAACCGCCAGTGGCACGTCATTGACGCCACCGACGTTGTCCTTGGTCGTCTCGCGAGCCAGACCGCAATCCTGCTGCGCGGCAAGCACAAGGCCACCTTCGCGTCCCACATGGACATGGGCGACTTCGTCATCATCATCAACGCTGAAAAGGTTGCCCTCACCGGCGCCAAGCTGGAGCAGAAGCGCGCATACCGCCACTCCGGCTACCCGGGCGGCCTGACCTCCGTCAACTACGCGGAGCTGCTTGAGTCCAACCCGGTTCGCGCCGTGGAGAAGGCTATCAAGGGCATGCTCCCGAAGAACTCCCTCGCTGCACAGCAGCTGGGCAAGCTGAAGGTATACCGCGGTGCAGAGCACCCCCACGCCGCCCAGCAGCCCAAGACTTTCGAAATCACCCAGGTCGCCCAGTAGTCCTGGCCACCAACCAACTTTTTATCAAGGAGAATCGTGGCTCAGAACGAAGAACTGACCACCGAAGCCGTTGAGGCTGAGGAAAACCTGACCAGCTACACCTCGGAGAGCGGTGCTGCGGAAGCAGCTGCGCCGAAGAAGGAACGCCCGGCTCTGACCGTTGCCGGCGCTGCAGTTGGCCGTCGTAAGGAAGCCGTTGCACGCGTTCGCGTTGTGCCGGGCTCCGGCAAGTGGACCATCAACGGCCGCGAGCTGGCGAACTACTTCCCGAACAAGCTGCACCAGCAGGACGTCAACGAGCCCTTCAAGATCCTCGATCTTGACGGCGCCTACGACGTCATCGCCCGCATCCACGGTGGCGGTATTTCCGGCCAGGCCGGTGCCCTGCGCCTCGGCATCGCCCGTTCACTGAACGAGATCGACACCGAGAACAACCGCGCCACCCTGAAGAAGGCCGGTTACCTGCGCCGCGACGCTCGCGTGATTGAGCGCAAGAAGGCCGGTCTCAAGAAGGCCCGCAAGGCTCAGCAGTACTCCAAGCGCTAATCCCGCTTCCAAGCGCTTCTGGCGTTTGCCCGAAAGCCCGTTCCGCCACTCGGCGGGGCGGGCTTTCGCCGTTAAAGCGGGACTTGCCCGGGCCATCGACTAAGCTTGGGTCGATGTCTAGATTATTTGGAACCGATGGAGTCCGGGGCTTGGCGAACGGGCTGCTGACCGCCGAGCTCGCGTTGCAGCTGGCTCAGGCTGCCGCCGTCGTACTTGGCCATGACCGCAATACGACCGGGAAGCGGCCGATCGCCGTGGTTGCACGCGACCCCCGGGCAAGTGGCGAGTTCATCGCGGCCGCCGTGGAGGCCGGCCTCTCAAGCTCGGGAATCGACGTCTACGACGCCGGCGTGCTCCCCACCCCGGCTGCGGCCTACCTCGTGGCGGACCTCGATGCAGACTTCGGCGTCATGATCTCCGCCTCCCACAACCCCGCGCCGGACAACGGCATTAAGTTCTTCGCCCGTGGCGGCCAGAAGCTGCCCGACGACGTCGAGGACGCCATTGAAGCGCAGCTCGGCAAGGAGCCCTTCCGGCCCGTCGGCGCTGAGGTGGGTCGGATACAGCGCTTCTCCGACGCCGAGGACCGCTACATCGTGCACCTGCTTGGCACGCTTCCGCACCGCCTGGACGGGCTGAAGGTGGTGCTCGACTGCGCCCACGGCGCAGCCAGCGGCTGTTCCCCGCAGGTGTTCAAGGACGCCGGCGCCAACGTGGTCGTCATTGGCGCCGAACCGGACGGACTCAACATCAACGAAGGCGTCGGCTCCACCCACCTTGGCCCGCTCAAGCGAGCCGTCCTGGAGCACGGGGCGGACCTCGGTATTGCCCACGACGGCGATGCCGACCGTTGCCTTGCCGTGGACCACGAAGGCAACGAGGTCGATGGTGACCAGATCATGGCCATCTTGGCCGTCGCTCTCAAGGCCTCCGGAAAGCTCAGGGACGATGTCCTTGTGGCCACCGTCATGAGCAACCTCGGCCTGAAGCTCGCCCTGCGCGACGCCGGGATCAGCCTGCGTGAGACCGGTGTGGGGGATCGCTACGTCCTCGAGGAAATGCGCAACGGCGGCTTCAGCCTCGGCGGCGAGCAGTCCGGGCACGTAATTTTTGCCGACCACGCCACCACCGGCGACGGCGTGCTGACTGGCCTGCAGATTGCAGCCCAGGTGGCCCTCACCGGGCGTCCGCTCAAGGAGCTTTCCACGGTGATGACCAAGCTGCCCCAGGTCCTCATTAACGTCAAGGGCGTGGACCGTGCCCGGGTCAAGGGCGATTCGGTGGTGGCGCAGGCGGTGTCCGTTGCCGAAGCCGAACTCGGCGACACCGGCCGCGTCCTCTTGCGTCCCTCCGGCACCGAACCGGTGGTGCGGGTGATGGTGGAGGCCGCAGACCACGAGACCGCGCAGGATGTCGCGGAGCGGCTGGCCCAGGTGGTCCGGACCGAGTTGGCCCTGCAGCTCATGGTTGACTGATACGCGCTCGCGACACTAGTGCGAGGCGGGAGTTGCTGACATGGGGCTTCCCCGGGAAGGTAGCCACAAGGAGAGCTCCGTGAGCGGGGTGGGGATGGGGCGACAGGATCATGCTAAGTGTGGATGCCGCCACTTGCCTCTTGCAGCGACATGGTCAGAACACGCCGGGCACAAATCTCTTAGTTCGCAGCTTGTAAGCTGCATATTGGGGCAAGTTCGCCTCCAGTAGCTGCTCCTCCTGGGCTGCGCGGTATGCCTGGATTGCGCCCAGCGTCAAGAGAATTGCCGTCTTCAGCAACGTGGGTTCGAAGCATACTGCGCCGGTCAGAGTCACCATCTCTCCGACGTAAAGTGGGTTACGGATGAGCCGGTAAGGACCGTGCTGCACGAGCGTTCTCACTTGGGGTTCCACGCCGAAACTTTTACCCAGCGTGATCAGTGAGTAGACAGTGAACGACATTCCCAGAGTCATGAGCCCCACCGCAAACAAAGCAAATCCCTCGGAAACTTCCGAACCGCCAGCAAACGCAAAGAGGAAAGGCAGGAAGGTCCCCAAGTAGGCAGCGACCGTGGGCGCAATCCGTCCGCTCCGGGCACTTGCAGGGTTCCTCGTGAGAAGGAAGATGACCACCATGACATAGAAGATGGTCATGAGTACCTGGTAGCTCAGGTACAGTGCAGCGACGAGAACAGAAGACGATGAGTTATTTCCACCCGAAAATAGCGCGATAATCGCACACAACAACAAAAGCGCCATGACTGGGACCAGAATTACCCGCTCAACGTCAATTGACCTCAACAGCGCACGTAGTTTCATCGAAAAATTGCCTTCCAGAGAGTTGCAGACCCGTCCCGTGAAATCCGCGGTGGTTATTCGGCGGCTTCCCCGGTTGAGGTGGCGGTGCAATGAGCCTAGTAGGCCTCCGGGCATTATCAGGGCGAGACGCGCCTTAGGGCCGAGCGCAGTCAGACGTTGTAGTGCACATGAGTGCTGTATCCGAGTCGTCTGTCTCACCCTTGAGCGCGCCGCTGCGCAGAGAAGCAGATCAGAATGCCGTTTAGACATTGCGGAACGAGGAACTGGAGCATCTGAACGCGGGGTAGATCCAGGGTCGGCACGCCGGGCTGAACCGCAGTAACGGGACCCGCACCAAGACCTTGCTAACCGAGATACGGCAGGTTGAGATCGGCGTGCCGCTGACAGCGGTTCAACGTTCGATCATAAGGGTGTCCCCCAGCGCTGCCGGGCCGCAGACCGCGTCGAGGATTTTCCCAGAACCGTTGCCGGCACCGTCGTCACCGGGGGCGACGAAGGGGGCGAACCGTTCGCGGGCAGCTGACCGAAGACCCCGGAAGAGGAACGCAGGATGTACAGCTCCTAGGCATGTTCGCCTCCGGCAGCGAGCACCGCGGCCGGGGATCCGAGTAGTCTGCCGGAGCGATGCCGCGCCGGAGGGAACAAGCTGTCCAAGCCTGTCCCCGCACAGCCTGCCGAAACCCAGGGCATCCATGAAGCTCGTGAGGACCGTGACCCCGCATTGGAGATCAGCGACTGGCCGCTGAAAGTGACCGGAACGGACGGACAAGCACGGGTAGACTTTTGGATCAAAAGGGCGCTCCTTTGCTCGACAAATAACGGTCTCGAAAACCACTATTTTCGGAGTCTTACCGCAGAACCATCATGAGGAACCACGGGCCGGCCGCGCAGAGGAGCGCCACGACGACCACCCCGCGGTTGATCTGGAGCCGGCGGTTGCGGAGGAAGGCCGAAGCTGCGGGTGCAAGCGCGGGCCGCTGCCGGGCTTCGTATTCCAACGCCGCGTTTTCATAGTCCGTGCCTTCCAGCACTGCATCCTGACGCAACAACAAGTGCATGCGTTCCTCAATCTCAGGGGTCATCTTTCGCATCCCTTGCCGGGAGATACCCGGGCCTTCAATCGAGCTGAGATCGCGCATCCCCTGGAGGAGTGCCAGCGCAGCTTTTACCGGGTCGGATTCCAGGAATGTTCGTGTGGTCCAGGCAACCTTGGCGCGTTCGAGCGGGAATGCCAGCCTCACGTGCGTCCCGCCATGCCGGATCAAGAGAACCACGCGCTGACCGCTGCCTCGCTTGAATGGGCGCCCGCGGACCGGCGGTTCGGCCAGAATCTGGCGCACATGCAGCCAGTGAAATGAGGCGACGACGAACGGCTGTGTGCGGCCTCCGACCAGCATTGCTCCTTCCTTGTCGAAACAGACAGTGAACCGCCGTGGCAGACCCGCCGTCGCCGAGGTGTCAAACAGGCCGGGACGAAGAACACGCAAGGCTTGGAGAAATTCCTCGTCGCGCCGGCCCTGCAGGACCGTGTAACGGCTGAGCTCGCGGGCCACAAGAAAAAACCCGCTGACCCGAAGATCCAGCCAGGAGGAGATGCCCATGGCGATCAGGCATCCGCCCAGCGCCTCGGCAAGGACAAATACAGCCAGTCCTTTCCACGCGCTGACTGCGGGTCCTCCCAGTAGTTCCGCCACGGCCGGCCCCGCCATCCAGAAGGAAATGGCGACTACGGCGAGTGGACAGGCAACCCAGCTCACGGCCCTCAGCCGTCGGACGATGAGGTCGGATTCGCGACGCGTAATGTGTTTCTCGTAGGCGTCACCGATTGTAGCGGGATTGCGTGCAGTCAGCGGGATTTTGACGACGAAACTTCCCATCGCGCCGTCGTCGAGGTCTGATAGATCGGACCGGCGCCCCGGGTGGCTGTCCGAGGGTCCACTGCCGGCGTCTCCCGCTTGAGAATTTTCAGCGTCAATGTCCGGCAGGGATCCGGCCAACGCGTCAACATCCAGCTTGGTGAGTTCCGCCCGAAGCTTCTCCGGGTCCAGGTCGGCCGGTGATATCCCATACTTGGCCAACCGACCGTTGGCGGCCAGGGCAGCGACCTTGGCAGGGGAGGGGTCTTTCTTTAAGATCCAGCGGGCGAATGCGGCGCTCATGCAGTGGCAATCGTCCTTGGCATCCGCAAAGGCGTCCATCCCGGCATAACCCAATTGTGGTGATATATGCGCCGCGGTTTTGCTCAGTTGCAGCGTTGCCACCGACACCGCGATATCGAGTACGCGGGAAGCGCCATGGACTCCGTACTTCGCAAAGCCTTGGTCTGCCAAGGCGTCCTCTGGTTGGAGGCCGAAGATTCTCTTTACGTCCGCCAGGCACTTGTCGAGCATCGTGTCGCCGTGAGCATCCCTCATCCTGTTGAAACTCACCAGATTCAACAGGTCAGCATCAATGGAAGCGGAAGTTCTTCTAGGACCATAGAACGACGGCGGGGAACAGAACCTGACCACGAAGTTGGCAACGCCAATGCCAACCGGCCGTCCGCGGTTCAGAACGACAGCAGCTGCCAGGCCCTCCGGGCTGCTGACGAAATGCTCCAAGGCCCGGAGTGTTCGGAGCCTAAGCTGTGGCAGAAAGTCCAGCGCCGCCTGCAGGCTGTCCGCCTGCTTCTCCGCCCCGCCGGTGGGCGTGCGCGGGTCCTCCCTGGCCATGACAGCGATCCGCTCCACGATGCCGTCGATTTCGTCCTGATCCCTGGTCCCTCGGCTGTCCCCCATGCGGACAATGTACACGGACTACACGGCCTGAGCTGGAAGGTCCAAGGGGCGCCTTGGGCCCGTTCTTACCGGTAGGCGGGGGCGGCCTCCAGGCCGAAGTACTGTTCCAGCGTGCCGATCCCGCGGGCGGACATGTCCGTGGCCGCCTTGGCGCCGATGAAGCGCAGATGCCATGGCTCGTAGAAGTAGCCGGTGATTTGGTGCAGCATCCACGGGTAGCGGACCACGAAGCCGAAGCGGTGGGCGTTCGCCTTGGCCCAGATCGCCGCCGGCCGGTCCTTGAACTGTGGGGTAAAGGCGTCTGCGCCGCTGCCATCGCCAATGTCGAACGCCCAGCCCGTCTGATGTTCGGAGTAGCCGGGCCGGGCGGAAGCGGTGTCGGCCTCGGCCCGTCCCCGGGAATTGACGTAACTCCCGTAGGTTGCCGTCTGCGTGGCGAACGAACGGTAGCCGCTGGCCAGGGTCATGATGACGCCCTCCGCAGCCGCCGCCGCGAACATCTTCTCCGCAGCGGCCGCCGTCGTACTGTTCAGCAGTGCCGCCTCGCCCGAGGTGGCCAGCCGCACGGCCGGCCGGACCAGATCCGGCGGCACAAAGGTGGCGGGGGAGAGCGGCCGGTGCTTGTTGACGATCACCCACGGGCTGCTGGGATCCGAGAGGGAATGTTGCGGTCCTGGCGCCGCGGCCGATGGCGGGCGTGCCGACGCCGAAGGCGGGACAGTCGACGACGTCGCGGGCGTCGGCGTCGGCGTCGCCGATGGGCTGCTTGTCGGCGTCCCACCGTCCATGCCCGGTGTCAGGCCGGGAGTCGACCCTGGCGTGCCGGACGGCGTATAGGACTGGGCCGGGGTGCAGGCGGACAGGGCCGCCAGGCCGGTGCCCGCCAGCAGGAGGCGGTTGAAGGCCCGGCGGCTCGGCGATTCCGGGCCGGCCTCTTGCCGTCCCGCTGTCCCGTCCGCGTCGTCGTAGCACATCTGTGCTAGACCTTCCTCAGTAGCATCCGGCGGATGGAGTGGTCCGCGTCCTTGGTCAGGACCAGCTGCGCGCGGCCCCGGGTCGGGAGGACGTTTTCCTCGAGGTTGGGCTCGTTGATGCGCTTCCAGATCTCACGGGCGGTCTGTTCGGCCTCGGCATCGGAGAGTGTTGCGTAACGGTGGAAGTACGATTCCGGTTGGGCGAAGGCCGTGGTGCGAAGTTTGCGGAACCGGTCCACGTACCACTCCTCGATATAAGAGGTCTTCGCGTCCACGTAGATGGAGAAATCGAAGAAGTCGCTCAGGGCCAGGCCCTGCCTGCCGTCCTGCCGCGGCCGGGCCGGAGCCAGGACGTTCAGTCCCTCGACTATCAGCACATCCGGGCGGCGCACCACCACTTCCTTGCCGGGGACGATGTCATAGGTGACGTGGGAATACCAGGGGGCCCGGACCTCCTCGGCGCCGCCCTTGATCTCGCTTACGAAGCGCAGCAGGGCGCGGCGGTCGTAGGATTCCGGAAAACCCTTGCGCTCGAGCAGCTGCCGGCGCTTGAGCTCGGCGAGCGGGTAGAGGAATCCGTCCGTGGTGATGAGCTCCACGTTGGGGGTGCCGGGCCAGCGCCGGAGCATTTCGCGCAGGACGCGGGCGATGGTGGACTTGCCTACGGCCACCGACCCGGCCACGCCGATCACGAACGGCGTGCGCTGGGTCCTTTCACCGAGGAAGGTGGTGGTGGCCGCGTGAAGCTGGCCCGCCGCTTCGACATAGAGGTGCAGGAGTCGGGACAGCGGCAGGTAGACCTCGCGCACTTCCTTGATGTCGAGGGGGTCCCCGAGGCCGCGAAGGCGGAACACGTCCTCTTCATTGAGGGGCTGCTCCATCTGGGCAGCGAGCCGGGACCAGGTCTGCCGGTCCAGCTCCACGAACGGGGAGACACCTTCCCCGTTCGCTTCATTGCGTTGCAAAGTCACCCTAGAGATTCTGCCCTTCACAACGCCGAGAGCGAAATGGACTGGCCGGTGGGAGCCGGGGCAGGCACTTCACTGCCCCGCGCAGGGGCCTTCACGCCCCGCCGCCACACGTCCTCCCTCCCGGAAACCCGCTAGGCTTATGACCATGTGTGGAATCGTTGGATATGTGGGCCACTCAGATGGCCGGGTAAATGCTGGACACAATGCCTTGGACGTTGTCCTTGAGGGATTGCGGCGCCTGGAGTACCGGGGCTACGACTCCGCGGGTATTGCGGTGGTTGCCGACGGCACCATTTCTTCCCGGAAGAAGTCGGGCAAACTCAGCAACCTCATTGCGGAGCTGGACACCCGTCCGCTGCCGGCATCCCTCACGGGAATCGGCCATACGCGCTGGGCCACGCACGGCGGCCCGACGGACCAGAACGCGCACCCGCACCTGTCCGACGGCGGTAAGCTGGCCCTGATCCACAACGGCATCATCGAGAACTTCGCCGAGCTGAAGCTGGAACTCGTGGGCAAGGGAGTCACCTTCGAGTCCGAGACCGACACTGAAGTGGCGGCCGCCCTGCTCGGGGACATCTACCGGAACCAGCTCGGCGGTGACGCAAGCAACGGTGGCCTCACCCTGGCCATGCAGCTTGCCTGCCAGCGGCTCGAAGGAGCTTTCACGCTCCTCGCCGTTCACGCCGACCAGCCTGACGTAGTGGTCGCGGCCCGCCGGAACTCCCCGCTCGTCGTCGGCCTCGGCGAGGGCGAGAACTTCCTCGGCTCCGACGTCTCCGGCTTCATCGACTACACGCGGCGCGCTGTCGAACTTGGCCAGGACCAGATCGTCACCATCACCGCCGACTCGGTGGAAATCACGGACTTTTACGGCGCCCCCGCCGAGGGCAAGGAATACCATGTCAACTGGGACCCTGCCTCCGCGGAGAAGGGCGGCTTCCCGTCCTTCATGGAAAAGGAAATCCACGACCAGCCGGACGCCGTGCTCCAGACTCTGCTGGGCCGCTCCGACATCCACGGCAAGCTGACTCTTGATGAGCTCCGCGTTGATCCGCAGCTGCTCAAGAACGTCAACAAGATCATCGTCCTCGCGTGTGGCACCTCCGCCTACGCCGGGCAGGTTGCCAAATACGCCATTGAGCACTGGTGCCGGATACCCACCGAAGTCGAACTCTCGCACGAATTCCGCTACCGGGATCCGATCGTGGACGAGAACACGCTGATTGTCTCCATCTCCCAGTCCGGCGAGACCATGGACACCCTCATGGCGGTCCGCTACGCCAAGGAACAGGGCGCCAAGACGGTCTCCATCTGCAACACCAACGGCTCCACCATCCCGCGAGAATCGGACGCCGTGCTCTACACGCACGCCGGACCGGAGATTGCGGTGGCCTCGACCAAGGCGTTCCTGGCTCAGATCACGGCCGCCTACCTGCTGGGCCTTTATTTGGCACAGCTGCGCGGCAATAAGTTCCAGGGCGAAATCAAGGACATCCTGGCCGACCTGGGCAAGATTCCCACCAAGATCCAGCACATCCTCGACAACGAGGCCCAGATCAAGGAACTCGGCGTCTCCATGGCCGAGGCCAAGTCCGTGCTGTTCCTGGGTCGCCACGTCGGCTTCCCGGTGGCGATGGAGGGCGCGCTGAAGCTCAAGGAGCTCGCGTACATCCACGCCGAGGGGTTTGCCGCCGGCGAGCTCAAGCACGGCCCGATCGCCCTGATCGAGGAAGGCCAGCCCGTCTTCGTGGTGGTCCCGTCCCCGCGCGGCCGCGACTCGCTGCACTCCAAGGTGGTCTCCAACATCCAGGAAGTCCGCGCCCGCGGCGCCCGGACGATCGTGATCGCGGAAGAGGGGGATGAAGCGGTGAAGGCCTACGCCGAGCACGTCTTCTACATCCCGGAGACCCCCACGCTCCTGGCGCCGCTGCTCGCAACGGTTCCGCTGCAGATCTTCGCCCTCGCACTCGCCTCGGCCAAGGGTTACGACGTGGACCAGCCACGCAACCTGGCCAAGAGCGTGACCGTAGAATAACGCCATGATTGTTGGCATAGGCGTTGACGTCGTAGACATTGAGCGGTTCGGGCGCCAGCTCGAGCGCACCCCCGGGCTGCGCGACAGGCTGTTCGTCCCCGCCGAGCGGGAACTGAACACGCGGTCGCTCGCCGCGAGGTTTGCCGCGAAGGAGGCCGTGGCCAAGGTGCTGGGGGCGCCGGCTGGCATGAACTGGCAGGACTGCTGGATTGGGCTGGACCAGAACGGCCCCACCGTCCAGGTCAAAGGCACCGTACTGGCCGTGGCGGAGTCCAAGGGCGTCAAGCGCTGGCACTTGTCCATGAGCCACGACGGCGGGATCGCCACGGCGACGGTTGTCGCCGAAGGCTGAGACGGCCGTCCAGGCAGAACCGGCCCCAGCGCCAAGCATTACCCAGCGACCGCGAATGGACTGAAACCATGATCAGCGCCTACACCGGAACCCAAGTGCGTGAGGCCGAAAAGCCATTTCTCGACGACACACTGGGCTCAGGTGCGGGCGCTGTTCTTATGCAGCGGGCCGCGTACGGCCTCGCCAACGCCGTGATCCGCGAACTGCGGAGCCGCGGGCAGCGGCTATACGGCTCCAGCGTGACCGTGCTGGCGGGCAAGGGCAACAACGGCGGAGACGGGCTCTTCGCCGCCGCGCTGCTGGCCCGCCGCGGCATGCGCACGACGGCGGTGCTCACCGCGGGCGCGGCCCACGACGCCGGGCTGGCGGCGTTCCGGAAGGCCGGCGGGCGTGCCGTGGCCCTCACCGGGGACAACGCCGCCGAACTCGCCGCGCTGGCCGGCAGCACCGACGTCGTGATCGACGCAGTCCTCGGGACCGGAGCCCAGGGCGGGCTGCGCGGACCGGCCGCCGAACTGGTCGCGGCCCTGGAGCGTTCCCGGCCAGGCTCCCGTTCCCCTTTGTTGGTGGCCTGCGATGTCCCCAGCGGGGTAGACGCGGACACGGGGGAGGCGCACGCGCCGGTGCTGGTGGCCGACATGACGGTGACCTTTGGGGCCGCCAAGGCCGGCCTGCTGGCGGATCCGGGCGCGGACTTCGCGGGCGCCATCCGGGTGGTACCGATCGGAATCGAGCAGGCGCTGCCATGGCCGTCCTTGCGACGGCTTGAGGCCGCAGACCTGTCCGCCCTCCTGCCACGCCCGCAGCGGCGGGCGCACAAGTACTCCCGGGGGGTGCTGGGGGTGGTCGCGGGCTCCGGCGCTTATCCCGGCGCCGCGGTGCTGGCCTGCCAGGGCGCCCKGGCAGCCGGCGCCGGAATGGTGCGTTACCTGGGGCCGTCGAACGTCGCCGACCTGGTCCGCCGTTCCTGCCCCGAAGTGGTGTGCAGCGCCGGCGCAGTGGCCGACACGCACGTTCAGGCCTGGCTCGTTGGCTCCGGACTGGATGACGCCGACGAGGAGCAGCTGCAGCGCGCCCGCGACGCCGCAGACTCGGGCCTGCCGACGATCGCCGACGCCGGCGCGTTGCCCGCCCTGCCTGATGTGCTGGCCCCGCAAGTGATCCTGACACCCCACGCCGGCGAACTGTCGGCATTGCTTCAGCGCCTCGGGGCTGCGCTGGACCGCTCCGCCGTGGAAGCGTCCACCCTCAGCGCAGTGCGGCGAGCGGCGGGCCTGACCGAAGCCACCGTGCTGCTCAAGGGCGCCACGACCCTTGTGGCCTCCCCTTTCCAGGACTTCTACAGCCAGTCCGAAGGCACGCCCTGGCTCGCCACGGCAGGCAGCGGCGACGTCCTGGCCGGAATCATCGGCGCACTGCTGGCCCAGTTGGGCGCCGACGTCGGGCGCTTCGGTGCACATGACATCGACCCCGACGCCAGATGGGCGGCAATCGCGGCGATGGCAGCCAGCATCCACGGACTTGCCGGAGTCCGGGCTTCCCGCGGGGGGCCGGTGACAGCAACGGCCATCGCGCGTGCCGTTCCGGAGGTGATGCGGGAGCTGTAACAAACGGGGGCGCCGCGAGCGCCCGGGCAAATACTAACCCTACTTACAAGTAGTCTGTCTAGAGAATATTCGTTCCGCACGAGGAGTACATATGGAAGTCTGGCCCGGATCGGCTTACCCGCTGGGAGCCACTTTTGACGGCACTGGCACCAACTTTGCCCTGTTCAGCGAGCGCGCCGAGCGGGTGGAACTGTGCCTCCTCGCTGACGACCTCACAGAAACCCGGATCGAACTGACCGAAGTGGACGGCTACGTGTGGCACTGCTACCTGCCGCAGGTCCAGCCCGGACAGAAGTACGGCTACCGGGTCCACGGCCCGTACGAACCCGAACACGGCAACCGCTTCAACCCGAACAAGCTGCTGATGGACCCCTACGCCAAGGCCGTCCAGGGCCAGATCGACTGGGATCCGGCGCTCTTCACCTACGAATTCGGCGACCCCGACTCGCGCAATGACAGCGACTCTGCCCCGCACACCATGCACGGCGTCGTCATCAACCCGTTCTTCGAGTGGGACGGCGACCGCCAGTTGCGGATCCCCTACCACCAGTCGGTCATTTACGAGGCGCACGTCAAGGGCCTGACCGAGCTCCACCCGGAAATTCCCGAGGAGCAGCGCGGCACCTATGCCGGCGTGTCGCACCCGGCCGTGATTGAGCACCTGAAGAAGCTCGGCGTCACCGCGATCGAGCTCATGCCCGTCCACCAGTTCGTCAACGACGGCACGCTCGAGGAGAAGGGCCTCAACAACTACTGGGGCTACAACACGATCGGCTTCTTCGCGCCGCAAAACACCTACAGTTCCTCCGGCGACGTCGGGCACCAGGTGCAGGAATTCAAGGCCATGGTCCGCGAGCTGCACAAGGCCGGCATCGAAGTGATCCTGGACGTGGTGTACAACCACACGGCTGAAGGCAACCACCTCGGCCCCACGCTGTCCTTCAAGGGCATCGACAACCAGGCCTACTACCGGCTGGTGGACGATGACCTGAAGCACTACATGGACTACACCGGCACCGGTAACTCCCTCAATGTCCGGCACCCGCACTCCCTTCAGCTGCTGATGGACTCCCTGCGCTACTGGGTGACGGAAATGCACGTCGACGGCTTCCGCTTCGACCTCGCCTCCACCTTGGCCCGCGAGTTCTACGACGTGGACAAGCTGTCCACCTTCTTCGAACTCATCCAGCAGGACCCGATCGTCTCCCAGGTCAAGCTGATCGCCGAGCCGTGGGACATCGGCCCGGGCGGCTACCAGGTGGGCAACTTCCCGCCCCAGTGGACCGAGTGGAACGGCAAATACCGCGACACGGTCCGCGACTTCTGGCGCGGCGAGCCCTCGACCCTGGGCGAATTCGCCTCCCGCCTGACCGGTTCCGCGGACCTCTACGAAAGCTCCGCCCGGCGCCCGGTGGCCTCGATCAACTTCGTCACGGCGCACGACGGCTTTACCATGCGCGACCTCGTGTCCTACAACGAGAAGCACAACGACGCCAACGGCGAAGGCAACAACGACGGCGAATCCCACAACCGCTCCTGGAACTGCGGCGAGGAAGGGGACACGGACAACGACCAGGTCCTGACCCTCCGCGCCCGCCAGCAGCGCAACTTCATCGCCACCCTGCTGCTCTCCCAGGGCGTCCCGATGCTCCTGCACGGCGACGAGCTCGGCCGCACCCAGCAGGGCAACAACAACACCTACTGCCAGGACTCCGAGCTGAGCTGGATCCACTGGGACGCGATGGACCAGCCGCTGGTGGAGTTCACCGCCGTCGTCAACAAGATCCGGCACGACCACCCGACGTTCCGGCGCAGCCGCTTCTTCGACGGCCGCCCGGTGGTCCGCGGTGAGGGCGAGAAACTGCCGGACATCGTCTGGCTGAAGACCGACGGCACCGGAATGCTCCCGGAGGACTGGGGCAGCGGCTTCGGCCGGACCATCGGTGTGTTCTACAACGGCCACGGCATCCAGGAACAGGACTCCCGCGGACGCCGGATCACCGACGACAGTTTCCTGCTCGGCTTCAACGCCCACGACGACGACGTGGACTTCGCCCTGCCGGCCGAGGAGTACTCACGGTTCTGGGACGTGCTGGTGGACACCGCGGACCAGGCGGACACTGAGGCGCCGCTGAAAGCCGGGTCCGTGCTGAAGCTGGCGGCAAAGTCGATGGTGGTGCTCCGGGCTCACTCCGGCCCCGAGGTGGAAGTGGACTACTCCGCGGCAGCCTCCCTCGCCGCGATGGCCGAGCACGAGGACTCTACGGGTGCCGGTTCTGCGGCCCCGGCACCGGAAGCTCCGGCGGTCCCGGCACCGGAAGCTCCGGCGGACCCGGCTCCGGCGGACCCGGCCCCGGCCTCCGGCGCCTCCAAGGGCTCCGCGAAAGCCTCCGCCTCAAAAAAGACGGGGGCCGACAAGCCGAAGACGCCGAAGGGCCGAGCTAAATGAGAACCCCCGTCTCGACGTACCGGCTGCAGATCCGGCCCGGGTTTACGCTGCAGGACGCCGCGCAGGCCGTGCCGTACCTGAAGTCGCTGGGCGTGGACTGGATCTACCTCTCGCCGATCCTCACGGCGGAGCGCGGCTCGGACCACGGCTACGACGTCACCGATCCCTCCGCCATTGATCCGGACCGGGGCGGCGCGGACGGCCTGCTGGCGGCGTCGGCCGCCGCGCGGGAGGCCGGCATGGGCGTGCTGGTCGACATCGTGCCCAACCACGTCGGCGTCGCGACCCCGGCCCAGAACCCATGGTGGTGGTCGCTCCTGAAGGAGGGGCAGCAGTCCCGCTACGCGCAGGCGTTCGACGTCGACTGGGACTTCGGCGGCGGCCGGGTACGGATCCCGGTGCTGGGGGACGACTCCGACGTCGACGCGCTGGAAATCAAGGACGGGGAACTGCGGTACTACGACCACCGGTTTCCGCTTGCAGAGGGCACGTATACCGCAGGTGACTCCACTGCCGACGATCCCCGCGAGGTCCACGACCGTCAGCACTACGAACTGATCGGCTGGCGCCGGGCCGACACGGACCTGAACTACCGCCGGTTCTTTGCCGTCAACAGCCTGGCCGGGATCCGGGTGGAGATCCCCGAGGTCTTCGATGAAGCCCACGCGGAGGTTGTGCGCTGGTTCCGGGAAGGACTCGTCGACGGACTGCGGATCGACCACCCGGACGGCCTCGCCGATCCGGAGGGATACCTGCACCGGCTGCGGGAGGCCACGGGCGGCAGCTACCTGCTGATCGAGAAGATCCTGGAACCGGGCGAGGCCCTGCCCGCCGGCTTCGAGTGCGAGGGCACCACCGGCTACGACGCCCTCGCTGACGTGGACCGGGTGTTCGTCGACGCCGCGGGCCAGGGCCCGCTTGACGCGCTCGACGCCGAACTGCGCGGCGGCGCTGCCGACTACGAGGACATGATCCGCGGCACCAAACGCCGGATCACGGACGGAATCCTGCACTCGGAAATGCTCCGGCTAACTCGGCTGGTCCCTGCCGCGGCAGGACTGGGCCAGGAAGCCGCGGCGGACGCACTGTCCGAGATCATCGCCGCGTTCCCGGTCTACCGCAGCTACCTTCCGGAGGGTGCTGACGTCCTGAAGGAGGCAGGCGAACTCGCGGTCCGCCGCCGCCCCGAACTGGAAGGCGCCGTCGGCGTGCTGCTGCCGCTGCTGCTCGACGCGCAGGCCGAACTCGGCATGCGCTTCCAGCAGACCTCCGGGATGGTCATGGCCAAGGGCGTGGAAGACACCGCGTTCTTCCGCTACACGCGGCTGGGCACCCTGACCGAAGTCGGCGCCGACCCCACCGAGTTCGCCGTGGCACCGGAGGAATTCCACACCCGGATGGCCCGGCGCCAGGCCGAGCTGCCGTTGTCCATGACCACCCTCAGCACCCACGACACGAAGCGCAGCGAGGACACCCGGGCCCGGATCTCGGTCCTGGCCGAGCTCGCACCGGAATGGCAGGCATCCCTGCAACGGCTGCAGAAGCTGGCGCCGCTGCCGGACGGCCCGCTGGCCAACCTGCTGTGGCAGGCCGTCGCAGGCGCCTGGCCAGCAGACCGCGACCGGCTGCAGTCCTACGCGCAAAAAGCCGCCCGGGAGGCCGGAAACTCGACCAACTGGATCGATCCGGACGAGGCCTTCGAGGCGAAGCTTGCAGCCGCCGTGGACGCCGCCTTCGACACCCCGGAGGTGACCGCCGAACTGGAATCCCTCGTGGCCCTGCTGGAGCCCTACGGGGCCGCCAATTCCCTGGGCGCCAAGCTCGTGCAGCTCACCATGCCCGGGGTGCCGGACGTATACCAGGGCACCGAATTCTGGGACCGCTCGCTGACCGATCCGGACAACCGGCGGCCGTTCGACTTCGGTGCCCGCCGGCGCGCCCTCGCCGCGCTCGACGCCGGTGAGCGTCCGGCGTCGTTCCTGGACGAGGCAGCGAAACTCCTCGTCACCTCGCGGGCCCTGCGGCTGCGCCGGGACAGGCCGGAGCTGTTCACCGGGTACACCCCGGTCACCGCCACGGGCGCCGCCGCAGCGCACCTGCTCGCCTTTGACCGCGGGACTCCCGCAGCCCCGGGCGCGCTGACGCTCGCCACCCGGCTGCCCCGCGGCCTGGAGCAGCGCGGCGGCTGGCAGGACACGACCGTCGAGCTCGCCGCGGCCATGGCCGATGAACTGACCGGTGCCACACACGGTCCGGGCACCGTGGCGGTGGGGGAGATCCTGCGGGACTACCCCGTGGCCCTCCTGGTGCCCACCGCCTAAGCAGACCTTCGATATGGGGAATAGTACCGACATGGGGAACGGAAGAATGCCATGACCTTGCCTGCACACGGAAGCGACCGCTTCGATCTCTGGGCACCGGAAGCGCAGGCCGTCACGCTCCTCGCTGACGGCCGGAAGTACGACATGACCCGCCGCGGCGCGGAGGCGCCCGGCTGGTGGAGCGCCGCCGGGGCGCCCGCCGACGGGGACGTGGACTACGGCTACCTGGTGGACGGGGATCCCACCCCGCTGCCGGACCCGCGGTCCCGCCGCCAGCCCGCAGGCGTGCACGCGCTCTCCCGCACGTTCGACGCCGGACGCCACCAGTGGGCTGACGGCCAGTGGGCGGGGCGGGAGCTCAAGGGCGCCGTCATCTACGAACTCCATGTGGGCACCTTCACGCCGGAGGGAACACTGGACGCCGCGGCAGGGAAGCTGGCGTACCTGGCGGAGCTGGGCATCGACTTCGTCGAGCTGCTGCCGGTCAACGGGTTCAACGGCACCCACAACTGGGGCTACGACGGTGTCCTTTGGTACACCGTGCACGAAGGCTACGGCGGGCCCGACGCGTACCAGCGCTTCGTGGACGCCGCCCACGCCGCCGGCCTGGGCGTCATCCAGGACGTCGTCTACAACCACCTCGGCCCCAGCGGCAACTATCTTCCCCGCTTCGGGCCCTACCTGAAATCGGGGGAGGGCAACACTTGGGGCGACTCGGTTAACCTGGACGGCCCGGAGTCGGACGAGGTGCGCCGCTACATCCTGGACAACGCCGCGATGTGGCTGCGCGATTACCACGTGGACGGCCTGCGCCTGGACGCCGTGCACGCCTTCAAGGACGAGCGCGCCGTGCACCTGCTGGAGGACTTCGGCGCCCTCGCCGACGAAATCGCCGCCGAGACCGGACGCCCGGCCACGATGATCGCGGAATCGGACCTGAACAACCCGCGCCTGCTCTACCCGCGGGACACCAACGGGTACGGGCTGGCCGGGCAGTGGAGCGATGACTTCCACCACGCCGTCCACGTCAACGTCAGCGGCGAAACCACCGGCTACTACGCCGACTTCGACTCGCTCGGGGCGCTGGCCAAGGTCCTGGAGCGTGGGTTCTTCCACGACGGCAGCTACTCCAGCTTCCGCGCCCGCCACCACGGCCGGCCCATCGACCCGGCACAGGTCCACCCGGCCGCGCTGGTGGTGTGCAGCCAGAACCACGACCAGATCGGCAACCGTGCCACCGGGGACAGGCTGTCCCAGACCCTGGGCTACGGGCCGCTCGCGCTCGCCGCCGTCGCCACCCTGACCTCGCCGTTCACGCCCATGCTGTTCATGGGCGAGGAATACGGGGCCACCACCCCGTGGCAGTTCTTCACCTCCCACCCGGAACCGGAGCTGGGCAAGGCGACGGCCGAGGGCCGGATCAGGGAGTTCGAGCGCATGGGCTGGGACCCCGCCGTCGTCCCCGACCCGCAGGATCCAGAGACTTTCACCCGGTCCAAACTGGACTGGGCCGAGGCCTCGGGAGGGGACCACGCCCGCCTCCTGGAGCTGTACCGGGCACTCATCGCGCTGCGCCGCACCACGCCGGACCTGACTGAACCCGGCTTCGAGGACACCGCCGTCGACGTCAGCGAGGACGAGGGCTGGCTGCTGCTGCGCCGCGGCCGCACCGAGGTGGCGATGAACTTTTCCGCCGAGGCGCGGCGGGTCCCGGTCCGCGGGGCGGCCCTGGCCCTGGCAACCGACGACGGCGTCCGGCTGGACCCGGCTTCCGGCGCGGAACCCGCTGCTGGCGGCGCGGCGCCGGCCACACCACTGCATCTACCCGGCCACAGCGCCGCGGTACTCACCCACTAAGGCAGGATATGACGTATGACATATTTGGCAGCTGATACCCGCTACGACTCCATGCCCTACCGCCGCGTGGGGCGCAGCGGCCTGAAACTCCCGGCCATCTCACTGGGCCTGTGGCACAACTTCGGCGACGACAAGCCGTTCGAAATCCAGCGCGCCATCCTGCGCCGCGCCTTCGACCTGGGCGTCACCCACTTCGACCTCGCCAACAACTACGGCCCGCCCTACGGCAGCGCCGAGACCAACTTCGGCCGCCACTTCAAGGACGACTTCAAGCCGTACCGCGACGAGCTGATCATCTCCAGCAAGGCCGGCTACGACATGTGGCCGGGCCCGTACGGCAACTTTGGCTCCCGCAAGTACCTGCTGGCCAGCCTGGACCAGTCGCTGGGCCGGATGGGCCTGGACTATGTGGACATCTTCTACAGCCACCGCCCGGACCCCGAAACGCCGATGGAAGAAACCATGGGCGCCCTGGACCAGGCCGTGCGCTCCGGCAAGGCGCTCTACGCAGGCATTTCGTCCTACACCCCGGAACAGACCCTCGAGGCCGCACGGATCCTCAAGGAACTGGGCACCCCGCTGCTGATCCACCAGCCCAGCTACTCCATGCTCAACCGCTGGACCGAGAACGGCAGCCCCAACCTCTTCGAGGCGCTGGAGCAGGTGGGCGCCGGGTCCATTGCGTTCTCGCCGCTGGCCCAGGGTATGCTCACCGACCGCTACCTGAAGGGCATTCCGGCCGACTCCCGGGCCGCCCAGCACAAGTCCCTGGGCGAATCCATGATCACCGAGGAGAAGCTGGACCGGGTGCGCGGGCTCAACCGGATCGCCGAAGGCCGCGGGCAGACGCTCGCGCAGCTGGCCATCGCCTGGATCCTGCGCGAGCAGGGCAAGGGCTCATCGGTCACGTCCGCACTGGTGGGCGCGTCCAGCGTCCGGCAGCTTGAGGACACCTTGTCTGCGATCAACAACCTGGATTTCACGGCCGACGAGATCGACGCGATCGATGAATTCGCCGTCGAATCAAACATCAACCTGTGGGCCCAGAAGTCGTAGGCACCCGCAGTTAACACAAGCGCCGGGGCCGCCGGGGAACAACCGCGGCCCCGGCGGCGTTGACTAGACTACTAAGGGCGCCTTACGGCGTCGTGTCCGCCTGCCGCCCGCACAACTGATGCTGTACATCAGAGTGCGGCCGCGCCGGTCACCCTTGTTTCTCAAAAGGAGTTCCGTGTCTTCACATCCGATTCGTGTTGCAATCGTCGGCGTAGGTAACTGCGCCGCTTCGCTGGTCCAGGGCGTCCAGTACTACAAAGATGCCGACCCCAAGGCCACGATCCCGGGCCTGATGCACGTGGAGTTCGGCCAGTACCACGTCGGCGACGTCCAGTTCGTTGCTGCGTTCGACGTCGACGGCAAGAAGGTGGGGCAGGACCTGTCCGACGCCATCCTGGCCAGCGAAAACAAC
The DNA here is from genome assembly GCF_056406175.1 of Arthrobacter sp. P1_D12. Classification (NCBI taxonomy): domain Bacteria; kingdom Bacillati; phylum Actinomycetota; class Actinomycetes; order Micrococcales; family Micrococcaceae; genus Arthrobacter; species Arthrobacter sp. P1_D12. The sequence goes on from NZ_JBFUAR010000005.1 coordinate 274,604, forward strand.
ACCATCAAGATTGCCGATGTCCCGCCGACCGGCGTCACGGTCCAGCGCGGCCACACCCTGGACGGCCTGGGCAAGTACTACCTCGAGACCATCGAGCAGTCCCCGGAGGAGCCGGTCGACGTCGTCCAGGCCCTCAAGGACGCCCAGGTTGACGTCATGGTCTGCTACCTGCCGGTCGGCTCCCAGCAGGCCGCCGAGTTCTACGCCCAGTGCGCGATCGATGCGGGCGTGGCGTTCGTCAACGCCCTGCCGGTCTTCCTGGCCGGCACCAAGGAGTGGGCGGACAAGTTCACCGCCGCGGGCGTGCCGATCGTGGGCGATGACATCAAGAGCCAGATCGGTGCCACCATCACGCACCGCGTCATGGCCAAGCTGTTCGAGGACCGCGGCGTCACCCTGGACCGCACGTACCAGCTGAACGTCGGCGGCAACATGGACTTCAAGAACATGCTCGAGCGCGACCGCCTGGAGTCCAAGAAGATCTCCAAGACCCAGGCCGTCACCTCCAACGTCGAGGCCGAGCTCGCCGCCAAGGACGTCCACATCGGCCCGTCCGACTACGTCCAGTGGCTCGATGACCGCAAGTGGGCCTTCGTCCGCCTCGAGGGCCGTAACTTCGGCGACGCCCCGGTGTCCCTGGAATACAAGCTCGAAGTCTGGGACTCGCCCAACTCCGCCGGCGTGATCATCGACGCCATCCGTGCCGCCAAGATCGGCCTGGACCGCGGCATCGGTGGCCCACTGGTCTCGGCGTCGAGCTACTTCATGAAGTCCCCGCCGGAGCAGTTCAACGACGACCTCGCCCGTGAAAAGGTCGAGGCCTTCATCCGCGGCGACCTGGAGCGCTAACCGCCTTCCCCACCCTCCCGGACGCTCCCTCACGTTTGGCCTGTTCCAACCCGACGCTCCCTCACCAATGGTGGGGGAGCGTCGTCGTTTTCGGATTGGGTCCGGGGATGCTCCCTCACTTTTGGTCGATACCGACCCGATCCTCCCTCACGTCTTGCAGACATCGGCGGCTTGCTGCCTCAGATTGCGCTGGAAAAGCCAGCTGCGGCCGGCGGGCTGAGGTATGAGGTGCGGAGGATTCGCTTCATCTTGGTGACTACGCCGGAGAAGCCATCCGCGAGGTCATCTTTTGTCAGGACGAGCACTGTCCATCCCGCTGCCTCGAAGGCCGTGTCACGGCGGCGGTCGCTGAAGATCTGTGCGGGGACCAGGTGGTGCCCGCCGTCGTACTGAACCGCCAGCCGCCGACGGCGATACCCAAGGTCCGCCGTCGGCGTGGCAGGACTGTCCGGGCGCAGCGGGAGCTGCAGTTCCGGTTCCGGGAGTCCGGCGTCGCACATCGCTAGCCGCAGCAATGTCTCCGGCGCTGAATCCGAGCCCACGCGCATCAAGTCCAGAGCGGCACGGGCGCGGACGATTCCCTGCAGATTCGGGTGACGGCCCACCATCCAACGCAGCTCATCGATGGTCGCAAAGGGATCGCTACGCCCTTCCAACCCCAGTCGGGGAATCCGCACCAGCTCGTCACCCATGCAGACCAACGCCGGCAGGCTCAACCGCAGGGCGAGGTCGAGCCACGTCCGGGAGCGCGTGCCGATCCGGATCCCGTCCACTGTCTCGACCTCGCCCTCCAACGCAAGAACCGTGTGTCCGAGTACGCCTTTGCGCCGGACCTCCGGGAGCGCCCGCGCCTTGCTCAGGTGCAGCTCCTCCGAGTCCGATAGCCAGGGAGGCAATATCTGGCATCGGAGCCTGGCAGCGGTGACGTGGGAGATCCAGGCGCCGGGCGACGCTGCGGCCAACGCACGGGCCGCCGCCTCCAGTTCGAAGTCCCAATCCGTGGGCCGGTAAAGACCCCGGCTGATGTGAATTACGTCGGAGTGCCTGAGTCTGGTTCTCGGCACTCCCAAGGACCTTGCATCCGCGATGGTAAAGGGTGCTGCGCTGAGTGGACCGGGAAGCTTCGTAGGCTTTTCCATGCTGGCATTTTGAACCTATTTGGAGAGCCGCGCAGGAGTTATCCACAGATGTCCCGGATCGGCCCGCGGCGGCAGGGTCAAGCGCCACGCCGGACCTGAGGGAGCGTCGGTTGGGGAGTTGCCGGACCTGAGGGATCGTTGGTTGGGGGGATGCAGGATGTGAGGGAGCGTCAGAGGCGTTTAGAAGAGGCCGACCGGGTTGCCGGCGTCGTCGACGTCCATCCGCATCGCTGCCGGCACCTTGGGCAGGCCCGGCATGGTCATCACGGCGCCGGTGAGGGCCACGATGAAGCCCGCGCCGGTCTTGGGGATGAGATCCCGGACGTGGATGGTAAAGCCCTTGGGCGCGCCGAGCCGGGTGGCGTCGTCGGTGAAGGAGTACTGGGTCTTCGCCATGCACACCGGCATCCCGGACCAGCCGTTCTTCTCGATCTCGGCCAGCCGTTTGAGCGCGGGCACGGAGAAGTCCACGCCGTCGGCGCCGTAGATCTCCTGCACGATGGTCCGGATCTTGTCCTCCACGGACATCTCCAGCGGGTACAGGTGCCGGAAGCCGTGCGGGGCCTCGATCGCGGCCGCCACCTTCGCCGCGAGCTCGTCGCCACCGTCGCCGCCACCGCCGCGGCCCCACACATCGGCCACCGCGGCCTGGACTCCCTCTGCGGCGCACCACTGAAGCAGCCAGTCCAGCTCCTCAGCGGTGTCCGTGGCGAATTTGTTGACCGCCACAACCGGGGTGATGCCGAACTTCTCGACGTTGCGGATGTGGCGCCGCAGGTTGGCGACGCCGGCGGCCAGCGCCTCCACGTTGGGCTCCTTGAGCAGGTCTTTCGGCACGCCGCCGTGCATCTTGAGCGCCCGGACGGTGGCCACGAGGACGACGCCGGACGGGGCGACGTCGGCCATCCGCGCCTTAATGTCCATGTACTTTTCGGCGCCGAGGTCCGCGCCGAACCCCGCCTCGGTGATGACGATGTCCGCAAGGCGGCGGGCCGTCTGCGTGGCGATGAGGGAGTTGCAGCCGTGGGCGATGTTGGCGAAGGGCCCGCCGTGCACCAGCGCCGGGGTGCCGGCGATGGTCTGCACGAGGTTGGGTTTGATCGCGTCCTTGAGCAGCATGGTCAGGGCGCCCTGGACGCCGAGGTCGGCCACGGTGACGGGCCGGCGGTCGTAGGTGTAGCCGAACGTGATCCGGCCGAGCCGGTCGCGCAGATCGTTCAGGTCCGTGGCGAGGCAGAACACGGCCATGATCTCCGAGGCCACGGTGATGTCGAAGCCGTCCTGCCGCGGCGTGCCCTGGGCAGGCCCGCCGAGACCGATTACTACCTCCCGGAGGGACCGGTCGTTCATGTCCAGGACGCGCTTGAACGTCATCCGGCGCGGATCGATGTTGAGCTCGTTGCCTTGGAAGATGTGGTTGTCCACGAGTGCCATGAGGGCGTTGTTCGCCGAGGTGATGGCGTGGAAATCGCCCGTGAAGTGCAAGTTGATCTGGTCCATCGGCAGCACCTGGGAGTAGCCGCCGCCGGTCGCGCCGCCCTTCATGCCCAGGATGGGGCCGAGCGAGGGTTCGCGCAGCGCGATCATCACGCTGTGCCCGGCCCGGGCCAGGGAATCCGCGAGCCCCACCGTCGTGGTGGATTTGCCTTCGCCGGCGGGGGTGGGCGACATCGCGGAGACCAGCACCACCTTGCCGGGCGCGCGCACGGGGGCTCCCGCCGGAACGGTCAGCTTCGCAGGGTCGATCTTGGCCTTGTAAGGTCCGTAGAGTTCCAGCGCGTCCGGGGTGATGCCGGCGGCCGCCGCAATCTCCCCGATCGGCTTCATGACTGCCCGCTGGGCAATTTCCAGGTCGCTGGGGACGTTGTTCCCGGCAGTGGTGGTCTCAGACATCGTTGTCCTTCGGCTCGTGGCGTCGGCGGGTTTGTCCCGGTCCGGTGTTGCCGGCCGGGGTTGGAGCGGGCGGAGGGGGTGGATCCGGTTCAGGGTGTGTGGCCCACCGGGATGGTCAGGCTTCCAAAATACTGGCTCACGGCGGTGTGGTAGCTCTCCAGCGTAATCGCGGCGGTGCGTTGCCAGCCGAACTCCTGGGCATGGATCGCGGCGGCGCGCCCCATGTCGGTGCGGGTTTGGGTGTCGTCGAAGAGCGACTCGAGGGCGTCCGCCCAGTCGCTGGCCTTGTGGCCCTCGATCAGCATCCCGGTCCGTCCGTCCTGGACGGCGCGGGAGAGGCCGCCGACTTTCGTGGCGAGGACCGGCGTCCCGCAGGCCTGCGCCTCCAGCGCCACCAGGCCGAAGGACTCGCTGTAGGAGGGCATGACCACGACGTCGGCGGACCGGTACCAGCCGGCCAGTTCCGGGGCGTTCACCGGCGGGTGGTGGGTGGCGACGTCGTCCATTCCGGCGGCGCTGATCAGCGTCTTGAGGTTGAAGTCCTTGGCGCCGCTGACGGCCCCCAGGATGGTCAGCTGCAGGTCGATGTCCGGGCGCCGGGAGCGCAGGAGCGCCGCCGCCTTGATCAGGATCTGCGGGCCCTTGAGCCGCTGGATCCGGCCCGCGAACAGCAGATGGAACTTGCCCGGGGCGATGCCGTGCTGGGCCCTGGCCCGGTTCCTGAAGGCCGGCGTGAAGACGGCCAGGTCCACGCCGGGCGGCGCGACGTCGATGTGGTCGATGTCGGCGTTGTAGTGCGAGACGAGTTCGGCCGCTTCGGTGCCGGTATTGGCGATCAGCCGGGTGGCGCCGTCGACAATCCGGTGCTCGCCGTCCTCACGCCGCCGCGGCTCGGGCTGTTCGCCGGACTCGAGGAGCTGGTTCTTGACCTTCGCCATCGTGTGCATGGTGTGGACGAGGGGCAGCCGCCACAGCTCCGCGAGCTCCAGTCCGGCCACCCCGGAGACCCAGTAGTGGGAATGGATGACGTCATACCGGCCGTGCGGCTGGAGCTGGCGGATCCGGTTGATCTCGGCGACCATGCTGTGCAGCAGCCCCGGAAGTTCCTCCTTGGGCAGCTTCCGGGGCGGGCCGGCGAGGACGTTGTGCACGCACACGCCCGGGGACGGGTGTTCGACGGCGGGCTGGGTGGCCGAGGTGGACCGGGTGAAGATCTCCACTTCCACGCCGGTCTCGGCGAGGGCGGCGGCCAGCGCCCGGACGTACACGTTCATGCCGCCGGCGTCACCGGAGCCGGGCTGTTCCATGGGCGAGGTGTGCAGGGAGAGGAAAGCGACGCGGCGGATCAGCGACACGGTTCCCCTTTCCTCTGCCCATTTCTTTCTGCCCAATGCATGTCGATAAAACATTACTCCTGAAGTGCCGGCCGGTTCACGGGACCGCAGGCTCGGTCCGCAGACCGGGGCGTGCTGCTAACGTGGCCGCTGTGAACACTACGACAGGACAAGAACCTGCAGCCGGCTGGACCATCCGGGAGGCTGGCCCGGAGGACTGGCCGGGCATCTGGGCGATCCTGGAACCCGTCGTCCGGTCCGGGGAGACTTTTACCTGGGACCGGGACACGGCCGAGGACGAGGCCCGCGCACGCTGGTTCAAGCTGGCGCCGGGCCGGACGTTCGTCGCGGTAGCCTCCGACACCGGCGCGGTTCTTGGCACCGGCGAGCTGCACCCCAACCAGGGCGGCGGCGGCAGCCATGTGGCGAACGCGGGCTACATGGTCCACCCGGCCCAGGCAGGCCGCGGACTGGCCCGGGCCCTCTGCGCCTATTCGCTCGACGCCGCGCGCGACGCCGGTTTCCGGGCCATGCAGTTCAACGCCGTGGTGGAAAGCAATGTCCGGGCCGTGGCCGCGTGGAAATCGATGGGCTTCGAGGTGCTTGCGACCATTCCCGAGGCGTTCAACCACCCTGAACTGGGCTACGTGGGCCTGCACGTGATGTACCGAAAGCTCTAGGGTTGCCGGCCCGGTGCCGCGGGACGCTGATGTTGGCGGGCCGTTAAGGCCCACGGGCAGCTACGGCCCGCTGTGCCAGAGGCGGCCCAGCTCCGGGAAGGCTGCTTCATAGCCGGCCAGCAGTTGGCCGGCGAGGACATCCGAATCCACGAGCGGATGCCTGGCGAACGCGGCGAGGGCCGCCTCCCGCCGGCCGGTCGTCGCCGCCTCCACCACGAGCCGTTCGACGTCCTTGACGCGGCGCAGCAGCTCCAGTTGGGCCGGTCCCGGACGGTCCTGCGGGACCGGCCTGGCGCCGTCGGGCGTCACCCGGCACGGAACTTCGACGACGGCGTCGGCCGGCAGCCCCGGGACAGCCGGCACCACCTGTGCTCCGGACCCGGCGCCGCCCGCTTCCGGGTCGGCGGACCCAACGGTGGTGACGGCGTTGCGTGTGTTGAGGATCAGGTCCGCCGCGCCGCCGCCGGAGAGGGCGCGCATGGCCGCCAGTGCCACCCGCTCGTAGCCGCCGCCGGCGAGGTCGGTCTCGTCGCGGCGTTCGCCCGAGGTGCGGGCCTCCGCGAGGTAGCCCTCCTCGCGGGACCGGCGGGCGCCCTCCCACAGCGCAAAAGCCTCGGCTCCGGCGGCGGCCAGCCGGGGATAGAGCTCGGCCTGCTGCCGGGCGATCGATTCCCCCCGGGTCTGACCTGCGGCGCGCATGCCGGCCACCGCACGAATGGTGTCGTAGTAGTAGAAAAGATATTCATTCGGCAGGCAGCCAAGGCTGGCCAGCAACCCGGGGGAGAACAGCCGGCCTTCCTCGAATTCCGACAGCGCCGCAGAGTTCGCGAGCAGTGCCGGGAGGGCGTCCCTGCCCCCGGCCCCCAGCCGGTACAGCCAGCCGAGGTGGTTCAGGCCGTAGTAGCCCACGCCGTCGAGCGTGCCCTCGGGCAGCGCGACGCCGGCGGCCCGCGCCGCGCGGTGCACCAGGCCGCTGGCGGAGTCGCAAATCCCGATCACCCTGGGGCCCAGCACGGGGACCAGGGCCTCCGTCACCATGCCCGCGGGGTTGGTGAAGTTGAGCAGCCACGCCCCGGGGCAGCGGCTCCGCATTTCCTCGGCGAGCCGCAGCATCGGCGGAATGGAGCGAAGCGCGTAGGAGATCCCGCCGGCGCCGGTGGTTTCCTGGCCCAGGAGTCCGAGGTCCAGGGCAATCCGCTCGTCGGCGGACCGGCCGGCGGTGCCGCCGGGCCGGATGGCGGCGAAGACCATGTCGGCGCCGTCCAGGGCCTCGGGGAGCGAGGACACGGCACGGATCTGCGGGCCGGAACCCGGCAGGCTGGAACCCGGCGGGCCCTGCCGGGCGAGGGAGGCCAGGACCGCCTCGATGGCCGCCAGCCTGGCGGGGTCGACGTCGTAGAGCACCAGCTCCCGCACCAGCCCCGCGAAAGGCCCGGCAGAGAGCGCCCGGTAGACCAGGGGGACGCGGAAGCCGCCTCCGCCGGCGATCGTGAGCCGCATGCGGACAGTCTATTCCCCACCTTGTTCCCCGCCGGTTTGGGCCCCGCTTTCCCCTGGTATCCCTCGACGGCGGTACGGCGTAATGTGCCGTATATGGACGCGACCCCGGCGCGGCGATTTGATCCGCTCTCTGCCGTCCGCAGCCCGGCCGCGGACGGATTCGACCTGCTCCTGACCGGGACCGTGTTCCAGGACATCATCTTCACCGGGCTTCCCCACGCGCCGCAGCCCGGCACGGAAATCTGGAGCGACGGGATGGGCAGCTGCCCCGGGGGCGTCGCCAATCAGGCCATCGCCGCCTCCCGGCTGGGACTGCGGACCGGCCTTGCCGCCGTGTTCGGCGATGACGGCTACGGTGACTACAACTGGAAGATTCTGGCCGCCCAGGAACACGTGGACCTGTCCCTGTCCCGGCGTGTTCCAGGCTGGCATTCGCCCGTCACAGTGTCCTTGAGCGTGGAGAAGGACCGGTCCATGGTGACGCACGGGCACCCGGCGCCGGTGACCTCCACCGAGCTGGTCGGATGCCCGCCGCCGGCGCTCGCAGCCGTCGCGGAGCTGGGGGAGGAACTCGAACCGTGGGCAGTCGACGCGCACAAGAACGGCGTCCAGCTGTTCGGCGATGTCGGCTGGGACCCCACCGGCGCGTGGTCCTCGACCCGGCTGGACAACCTGAAGTATTTCCACGCTTTCATGCCGAACCAGCACGAGGCCATGAACTTCACGGGCTGCGACGACCCCTGGTCCGCCCTGTACTCGCTTGCGGACCGGGTTCCGGTGGCGGTGGTCACCCTCGGCGCCCAGGGATCCATGGCCGTGGATTCGGAAACGGGGGAGGAGGAGTGGGTCCCCTCCCTGCCGGTCCGGGCCTACGATCCCACCGGCGCCGGTGACTGTTTCGGTGCGGCCTTCATTGTCGGCTCCCTGGCCGGCTGGCCGCTGGGAGACCGTCTCCGCTTTGCCAATCTGTGCGCCGCACTGGCCGTCCAGGAGGTGGGCGGCTCGCTGGCCGCGCCCGGCTGGGGCGACATTGCCGACTGGTGGCAGCGGGCCAATGCCCGGAAGGAACGGCAAAGCAGCCAATGGCTTCGCCGCTACCGCTTCCTGGAAGAGATCCTGCACGACGTCCCGCCCGAGGCGCAGCGGCGCGCGACGGCGACCATCGCGCACCAGTCCGACGCATAGACGGGCCGGCGCGGCCGGATTCGTGCCACCAGTGGGCATGTCCTCCGGTGGGGCCGGGGCTCGGGCATGGACCCGTTGTGCACGGCCTTGAGTGTGAAAAATGAGCATGTCCCGCGGTGGGTGCGGCCGGATYCGTGSCACCASTGGGCATGTCCTCCGCTGGGGCCGGGGCTCGGGCATGGACCCGTTGTGCACGGCCTTGAGTGTGAAAAATGAGCATGTCCCGCGGTGGGTGCGGCCGGATTCGTGCCACCASTGGGCATGTCCTCCGSTGGGGCCGGGGCTCGGGCATGGACCCGTTGTGCGCGTCCTTGAGTGTGAAAAATGAGCATGTCCCGCGGGGAGGAATGGGCATGTCCAGCGGTGGCCGGGCCGGCCGATTATTCGGCCCGCAGCACCGCGCCTAGAATCGTTAGGTGACTTACCAAGCAGCAACAGGCGATCTCCTGCCCGGTTCGGCGGCAGTGCCGGCCCACGCTGAGGAGCGCTCAGCCGTAATCGATCTCGACGCCATCCGGCACAACGTCCGCCGCATCGCAGCAGTGGCCTCACCCGCGCAGGTCATGGCTGTGGTCAAGGCCGACGCCTACGGGCACGGCGCCGTCCAGGTGGCCCGCGCGGCCCTCGGCGCGGGGGCTAGCTGGATTGGCGTCGCCCACATCTCCGAGGCCCTCGCCCTGCGCGCCGCCGGGATCGAGGCGCCGCTGCTGGCCTGGCTGCACACCCCGGACAGCAACTTCGCCGCCGCAGTGGCCGCAGGAATCGACATAGGCTGCTCGGGCTGGGAACTGGACCGGATCGTGGCCGCGGCCCGCGAGCAGGAACGGCCCGCCCGCGTCCACCTGAAGGTCGACACCGGGCTCGGCCGCAACGGCGCCACCGTCGATGCCTGGGACAGCCTGGTCGGCGAAGCCATGGAACACCAGGACCAGGGCCTGCTCCGGGTCGTGGGAATCTTCTCCCACCTGGCCGTCGCCGACGAACCCGATCGGCCCGAAACCGACGAGCAGCTCGCCGCGTTCCGCCAGGTCCTCGCCGTCGCCCAGGACGCCGGCGTGGACCCCGAGGTCCGCCACCTCGCCAACACCCCGGCCACCCTCTCCCGGCCGGACACCCACTTTGACCTCGTCCGCGTGGGGCTGGGCCTGTACGGGCTGTCACCCTTCGAAGGGCAAAGCCCGGCGGAGCTCGGGCTGCGCCCGGCCATGACGGTCCGCACGGTGGTCTCGCACTGCAAGGACGTGCCCGCCGGGCAGGGCGTTTCCTACGGGCTGAACTACCGCACGGACGGCGTCAGCACCCTCGGGCTCATCCCACTGGGCTACGCCGATGGCGTGCCGCGCATCGCCACCGGTGGCCCCGTCCGGGTCGAGGGCGTGAACTATCCGGTAGTGGGGCGAATTGCGATGGACCAGATGGTGATCGACCTCGGACCCCGCCACGTGGCGGCCGGAGGCCCGAGCATCCTCGGCGCCGAGGCAGTGCTGTTTGGCGACGGCGCCGACGGCGGACCCACAGCCGATGACTGGGCCAAGGCCGCCGGTACCAACAACTACGAGATCGTCACCAGGATCAGCCCCCGCGTGCCGCGCCGCTACCTGAACGAAGAGCCCTCCACCGGCGAAGAGCGGCCGTGAGCGCGCCCGCGTGGGAACGGAGCCTTGAGGTCCACACGGCGGCGCAGACGCATGCGCTCGCCGCGGCCCTCGGCACCGTGCTGGAGACCGGCGATCTGCTGGTCCTGACCGGCGAACTGGGTGCCGGCAAAACCACGTTCACGCAGGGGCTGGGGGAGGGCCTGGGAGTGCGGGCCGGCATCATCTCGCCGACCTTTGTCCTGGTGCGCATCCACCCCAACCTCCCCGGAGGACCCCGGCCGGGCGGACCGGACCTGGTGCATGTGGATGCCTACCGACTGGAGTCGGCCGCTGAAATCGACGACATCGATCTTGAAAACACCTTGGACAGCGCCGTGACGGTGGTCGAGTGGGGCCGCGGCAGGGTTGAGCACCTCAGCGACAGCCGGCTGGAGGTCGAACTCCACCGCACCCGCGGAGGCGCCGCCGCTTCCGCCGAAACCCCCGAAACCCCAGCCGAAACCGGCGCCAGTCCCGTTCTGGATTTCGACACTGACGACGACGACGAACCGCGGACCGTCGTCATCCGCGGCTTCGGCCCGCGCTGGGCCGAAGCCCCGACGCTGCCCGGCGCCGAGCCCCTGCCCGGGACCACGCCCCAGAGCCCGGAACGGAATCCCTGATGCTGATCCTCGCCATCGACACTTCAGCTGTCGCCAGCGCCGCCCTGGTCTCCGATGATGCGCCGGAATCCGTGCTCGCCAGCTTCGCCACCGAGGACACGCGCACCCACGCGGAGGTCCTGGCCCCGGGGATCGACGGGCTCCTGGCTGAGGCCGGCGTCAGCGGGCACGACGTCGACGCTATCGTCACCGGCGTCGGCCCCGGCCCGTTCACGGGGCTGCGCTCCGGGATCGTCACGGCGCGCACCCTCGCTTTTGTCTGGGGCAAGCCGCTGTACGGCGTCATGAGCCTGGACGCCATCGCCCTGGAAGTAGCCGAATCCACCGACTCGGCAGCGGAGTTCATTGTCGCCACCGATGCGCGCCGCAAGGAAGTGTACTGGGCCCGGTACACCCTCTCCGATGCCCAGCTGCCGCATCTGGAGGACGGCCCGCACGTGGGATTCGCCGCGGACCTGCCGGATCTGCCCGTCTACGGTGCCGGGGCAGGAATCTACTCCGACGCAGTCAAGGCGGTCGCGGAATTCAGCACCCGCCAGCCGGAGGCCCTCTCGCTCGGCCAGTTCGCACTCGCCCGGCTCTCCGCGGGGGAACAGCTCCTGGACTCCACCCCCCTGTACCTGCGCGAATCCGACGCCCAAGTGCCCGGACCCCGGAAGCGTGCCCTGTGAGCGCGGAGCGAGCCGTCCGGCTGCCCGGCGGGGTCACCCTGCGGGACATGGACGCCGCGGACATCCCCGCCATCCACGCCCTGGAACTCCGGCTCTTTCCCATGGATGCCTGGCCGCTGCAGATGTTCCACGACGAGCTGGCGCAGGTGGATACCCGCCGCTACCTCGTGGCGGAGGTGCACGGCGGGATCGTGGGCTATGCCGGGCTCATGTGCATCGAACCGATCTCAGACGTCCAGACCATCGCCGTGGTGCCCGAGCAGGAAGGCAAGGGCATCGGCTCTGCCCTGCTCACTGAGCTGATCGCGGAAAGCCGGCGCCGGCACGCCCAGGACGTGCTGCTCGAGGTCAGGGCGGACAACCCCCGGGCCCAGCAGCTCTACCTGCGCTTCGGCTTCGAACAGATCCACGTCCGGCCCCGCTACTACCGAGACGGCGTCGACGCCCTGATCATGCGGCTCCAGCTGCCCCGCGAACTCAGACCCCAGCCAACGGAAGCAGGCCGACCATGAACCGCACCCAGCCGCTCGTGCTCGGCATCGAGTCCTCCTGCGACGAAACCGGCGTCGGCATCGTCCGGGGAACCACCCTGCTGACGAACACCGTCTCGTCCTCCATGGATGAACACGTCCGCTTCGGCGGCGTGATCCCCGAGATCGCCTCCCGCGCCCACCTCGACGCGTTCGTCCCCACCCTCGAGGAGGCCCTCGCGGAGGCGGGAGTGACGCTCGCGGACATCGACGCGATCGCCGTCACCTCAGGGCCGGGCCTGGCAGGTGCCCTCATGGTGGGGGTATGCGCGGCCAAGGCGCTCGCCGTCGCCACCGGCAAACCGCTCTACGCCATCAACCACCTGGTGGCGCATGTCGGCGTCGGGCTCCTGCAGCAGGGCGCCGGCGCGCCGTCGCCACAAACAACGCCGCACGCCCTGCCGGAGAATATGGGCGCGCTCCTGGTCTCCGGCGGCCATACCGAGATCCTGCGGATCCGGAGCATCACGGACGACGTCGAGCTGCTGGGCTCCACGATCGATGACGCCGCCGGCGAAGCGTATGACAAGGTGGCACGGCTCCTGGGCCTGGGCTACCCGGGCGGCCCGGCCATCGACAAGCTCGCGCGCACGGGCAACGCCAAAGCCATCCGGTTCCCGCGCGGGCTCACACAGCCCAAGTACATGGGGACCGCCGAGGAACCCGGACCGCACCGCTACGACTGGTCCTTCAGCGGGCTCAAGACCGCCGTCGCCCGCTGCGTGGAGCAGTTCGAGGCCCGCGGCGAGGAGGTGCCCGTGGCAGACATCGCCGCGGCCTTCCAGGAAGCCGTGGTGGATGTCATCACCGCCAAGGCGGTGCTCGCCTGCCGTGAAAACGGCATCACGGAGGTCCTCCTGGGTGGCGGGGTCGCCGCCAACTCGCGGCTGCGCCAGCTCACCGAACAACGCTGCAGTGCGGCCGGCATCCGGCTGACGGTGCCGCCGCTGCCGCTGTGCACGGACAACGGCGCCATGGTGGCCGCGCTCGGGGCGCAACTGGTGATGGCCGGCGTGCAACCGAGCGGGATCGGCTTTGCCCCGGATTCCTCAATGCCGGTCACGACCGTCTCCGCCTGAGGCCACAGCCTGAGGGTTCGTCCGCGTGGAGCTAGGACGGCCTGGGGCTCCGGCCGCCCGCGTGGCGGCTGTTGGGCGCCGGAGCTAGGCGTCCGGGCCCTGGCGCATCTGCTTGACCAGGTCCAGGACGACGGCGCGCAGGTCCCCGCCGTGCTCGGCGGCGACCCGGCGCTGCCGCTGGTAGCCGGCGCCGCGCTCGATGATCTTCTCGACGTCGGCCAGTTCGGCGCTGCAGCCCAGCTTCGCCGCCACCGGCTCAAGCCGCTTGAGCGTCTCGCGCAGGTGCTCCGTTACGAGCTGCTCGTTGCCGTCGGCGTCGAGGATGATGATCGCGTCCAGGCCGTACCGGGCCGCGCGCCACTTGTTTTCCTGCACATGCCACGGGGGCATCGTGGGAATGGTGCCACCGTTTTCCAGCGTGGTGGAAAATTCGTCGACAAGGCACTGCGTCAGTGCCGCGATCGCCCCGACGTCCTCGAGGGTGGCCAGGCCGTCGCAAATGCGCATCTCGATGGTGCCAAGCGCCGGAACGGGGCGGATGTCCCACCGGATCTCGGAGAGCGTGTCAATCACACCTGTGGTGAACATGTCCTGGACGTAGGACTCGTAGTCCTCCCAGCTGGCGAACTGGAACGGCAGCCCGGCGGTGGGCAGCTGCTGGAACATGAGGGCGCGGTGCGAGGCGTATCCGGTGTCCTCGCCGCCCCAAAACGGGCTGGACGCGGAGAGCGCCTGGAAATGCGGGAAGTAATTGACCAGGCCGTCCAGCACCGGAAGGACCTTGTCCCGGCTGTCCAGTCCGACGTGCACATGGACGCCGTAAATGACCATCTGCCGGCCCCACCACTGGGTCCGGTCAATGAGCTTGGCGTAGCGTGCCTTGTCCGTGACGGGCTGCAGCTGGGGCGGGCTGAAGGGGTGACTCCCGGCGCAAAAGATCTCCACCCCCATCGGATCGGTCACGTCCCGGACAGCCGCGAGCGAGCTGCTCAGGTCCGCCTTGGCCTCCGCGACGGTGGTGCAGATGCCGGTGACGAGCTCCACGGTGTTCAGCAGCAGCTCCTGCTTGATGTGCGGGTGCTCGTCGTCCTCATTGAGTTCGGGATGCCGGGCCGCGACGCCGCGCAGCACCTGGTTCGCCACGGAGGCCAGCTCACCGGTCTCGGCGTCGACGAGCGCCAGCTCCCATTCCACGCCAAGAGTCGACTGCCTTGATGAAGCGAACTCGATCTTCATGTGGTCCCTTCACTGTTTTGCTGTCGCTGGCCGTGGTCCTGGCGGGGAAATGCGCTGGCAAACATCCTCGGACATGCCTCTGGACATGGCACCGGCGGTGTCACGTGCAATTTCCCACACACCAGTGCGCCGGCCGGGCGGCCGGCAGGGCTACGGGTGGTCCAAGTCTAGTGCAGGGGCGGCCCCGGGACGGTGTCAAAGTTGCCGCTGGTGCGTGAGTGTATTCACAACATCGCTGGTCAGCGACGGCGCGCGCGGTTGCGCGTTGGGCTGCGGGTAGCCGGAGCGATCCTGGCGTTTAATGGAGCTGTGCCCATTCTGAACAAAGACATGACCCTGTGTATCTCGCTCTCGGCCCGGCCCAGCAACAACGGGACGCGCTTCCACAACCACCTGTACGAACAGCTGGGCCTGAACTGGATCTACAAGGCCTTTGCCCCCACCGACCTCGCCCAGGCGATCGCCGGGGTGCGCGGCCTCGGCATCCGCGGCTGCGCCGTGTCCATGCCTTACAAGGAGGACGTGATCGCCCTCGTTGACGTCATGGACCCGTCGGCGAAGGCCATCGACTCGGTCAACACCATCGTCAACGACGGCGGCCGGCTCACGGCGTACAACACCGACTACACCGCAATTGAGCAGCTCCTGCAGAGCAATGCAGTCCCCACGGACTACTCGGTGCTGGTCCTGGGCGCCGGCGGCATGGCCAAGGCCACCGTGGCCGCGCTGCGGGATGCCGGGTTCAAGGACGTGACCGTCGTGGCCCGCAACGAGGGCCCCGGCCGCGCCCTGGCCGAACAGTACGGCTTCGCCTGGCGCCCGGACCTTGGCTCTGCGGCGTCCGGTACCGGCACGGCGGACATGCTCATCAACGTCACCCCCATCGGGATGGCCGGAGGCCCGGACGCCGCCGCGCTGCCCTTCCCGCAGGAGGCCATCGACGCCGCCAAAGTGGTGTTCGACGTCGTCGCGCTCCCGGCCGAGACACCGCTGATCAAGGCCGGCCGCGCGGCCGGCAAGACCGTGATCACCGGAGCCGAGGTCGCCACCATCCAGGCGCTCGAGCAGTTCGTGCTGTACACCGGCGTCCGGCCGACCGACGAGCAAATCCGGTCAGCCGAGGACTTCACGCGGGCCCAGTAGCGCGACAGCCCAGTTGCCCGGCCGCTTCGCTGAGATCCGGCGGCGGGGCACTGCGCCGGTGGGATCCCGCTGGCGGGGCTAGACGGGCTCCACTGAGACGGCCACCCGGTCCTCGCCGATCCTGGTGAGGACCAGGGTGGCTGCTTTCTTGTCCTTGTCCTTGTGCTTTGCGCCGCCGCCGGGCAGGAGTTGCTTGCGCAGCTCTTCGGGTGTGACAGCCATACCGCGCTTCTTGATGTCCAGGACCCCGATGCCTTGATCCTTGACCCAGGCCTTGAGTGCCTTGACGTTGAACGGCATCACCTCCAGGACCCTGTACGCCTTGGCGAACGGGGTGTCATGCAGCTCCGGGGCGCAGATGTAGGCGATGTGCTCGTCCACGAGGTGCCCGCCCAGTCGGAGGGCGACGTCGGCCACCAGGCCGGCGCGGATTACCGCGCCGTCAGGCTCGTACAGGTACCCCTCCACGGGTCCCACGGGCGCCACCGGGCCGGCACCGAAGTCCTCGCCGCTGGTGAGCTCAGCGGAACCAAGGGGGCCGAGCACGAGGGCTGCGCGCCGCACCCCGGGACGCCGCACCGCGTTGAACCACAGGGCCACCTCGGTCACGTCCCCGCCCACGGAGACCCACTGCGCCTCGCAGCCGGCCGGCACGGAATCGTGCGGCATGCCCGGTCCCATCTTCACGCCGACGGCGCGGCCGGAGCCTGCGAGTGACTCCACGAAGGACAGCGGCGGGGAGAAATCCTCCGGATCCCAGATCCGTTTGGTACCCGAGGTGGACGTCGTGCGCCGGGCCGGGTCGAGCCAGACGCCGTCGACCCCCTCGAGCGAAACCGACGTTGCATCGGAATGGACCACCGTGGCATTGCGGAACGGGATCAGGTTCATCGTGGCGCAGGCGGCCGTGGCCTCATCAATTTCCACGGCGGTGACCACCAGGTCCAGGGAGGCCAGGGCCATGGAGTCCGCCCCGAGCCCGCAGCCGAGATCCGCGACGTGGCCGATCCCGGCCTCCGCGAACCGCTGCGCGTGCCGTGCCGCCACCGTGAGCCGGGTGGCCTGTTCCAGGCCGGCCTTCGTGAAAATCATCTGCCGGGCGAATTCGCCGAACTTCGCCTCGGCCTTGGTCCGCAGCCGGGACTGGGTGAGCACGGCCGAGACCAGCTCGGGGGAGTGGCCGGCCTTGCGCAGCGACGCCGTGAGGCGGAAGGCCTCGTCCTCGCGGTACGGGCCCAACGACGCCAGCAGCTCCCAGCCCTCGGGGGTGAGGATCGGGGCAATATGTTCCTGCGGTGCGTCAGTCATGCCATCCAGCGTAGTTGAGGTCCGCGGGCGCGCTGTGACCGGACGGCGGGGGCTAGGCTTGATGGCATGGAAGACAGCGGCACAGGCGACAGCATCTCAGCGGACACGGCCGGGCAGGACACGGTTGGCAACGACGACGCCGGGCCGGGGCGCCGGCGCCCGCAGGGACTGGCCCGCTACGCAAAACCGGCGCTGATTGCCGGCGCGGTGATCGCCGTCGTGTCCGTCGCACTTTTGGTGATTATCTTCTTCCTCGATTCCTTCAACGCCACCGTGTATTCCGTCGGCGGCAAGAACGTCCAGGACGCCACGGACGAGGCCAGGGCCATCCGCGAGACCTATGCCGCGGCCCGGCTCGGCGGCATCATCTTCCTCATCGCCGGCATTCTGCTGGCCGCCGCCGGCGCCGTGCTGTCGTTCCGGCACCGGAATGACGAAGGCCAGAACACGGACGAAGACGACGGCGAGGACGTGGACTTCGACGACCTCGCAGACCAGTAGCCAGCGAGTAGGCAGGCTAAAGGGCGCTGGTGGGCGCGCACCGCACCGCCAAACGGCCAACGACCACAGGCCGCGGGACATGCCCAGCCTCCTGCGCCACGAAGGGACATGTCCTCCCGGGCTGCCCGCACCCGTTGGGCATGTCCTCCCCGGCAGCCCACGCATGATGGGCAAGTCCATTGCTCAGCGCGGGCAGTGAGCACGATGCCCAAGTGTCCTCTGGCCGCAACAAAAAATGGGCATGTCCTCCTACGGGGAAATGTTCACCCGGAACGAATTTCTGGCACTCGCCTTGACCGAGTGCTAACCATTTACATAGAGTCGTCATTAGCACTCTCCCTAGGAGGGTGCTAACACATGAAGCGCGTTCCGCCAGGCACGCTGCCGGCACCGCGACGACGGTCTGTGCGCCTTGGCATCACCGCTTCATAGTCCACGAATTTGCTGACGAAAAGGAGAGGTCCGAGTGTCGGTCTCTATTAAGCCTCTTGAGGATCGTATTGTTGTCCGCCCGCTCGAAGCCGAGCAGACCACGGCTTCCGGCCTGGTTATCCCGGACTCCGCGCAGGAGAAGCCGCAGGAAGGCGAAGTTGTTGCAGTAGGCCCCGGCCGCTTCGATGACAACGGCAACCGCGTTCCCGTTGACGTTGCCGTCGGCGACGTCGTCATCTACTCCAAGTACGGCGGAACCGAAGTCAAGACCGGCGGCACCGAGTACCTCGTACTCTCCGCCCGCGACGTTCTGGCGATCGTCGTAAAGTAACTCTCTTGGACCCCCGCGCAGCCGATCCTTCGCAATGAACGGATCAGTTGCGCGGGGTTCTGTCTTGAAAGGACAAAACCATGGCAAAGCAGCTTGCGTTTAACGACGCTGCCCGCCGGTCGCTTGAAGCCGGCATCGATAAGCTCGCCAACACCGTCAAGGTCACGCTGGGCCCGCGCGGCCGCAACGTTGTGCTGGACAAGAAGTGGGGCGCCCCCACGATCACCAACGATGGTGTAACGATCGCCCGTGAAGTCGAGCTGGACGACCCCTACGAGAACCTTGGCGCGCAGCTCGCCAAGGAGGTCGCCACCAAGACCAACGATGTTGCCGGCGACGGCACCACCACCGCCACCGTCCTGGCCCAGGCCCTGGTCAAGGAAGGCCTGCGCAACGTAGCGGCAGGCGCCGCACCGGGCGAAATCAAGCGCGGCATCGAGGTTTCCGTCGAGGCCGTCGCCGCCCGCCTGCTGCAGAACGCGCGCCCGGTTGAAGGCACGCAGGTCGCCAACGTGGCCGCAATCTCCGCCCAGAGCGACGAGGTCGGCGAGCTCCTGGCCGAGGCGTTTGGCAAGGTCGGCAAGGATGGTGTGATCACCATCGAGGAGTCCTCCACCACGCAGACCGAGCTGGTCCTGACCGAGGGCATGCAGTTCGACAAGGGCTACCTGTCCCCGTACTTCGTCACTGACGCGGAGCGCCAGGAGGCCGTCCTCGAGGACGCACTGATCCTGATCAACCAGGGCAAGATCTCCTCGGTGCAGGATTTCCTGCCGCTGCTGGAAAAGGCGCTGCAGAGCTCCAAGCCGCTCTTCATCATCGCCGAAGACGTCGAGGGCGAGGCCCTGTCCACGCTGATCGTCAACCGCATCCGCGGCACGCTGAACGTGGTCGCCGTCAAGGCTCCGGGCTTCGGTGACCGCCGCAAGGCCATGCTGCAGGACATCGCGACCCTCACCGGTGCGCAGGTTGTCTCCGCGGAGCTGGGCCTGAGCCTGGACACCGTTGGCCTTGAGGTGCTCGGCACCGCGCGCCGCATCACGGTCACCAAGGACAACACCACGATCGTCGACGGCGCCGGTTCGGCCGAGGACGTCGCCGCCCGTGTTGCCCAGCTGCGCGCCGAGCTGACCCGCACCGATTCGGACTGGGACAAGGAAAAGCTGCAGGAACGCCTGGCCAAGCTGGCCGGCGGCATCGGCGTGATCAAGGTCGGCGCTGCCACCGAGGTTGAGCTGAAGGAAAAGAAGCACCGCATCGAGGACGCCGTGTCCTCCACCCGCGCTGCCCTCGAAGAGGGCATCGTGGCCGGCGGCGGCTCCGCCCTCATCCACGCGCTGAAGGCGCTCGACGAGGACGCTGCCGTCCAGGCCCTCGAAGGTGACGCGGCTGCCGCCGTCGGCATTGTCCGCCGCGCCCTGACCCAGCCGCTGCGCTGGATCGCCCAGAACGCCGGCTTCGACGGCTACGTCGTCGTTGCCAAGGTCGCCGAATCCGCCGTGAACCAGGGCTTCAACGCAAAGTCCGGCGAATACGAAGACCTGATCGCCGCTGGCGTGATCGACCCGGTCAAGGTGACGCGTGCGGCTCTGCGCAACGCGGCCTCCATCGCGGCACTGGTCCTCACCACGGAAACCCTCGTGGTGGAAAAGCCGGCTGACGAAGACGAGCACGCAGGGCACAAGCACTAGGCTCTGCCCGCAGGGGGACGGTCCGGCATCTGCCGGGCCGTCCCTTTTTTCGTTAGGGGTTTCGTCGCGCTTTTGGCCGCAGGTTTGCTCGGATTCGGCCACGAAGATCCCGGCATTTCCGGCGGACTCGGGGCGCCGTGGGCCGTGGCCGATACCTGCGGCGCCCGTGTGTCAGTGCTGGGAGCGGTCCGCCCTGCGCCGCAGCTTGCGGGCGGTGTCCGGCGCCAGTCGCTTGGTCACCAGCCGGTAAAACAGCAGGACGCCGACGGCGGCCACGACGATTCCGAGCAGGTTCAGGAACAGTTGCAGGGCAGAGCCGGCTGCCTTCTGGTACTCGCCCAGGACCAGTGCCACGGCCACGAACCCGGCTGCCGGCACCGTGGTGACGGAGATGAACACCCCGATCAGCGCCGCCGAGCGCCGGCTGATGACCGACAGCATCCCGGCTGTCCCGGCGAGGACGGCGACGATCAGGGAATAAGGGCCGGGGTGGTAAATGAATTCAACCGCTGAACCGTGGTCCAGCGCGTCTGCGGGGAACAGCCCGAGTGGCACGGAGAGCCACGCGGTCAGCGCGGCGGCCAGCATCGCGACGGGAAAACCAACGCCGAGGGCCAGGGCCGCGTCACGTCCGAGCCGCCGCTGGCGCCGGACCAGGGCAACGGCCAGGGCAGCCAGCGGGCCGAACTCCGGGCCCACTGCCATGGCGCCGACGATCGCAATGGTGGAGTCCGTCACGATGCCGATGGCCGCCAGCTGGGTCGCGAGGACCAGGAACGCCAGGAAACTCCACGTCAGGCGCGAATCCTCGCCGGTCTGCCGCGACACCTCATCCCAGATCACGGCGTCCGCGCCCTCTCCTGGAGCCTCCGCCTCCGCCCTGTCGGCGCGGTCCGAGAGCACAAGGTCCGGTGCGATGACCGTAATCGATCCCCGCTGCTGGACATCGAGGGCGTGCAGCTTCTCCACGAGCCCCTCCACGGATTCCCGGGCCAGCAAGACCTCGATAACGTCCCCGGGCGGCGTGACGGAAGAGGCCTTCGCGAGCGCCACTTCCGAGACGCCGACGTGGTTTGTACAACTTTCGAGAACAACTCCGGACAATTCACCCGGAACACAAATGCGCACCTGCACGATCACTTGGCGGCCTCCTCAGACTCCTACCAGCCTAACTTCCGCCCCGCGGCCGACGGCGCCGGCCGGCACCCTGGGTGCGCCGCCGGCCAGGCGTGTGAAGGACACCGCCGGCCCGTGTGATTGGCAAAGAAAGTTACGTTTCGGTAACATTGGTGTTTTGGAATTCGGTAACATTGGTGTTTTGGAAACCGGCCGGAAGGGATCTTTGTGTCGAACGAGCGAACCACCGTCACCCCGCCACGGGCGGATGCAGGTTCTCCGGCGACCCGAAAAACAAGCTACCGCCCCGAAGTCCAGGGCCTTCGCGCCCTCGCGGTCCTCATGGTGGTCACGTACCACGTGTGGTTGGGCCGGGTCTCCGGCGGCGTGGACATCTTCCTCCTCATTTCAGCCTTCCTGATGACACTCAGCTTCACGCGGAAAGTCGAAAGCGGCGCGCCGCTGCGGCTGCTCAGCCACTGGCTGCATCTGCTCAAGCGCCTGCTGCCCGCCGTCGTCGTGGTGGTTCTCGGCGTCCTCGCCGGCACCTGGGCCATCCTGCCGCAAAGCCGCTGGCCCGACGTCCTTGAGCAGGCCTGGGCCTCCCTGCTGTACCGGCAGAACTGGCTCCTGGCGGACAGCGCCGTGGACTACTACGCCCAGGACCATTCGGGCGCGAGCCCGCTCCAGCACTTCTGGTCACTCTCAATCCAGGGCCAGGTGTTCGTGCTCTGGCCGCTCGTCTTTGCCGGCACCGCACTTCTTTCCCGCCTCCTCCGCCGCCGGACCGGCCAGGACCACGTCCTGCTGCGTTACCGCTCCCTGCTGGCCGCGGCCTTCGGCGCCATCTTCGCCGTGTCCCTGGCCTACTCGATCCAGCAGACCGCAACGAACCAGGCCCACGCCTACTTTGATACCGGCGCTCGGCTCTGGGAGTTCGCGCTCGGCTCGCTCCTGGCCCTCGCCCTGCCGTACCTGAAACCGGGCAGGGTGCTGCGCGACGTGCTCGGCTGGGCCGGCCTCGTGGCCATGCTCTCCTGCGGGCTCCTGCTGACCGTGGACCGTTCGTTCCCCGGATTCATCGCGCTGTGGCCCACGCTGGCCGCCGCCGCGATCATCACCGCCGGTCAAAGCGGCAGCCGCTTCGGGGTTGACCGCTTCCTGACCTGGAAACCCCTGGTGGCGCTGGGGGATAACTCCTACGCGCTCTACCTCTGGCACTGGCCGCTGCTGGTCCTGGCCCTCGCCGGGGCGGGCATCACGGCGCCCAACCTGTTCCAGGGGCTGTGCATCGTTGCCGCGTCCCTCGTCCTGGCCGTGCTCACCACCCGCTTCGTCGAGAAGCCGCTGCGCGAATGGCACTGGCCCAAGCGCCGCGCCTGGCGGACCGCCGTCGTGATCGCCGCCTGTGGTGCCCTGCTGGCGGGTCCCGTCGCCGTGTGGCAGAGCCAGCTTCTGGCCGACGAAGCCGAGGCGGCCTCCCAGCCCAAGGAACTGACCCCCGGCGCGGCCGCCCTGGCACCGGAAAACGCCGGCAAGCCCACGCCGGAAGCCAAGATCATCCCCGCGCCGGCGGCGATGAAGAACGAGTGGGCCGACATCGACGGGCTGTGCACGGACGCCAACGTCCCCAGCGACCCCCTGCTTCAGGGGTGCCTGCAGAACAACAAGCCGGACAAGGTCACCAAACGGATCGTGGTGCTCGGTGACTCCCATGCCCAGCAGTACATGGCGGCGCTGGGCCCCATCGCGAAAAGCCACGGCTGGGAAGTTGTCACCCTCCTGAAGGGCAACTGCCGCTTCGGTGGGGAGTCCCCGGTGCGGGACGCGGACTGCAACGCCTTCAACCGGGCCAGCGCGCAGTACGTCCTGGACCACCGCCCCGACGCCGTTTTCACGGTTGCGTCCCTGACCCACAAGGAAGCGCCGTTCGAGACCGAAGTGCCTGAGTATTTGGCGGGCATCAAGCCCTTCACCGACGCCGGCATGGACGTGGTGGGCATCCGCGACAACCCCCGCTTCACCATCAATATGCCCGAGTGCGTCCAGAAGTACGGCCCGGATGCCTCGGAGTGCAACGTGCCGGAGCAGGAATCGCTCGCGGGGTCCTCGCCGCTGGACGCCTACCGCGGCCAGGTGCCCAGGCTGCACCTCATGGACATGAGCGATTTCATCTGCGCCAACGGAACATGCCCCGCGGTGGTCGGCAACGTGTACGTCTACAAGGACGACAACCACCTGACCAAGACGTACGTCCAGACCATGATCCCCATGTTCGAACGGCGGCTGCTCGCCGCCACCGGCTGGAAGTAGGCCGGCGCCCACCGTCCGACGCCCACAGGCCCGGCAGGCCCGGCCGGCCGGCGGAGCCGTCCGGGCATGGGGCGGCTCACAATGAAACCGGACGTTACCGCCCGGAATATGGCTATCGCCGCCAAGGTTCTACTATTTATTGAGGACTTCTGCACGAATCATCTGCACGAACCTTCTGCATGACCTTCTGCACAGGCCAGACCCGTAATGACGGGCTGGTCATCTGTTGCAACCCCTACCCGTGACCCCGTAACCCAAGGTAAGAGGCGCACTCATGACCCAGCCCGAACACGATCCCTTCGGCTTCATCGGCCTGACGTACGACGACGTCCTGCTCCTGCCCGGCCACACCGACGTGATCCCCTCGGAAGCGGACACGTCGTCCCGGATCTCCAAGCGCATCACGGTCCAGACCCCGTTGCTCTCCGCCGCGATGGATACCGTGACGGAGTCCCGGATGGCCATCGCCATGGCCCGCCAGGGCGGTCTTGGCGTCGTGCACCGCAACCTCTCCATCGCCGACCAGGCCGACCAGGTGGACCGGGTCAAGCGCAGCGAATCCGGCATGATCACCAACCCCCTGACCATCGGCCCCGAGGCCACGCTGGCCGAGCTGGACGAAATCTGCGCACGCTACCGCGTCTCCGGCCTGCCGGTCGTGGACGAGGGCAACAGGCTGCTGGGCATCGTCACCAACCGCGACACCCGCTTCGTGCCCGAATCCGACTTCCCGCTGCGGCTGGTCAGCGATGTCATGACCAAGATGCCGCTCGTGACCGGACACGTCGGCATCAGCCGCGAGGAAGCCTCGCACAAGCTGGCCACGAACAAGATCGAGAAGCTCCCGCTCGTTGACGAGCAGGGCCGGCTCAAGGGCCTGATCACCACGAAGGACTTCACCAAGGCCGAGCAGTACCCGCTCGCCACCAAGGACGATGAAGGCCGCCTGCGCGTCGGCGCGGCGATCGGCTTCTTCGGCGACGGCTGGGAACGCGCCATGGCGCTGATCGACGCCGGTGTGGATGCCCTCTTCGTGGACACCGCGAACGGCCACTCCCAGGGTGTGCTGGAAATGATCCGCCGGCTCAAGTCCGATCCCGTTGCCGCGCACGTGGACATCATCGGCGGCCAGGCCGCCACCCGCGAAGGCGCCCAGGCCCTGATCGACGCCGGTGCCGACGGCATCAAGGTCGGCGTCGGTCCCGGGTCCATCTGCACCACCCGTGTGGTGGCCGGCGTCGGCGTCCCGCAGATCACGGCCATTTACGAGTCGGCGAAGGCCGCCATCCCGGCCGGCGTCCCGCTGATCGCCGATGGCGGCCTGCAGTACTCCGGTGACATCGGCAAGGCGCTCGTCGCCGGCGCCGACACCGTGATGCTCGGCTCGCTCCTGGCCGGTTGCGACGAATCCCCGGGCGACCTGATTTTCGTCAACGGCAAGCAGTTCAAGAGCTACCGCGGCATGGGCTCCCTCGGCGCCATGCAGACCCGCGGCAAGAACACCTCCTACTCCAAGGACCGCTACTTCCAGGCCGACGTCTCCGGCGATGACAAGCTCATCCCGGAAGGCATCGAGGGCCGGGTCGCGTACCGCGGTCCGCTGTCATCGGTGGCGTACCAGCTGGTCGGCGGGCTCCGCCAGACCATGTTCTACACCGGCGCCCCGACCGTGGCCGAGCTGAAGGCACGCGGCAAGTTCGTGCGCATCACCGCGGCCGGGCTCAAGGAGTCTCACCCGCACGACATCCAGATGACGGTCGAAGCCCCGAACTACGGGTCGCGCTAAGACCCCGTCCGAACCGGGTGGGGGGCTGGAGGCATGTCCGAACTTCTGCCGGCACGCGCGCCCAAACGCAAGCTCGCGCTCAAGCCCTACGCCCGCGCCGTGGCACAAGTGCTGCGGGTGAGCTTCCGGGCCTCGCCCGCCGCCGTCGTCATGAAGGTCCTGGGCTCGCTGATCTCGGCACTGCTGCCGCTGGTCACGACGTACTTCGCCGCCCTGACCACCACGGCGCTGGCTGCCGCCTACGCGGGGGACGCCGACGCCGGCGCGCAGGCCGTCGTGTACGTCATCATCACCGCGGCACTCGGGCTCTTCTGGGGGTCGTTCAGCAGCGTGGACCGCTACATCCAGCAGCTCATGAGTTTCCGGGTCGGCGCGATCGTCGGTGACCTGATGTACGAGCGCTTCCTGACCCTGGACTTCTGGCGCTACGACGACAAAGAGACCGTGGACCTGTACGACCGGGCGAAGCGTTTCTCCGACTCCTACGCCCGCGTCCTGGACCGGATCGCCGCCATTTTCACCCAGCTCGTCTCCGTGCTGCTGGCGATCGGCGCGCTGCTGCTGGTCAGCTGGTGGATCGCCGTGATCGTCCTGGTTGCGATCGTCCCCAGCGTCTACCTGCAGTTCAAGCTCTCCCGCGAACAGATCGCGCACTGGAACACCCAGGTCGATTCGCGCCGGCAGCGCAGGATGATCGAAACCAACCTCCTGCGACCGCAGCACATCGCCGAGATGCGGCTTTACGGGATTGTCGGCTACCTGATGGGCCTGCGCTCCCGGCTGCGGGACGCGGATGAAAAGCGCCGGCTGGACTTCCAGAAGCGCTACATCCCCAAACAGCTCGCGGCCGATGCCCTGCAGTACGGCGCCGAGGTGGTCTCGCTGATCTGGGTGGTGGGCCAGATCATCGCCCGGGCCCAGCCGGTGGGGCAGTTCCTCTATGTCCAGCAGATTGTCAGCCGCGCCCTCTCGACCGCCAACAGCCTCGTCTCCTCACTGAGCTCGATCGACGAGGACCTGGCGAACCTCACGGACTACGAGCTCTTCATGGCCCTGCCCGTGCCGTCCGGCCACGCCCCGCCGCTGCTGCAGGCGCCGAAGACGGTGGAACTGCGGGACATCCGCTTCACGTACACCGGCAGCGAACTGGAGGTGATCCGCGGCATTTCGATGACCATCAGGCAGGGCCAGCACATCGCGATCGTGGGGGAGAACGGGGCCGGCAAGTCCACCCTGATCCGTATCCTGGCCGGGCTGTACAGTCCCGACTCCGGGCAGGTGATGCTCGACGGCGTGGACCTCGCCGCCGTCGACGTCACCTCCTGGCACCGGCACCTGGCGGTGCTCAGCCAGGAGTTCCTGAAGTATGAATTCGCCACCGCGGCGGAAAACATCTTCTTTGGCGACGTCGATTCGCCCCGCGACGACGGACGGGTCCGGCGCTCCGCCGCGGATGCCGAGGCCCTCGAATTCATCAACAAACTGCCCAACGGCCTGGACAACCACGTCAGCAACTGGATGGAGGACCCGCGCGGGCGGAAGGGCTCCGGCCTTTCCGGCGGGCAGTGGCAGCGGCTGGCGATGGCCCGGAACTTCTACCGCGGCGCATCGTTCATGGTGATGGACGAGCCGACGTCGGCCATCGACGCGCTGGCGGAACACCGGATCTTCACGCGGCTCTTCGCTGACCGCAGCAGCACCATCATCGCCATCAGCCACCGCCTGGCCACGATCGAGAAGGCCGATGTGGTCTACATGCTCGAGGAAGGCCGCATCGTGGAACAAGGCACCCACAGGGAACTTGTGGCGCGCCGCGGCCGGTACTTCCGGATGTTCGAGTCCCAGCTCACCGTCCCGGACACCGAGAACGTCAGCGGCGAGTAAGCGGAGCGCCCTCGATGGTCGTCCGCACCCGGGCCAGGCTGGGTTCGGGCGGGACGCTGCTGAAACCGAAGCCGACGGCGGGGCGGACGGCGGCGAGCGGGCCGGCGTCGGCGCCGTCCCAGCTGACGGTCGCGGCGTCGATGCGGTGCAGATCGGTGACCCCGTAGTATTCCCGCCGGCCGCCCTTGGCCGTGCCCGCAGTGCGCACGCCGGGGAGGATCCTGCCCGCAACAGGGCTGACCGCACGCAGCCAGCGCGGATGCACCGCCAGAGCCCGGGGGACCAGCCGCGCCACGGCGCCCAGCCGGGTGCGGGACCCGAGCCGGGCGCGGATCCGCAGCGGCCCGGCGTCGACGGCGAGCTGCCCCACCCCATGCTCTGATGCCAGTGGCACGATGCAGGTCTCGTCGAAGTTATAGACCGCGCTGATGAAATCGGCGGCCTCGACGCTCGGTGCCAGCAGGATCCGGTGGCCGGAGGGCAGCTGGACCATCGCGTCGGTGAAGGACCCGAACGGGGACTGCGTCCACACGCCCACCACCGCGCGCAGGCCCGATCCCGTGCCGAGCCCGGCAATGTGTCCGTCGAAGATCCAACGCTGTCCGTTACGCCAAAGCATGACGCCACAGTACGCCGAAGCGGCGCCCCGCGTCCGCTGGGATAACCTAGAGCAGTGACTTACGAGATTGAGATTGGCCGAGGCAAGCGTGGGCGTCGTGCCTACTCCCTGGATGACATTGCGATCGTCCCCAACCGGCGCACCCGTGACCCCAAGGACGTCTCCGTCTCCTGGCAGATCGATGCCTACAAGTTCGACATGCCGGTCATCGCGGCGCCGATGGATTCGGCCATGTCGCCGGAGACCGTCATCGCCCTGGGCCGCCTCGGCGGACTCGGTGTGCTCGACCTCGAAGGCCTGTGGACCCGGTACGAGAACCCGCAGTCCGTACTGGACGAAATCGCGGGCCTGGCTGACGAGACCAACAGCCCGGCCGTCACCCGGCGCATGCAGGACCTCTACCAGGCGCCGATCCAGCCCGAGCTGATCACCTCCCGCCTCGCCGAGATCCGCGCCGCCGGCGTCACGGTGGCCGGCTCCCTGACCCCGCAGCGCACGCAGGAACACTACAAGACCGTGGTGGCCGCCGGCGTCGACATCTTCGTCATCCGCGGGACCACTGTCTCGGCCGAGCACGTCTCCAAGGACCACGAGCCGCTGAACCTCAAGCAGTTCATCTACGAACTCGACGTCCCCGTGATCGTCGGCGGGGCGGCCGGCTACACCCCGGCCCTGCACCTGATGCGCACCGGCGCCGCCGGCGTGCTGGTCGGATTCGGCGGCGGAGCCACCACCACCACCCGCCGCGCCCTGGGCATCCACTCGCCCATGGCCTCCGCGATCTCCGATGTCGCGGCGGCCCGCCGTGACTACATGGACGAGTCCGGCGGACGCTACGTCCATGTGATCGCTGACGGCGGCATGGGAGCCTCCGGCGACATCGTCAAAGCCATTGCCATGGGCGCCGACGCCGTGATGCTGGGCAGCGCCCTGGCCCGCGCCGACGAAGCCCCCGGCAAGGGCTGGCACTGGGGCCAGGAAGCCCACCACCTCGAACTGCCCCGCGGCGACAGGGTCAACGTGGGAACGGTCGGGCCGCTCGAAGAGGTCCTGTTCGGGCCCGGCCACCACACCAACGGCACCTCCAACCTCGTCGGCGCGCTGCGCCGTTCAATGGCGACCACCGGCTACTCGGACCTGAAGGAATTCCAGCGCGTCGACGTCGTCGTCTCGCCGTACGCCGGCAACTGAAACCGCGCGCGGGCCGTTGAGGGCCCTGCCCATCCGGGAAACTTGGACGTAGTCTGGTGCCCTACGAGGTTTGATCCGGATGGAGGCGTGACATGAACAGTTTTCCCGGCGGTTCTGCCGAGGCCGGAGGTGCCCTCGGGCCAGCGGCTCGCGAGGCTTCAATCACTGTGCTCAGGGGCAGCACCGCCCCCGGCAAAGAGCTCGACATCCTGATCGTGGGCGGAGGCATCGTGGGTGCCGGCGCCGCCCTCGACGCCGTCACCCGCGGGCTCAGTGTGGGCATCGTCGAGGCGAACGACTGGGCCGCGGGCACGTCGTCGCGGTCCTCGAAGCTCATCCACGGTGGCCTCCGTTACCTCGAAATGCTCGACTTCGGCCTGGTCAAAGAGGCACTGCATGAGCGCGGCCTCATTCTCTCCGTCCTGGCGCCGCACCTGGCCCGGCCGGTCCCGTTCCTTTACCCGCTCCACAAACCGTTCCTGGAGCGGCCCTATGTCGGCGCCGGAATCGCCCTGTACGACGCGATGTCCATCACCGGCGGGCACAGCCGCGGCGTCCCCTTCCACAAGCACCTGTCCCGGCGCGGGACCCTGCGCGCCGCCCCCAGCCTCAAGGACGACGCCTTCGTCGGATCCATCCGCTACTACGACGGCCAGGTCGACGACGCCAAGTACGTCGCCAACCTCGTGCGGACCGCGGCGCACTACGGCGCCCACGCGGTCAACCAGATGTCGGTTGTGGACTTCGTGCGCGAGGGCGAGCGCGTGGTCGGCGCCAAGGTAGTCAACCACGAGGACGGCTCCAGCTTCAAAATCCGGGCCAAGCAGGTCATCAACGCCACCGGAGTCTGGACCGACGAGACCCAGGCCATGGTGACAGACCGCGGGCAGCTCAAGGTGCGGGCGTCCAAGGGCATCCACCTCGTGGTGCCCCGCGACCGGATCCAGTCCACGGTGGGGCTGATCCTGCGGACCGAGAAATCCGTGCTGTTCGTAATCCCCTGGGGCAGGCACTGGATCATCGGGACCACTGACACCGACTGGCACCTCGACAAGGCCCACCCCGCGGCCTCCAGCAAGGACATCGACTACCTGCTCGAGCACGTCAACAAGGTCCTCAAGCGCCCTCTGACCCGCGAGGACGTCGAGGGCGTCTACGCGGGGCTGCGGCCGCTGCTGGCCGGGGAAAGCGATTCCACCGCGAAGCTCTCCCGCGAACACGTGGTGGCCCACCCCGTGCCGGGCCTCGTGGTGGTGGCGGGCGGTAAATGGACCACCTACCGGGTCATGGCCAAGGACGCGGTCGACGAGGCGACGCGCAGCATGGACGAGCGGGTCCCGGCCAGCTGCACGGAGTCCGTCCCGTTGCTGGGGGCGAGCGGTTTCAAGGCCGCGTGGAACCAGCGGAACCGGATGGCGGAGGAGACAGGCGTCCACGTTGCCCGGATCGAACATCTCCTCAACCGCTACGGTGCCATGACGCCGGAGGTGCTGGCGCTCATCGCCGACAGCCCGGAACTGGCCGAACCGTTGCCGGGCGCTGACGACTACCTGGCTGCCGAAGCCGTCTACGCGGCCACGCACGAGGGCGCCCGGCACGTCCAGGACGTCCTGACCCGCCGCACCCGGATTTCGATTGAAGCGTGGGACCGCGGTGTGTCCGCCGCTCCGGTAGTCGCTAAACTAATGGGAGACGTTCTCGGCTGGAGTGATGCGCAGCGCGAGGGCGAAATCAAGCACTATCTGGCCCGGGTTGATGCCGAGCGCCTGAGCCAACAGCAGCCGGACGACGAATCCGCCGACGCCGCACGGCTGGGCGTGGAGGACATTGTGCCCCTGCGCTAAGACTCAGCGCCGGCCGGCAGCGCAGGATTACAACGCTAGTCATTGGACTGCCGGCCGGCGTCACTGACGCCACTTCGAAGGGACATCTCTTGGCGGAACCACTGGACCGGTACGACGCCGAGCTCACCACACCCGAGATGGTGATCCTTGAAATGGACGCCACGGACAAGCTCGACGCCACTTCCCAGCTCGCGGAACGCATGCATGCTGCCGGACGTATCTCCGATCTCGAGGGCTTCCTCAAGCAGGTCAATGCCCGGGAGCACCAGCTCGCCACCGGCCTGCCCGGCGGTGTCGGTCTGCCGCACGCCCGCAGCGAGCTCGTGTCACAGACATCCATCGCGGTCGGCATCACGAAGTACGGCAGGGCGCTGGACTTCGGCGCGGCCGACGGCCCGGCCACAGTGATTCTGCTCATCGCCACCCCGGCGAGCTCCTTTTCCGATCACCTCGAAGTGCTCGCGACGCTGGCACGCTCACTGTCGAAAGAGTCCTTCCGCGAATCGCTCCGCCGCGCCTACGACGCCGAAGTGATCGCCGAACTGATCAATTCCAGCCTGGTGTTCTTCGACCACTGAAATTGGGGCAGGCCCTTTCGTGTCGACTCCGTCGCCACGCAGGGACCCGGCTGCCCCACTCTAGGGGCGGGCCCTTTCGTGTCGACTCCGTCGCCACGCAGGGACCCGGCTGCCCCACTCTAGGGGCAGGCCCTTTCGTGTCGACTCCGTCGCCACGCAGGGACCCGGCTGCCCCACTCTAGGGGCAGACCCCTTCGACGGCCCGTTTCGCTGTTCTACACAGGGACGAAGTACCTTTAAGGGGTGCTGAAAACTGCCCTCAAACCCCGCTGGATCGCCGGACTGGTGTTCGCGATCGCCATTTCCGGGGTCTTTGTGCTGCTCAGCCAGTGGCAATTCGGCCGTTCAACGCAGGCCGAAGCCCCGCTCTCCACCACAACGGAGCAAACGCGGCAGCTCACCTCGGTCCTGCAGCCGGGTGGGTTCTTCCCCGGATCCGTGGCTGACCAGATGGTCTCCGCCACCGGCAGCTACGACCCCCAGAAGCAGGTCCTCGTCCCCGGCCGGCTCAATGACGGTGCGAAGGGCTACTGGATCGTAGCGGCCTTCGCCGTCAAGGATTCCCCGGCCCTGAAAGGCGGCGGGGCCACACCGCAGACCTGGATTCCGGTCGCACGCGGCTGGGTCGCGGATCCCGCGGACGCCGTGGCGCCGCCGTCGGGCACCATCGAACTGACCGGGCGGCTGTTGCCGTCTGAGTCCCCGCTCCCGCGGACGGATCCCGGACCCGGCCGCGCCAGCGCCGTCTCGGTTGCCGAACTTATCAACGACTGGAACGTCAGCAGCTACCCGGGCTTTGTCGCAGCGACCACCGAACTGGCCGGCGGCACCGACGTCGGGGCCGCCGCTGCGGGCGGCGACGTCAGGCCCCTCCGGATCGGCCCGCAGCCGCCCGCGCAGCAGGTCAACTGGCTCAACCTCTTCTATTCCGTGGAATGGGTGGTCTTCGCCGGTTTCGCGTTGTTCATCTGGTGGCGGCTCGTCAAGGACGACTACCGCCGTGACCTCGAAGACGCGCTCGACGAGGAAACGTCCGGGGAAGAGCCCCCAACCGACCGCCACGGTGCCCATCTCAACGCGGCCCACCACCAGGGGGCCCAGGCGCCCACCGACTCCCATCCCACAGCCCCCCAACCCACAGACCCGAGAGTGCAATCATGATCGAGCCCCAGCCCGCCATCCAGCCGCAGTCCACCAACGGCACGGGGAAAGCCGGGAAGAAGCGTCGCTTCGGCGGCACCGAGGCCCAAATCCGGTCCGCCCTGAAGTTCTACAAGGTGCTCGCCTACCTGACGGGCACGATGCTGCTGCTGCTCTGCGCCGAACTGATCGCCAGGTACGGCTTCGGTCAGTACCTCTTCGCCGGCGGCACCAACGCCGTCACTGGCCAGCCGTTCGGCCTCGGATTCGCCGACGCCGAGCCGCCAGGGGTGATCGGGGGCGTCAACCTCTCCATCACGGTCCTGATCGTGCACGGCTGGATGTACGTCGTGTACCTGATTTCCAACTTCCGGCTGTGGTCGCTCATGCGCTGGCCGTTCACCAAGCTGGTGGTTATGGCCCTGGGTGGCGTCGTGCCGTTCCTGTCCTTCTTCGTCGAGAAGAAGTTCCACGCCGAGGTCGAGGCCGAACTCGCAGCAAACCCGCAGGCGCCCCAGCGGTACTGATCCCCTTCTGACCCGCGCCTTCCTGATCAGTGCCTTCCAGAGCAGTGCCTTCCGGAACAGTGACACGACGCCGGCAGCGGGCGTCGGGCATGTGAGTTCGCTTACCTCGGCCCGCGATTCGGGCCCGCACGGGCTTCTCAATGTGCGGGCGGGCAGCGGCGCAAAGTAGGCTAGTGGGGTGACTACTCCCACTGCATCCCAGACGTCCCACAGGCCGGTTCTGGTTGTTGACTACGGTGCCCAGTACGCGCAGCTGATTGCCCGCCGCGTCCGGGAAGCAAATGTGTATTCGGAAGTGGTTCCGCATACGTACAGCACCGAGCAGCTGCTGGCCAAGAACCCCGCCGCGATCATCCTCTCGGGAGGGCCCTCGAGCGTCTACGCCGACGGCGCCCCCAGCGTCGGTGCCGACCTCTTCGAGGCCGGCGTCCCGGTCTTCGGCATCTGCTACGGCTTCCAGGCCATGGCCAACGCCCTCGGCGGCAAGGTGGCCCAGACGGGCCTGCGCGAATACGGCGCCACCGAGACCACCACCCTCGGCGAGGGCCGCTCCATCCTGGCCGGCATGCCCCAGCACCAGAGCACCTGGATGAGCCACGGCGACTCCGTCCACGAAGCCCCGGAGGGCTTTGAGGTCCTGGCGACGACGGCAGGTGCCGACGTCGCGGCGTTCGCCAATGAGGACAAGCATCTCTATGGCGTCCAGTGGCACCCCGAAGTCAAGCACTCGGCCTACGGCCAGCAGGTCCTGGAAAACTTCCTCTTCAAGGGCGCCGGGCTGGAACCGAACTGGACCACCGGCAACATTCTGGAAGAGCAGGTCCAGCGGATCCGTGACCAGATCGGCGACGCCCGGGTCATCTGCGGCCTCTCCGGCGGCGTCGACTCGGCTGTGGCCGCCGCCCTGGTACAGCGCGCCGTCGGCGACCAGCTGACCTGCGTCTTCGTGGACCACGGGCTGTTGCGCGAGGGCGAAGCAGAACAGGTCGAACGCGACTTTGTGGCCGCCACCGGCGTCAAGCTCTACGTCGCCAACGAGCAGGAGCGCTTTCTGAGCGCCCTTGCCGGCGTCAGCGATCCCGAGACCAAACGTAAGATCATCGGCCGCGAATTCATCCGAGCCTTCGAGGAAGCCGAACTGGCGATCATCGCCGAGGCAGCGGCGCACGGGGAAAAAATCAAGTTCCTCGTCCAAGGCACCCTGTACCCCGACGTCGTCGAATCCGGCGGCGGCGAAGGTGCGGCCAACATCAAGAGCCACCACAACGTGGGCGGGCTCCCCGAAGACCTGCAGTTTGAACTTGTTGAACCGCTGCGCGCCCTGTTCAAGGACGAGGTCCGAGCGGTCGGTGCCCAGCTCGGCCTGCCGCAGGAAATCGTCGGACGCCAGCCCTTCCCCGGCCCGGGCCTCGGCATCCGGATTGTCGGCGATGTCACCAAGGAACGCCTGGACCTGCTCCGCAAGGCCGACGCGATCGCCCGCGCCGAGCTGACCGCGGCCGGACTGGATGACGAAGTGTGGCAGATGCCCGTGGTGCTGCTGGCGGACGTCCGCAGCGTGGGCGTCCAGGGCGATGGCCGCACTTACGGACACCCGATTGTCCTGCGCCCCGTGTCCTCCGAGGACGCCATGACCGCCGACTGGTCGCGGCTGCCCTACGATCTCCTGGCCCGGATTTCCAACCGGATCACCAACGAGGTGGAAGGTGTCAACCGCGTGGTGCTCGATGTGACCAGCAAGCCGCCGGGAACCATCGAGTGGGAATAGCAATCTGAGTGGCCGGCCTTTCGAGGCCGGCCATTTCATTTTGTTCCTGACAATGTTTCTGACAATTCAGCCTGAATTTCGCACCGCCCAGTGTTGCGGCCCCGCACCTGCGGGGGATTCGGGCTACCCTCGAAAGCATGCCGGTATGGTCCAAGGCGTCCCGCGCGAGCCTGGCAACCGCGAGCACACAAGATGCGGCCAGGGAAAGCGCGGACGCAACACAGACGAGCGTTGATACGACGAACCCGCCAGAGTCGAGCCCGCCGCGGTCCGGCACAGAGAAGTCGAGCACAGAAAAGAAGGCAGCAGTGTCAGTTGGTCAGGGCCACCCCGAGGGCTCCGAGGAGTTCAGGAAATGGCTGTCGGGGCTCAAGCCCGTCACCGGTGCAGATACCATGCTGCGCTTCACCAAGACGCCCGAAGGCTCAATTGACCTGACTCATGCCCATCCCTCGGGGCTCGCCCAGCTGATGGCAGGGCGGCGCACCCGGCTCTCGACCCTGATCCGCGACCGCCAGCAATTCGTTGTCGCGGCCAGGGCATCGCGCAACCTGCGCTCCAAGATTTTCGAACTCGCCAATGACCGCGGCATCGACGCGGGATATTTCTCCGCCGGCACGGTCGTCTGGACCTCCGCCGTCGGCGGTAAGCCGCAACGGATCTCGGCCCCGGTCATGCTCACCGCCATTTCCCTCACGGTGCGCCCCGGCGAGGACGACTACGAGCTGCAGCTCACCGAACAGGCGCAGATCAACCCGGCGCTGGTCCGGCACCTCAAGACCGTCCACGGGATCGTTTTCGACGTCAACGCGGTGACGCGGATGGCGTACAGCACGGCACGTTACGACCCGCAGCCCGTTCTGGACCGCCTGGGCACCCTGGTCCAGCCGATTCACGGTGCGGAGGTCGAACACAACCTGCTCGTCTCCACCTTCGCCGACCTCTCCGGCAACCTCGATGACCCTTGGATCAACCAGAACAACCCACTGGTCACCGCGCTGGCTCGGTCCGGTTCCGGCGAACTGGTCGACGTGCCTGCGCTGGAACCCGGCCGCTTCCCCAGCACGGACGACCGTGACCCCGCCGACGAGCTTCTGCTGCTCGACGCCGACACGGACCAGCAGTATGTGGTCGACGCCGTCCGGGCGGGCGACTCGCTGGTGGTCAGCAGCCCGCCGGGCACGGGCCAGACCCAGACCGTCATCAACACCATCGGCGCCCTGGTGGACGAGGGCAAGTCCGTCCTGGTGGTTGGCGACAGGCGGGCCAGCCTCGCCGAGATCTCCGGGCAGTTGGATGGCCTGGGCCTGGATTCGGTCCTCTTGCAGCTGACAGGCAGCGCCAGCCCCCTGCAGCTGAAGGGCCAGCTGGTGCGGGCGATCGTCCGCAACGAGAAGTCGCTGCAGCCGCAACTGAGCAACCTGCACGCCACACTGACCGGGCACCGCCACGCCCTCATGGACCACGTAGCCTCCCTGCACAACGTACGGGCGCGCTGGGGTTGCTCGCCGTATGAGGCCATGCAGTCCCTTGCCGAGCTGACCTCCATCCAGCCGGCACCGGCGACGACCGTCCGGCTCAAGCGCAGCGTGCTGGACAATATCCGGGACCGCGAGGAGCTCGCGGGCCGGCTCCGCCGCGCCGCCGAGCTCGGCAGCTTCAGCCGCGCGTCGACCACCAGCCCCTGGCACGGCGCGCGCCTGCTGACCCGCAAGGAGACGCAGGAAGCGCAAGGCGTTGCCCAGTCCGTTTCGGAAAAACTGCCGTTGCTGCGCGGGCGCATGGATGCTGTGGCGGAACACGCAGAGATCCGGCTCGGCCGGACCTTCGCCGAATGGGGCGAGCAGATCGAACTTCTCGTGGCCGTCCGCGAAAGCCTGGACAAGTTCACTCCCGACATCTTTGACCGGCCCGTCCACGACCTGATCTCGGCCACCGCGTCCTCTGCCTGGCGCCGGGAACGCGGGATCGAAATGCCGTCCATGCAGCGCTCACGCCTGCGCCGCGTGGCCAAGGAGTACGTCCGGCCCGGCGTGCACATCGCGGACCTGCACAGCTCCCTGGTCCTCGTGCAGGAACAGCGCGCCGCCTGGTCCGGCTACGCGACCACGCAGCGGCACCCTGCCGTGCCGTCCGGGCTGGCTGAAATCACCGGCCTTTACCGGGAGCTCGCAGCGGAACTGGCTGAACTGGGCCAGGCTGTCAAGCACACCGCCGCCGGCGGCGACTTGGACCGCGCACCCTACGACGAACTCCTGCCCCGGGTGCGGAGGCTAGTCGCCGACACCGCGACCCTTGAAACCCTTCCGGAGCGCACGCTGCTCGTCGAAAGCATGCGAGAGCACGGCCTGGGCGAGCTTCTCGCCGACCTTGCCGAGCGCGAGGTCCCGGAGGGTTCGGTGACCGCCGAACTCGAGCTGGCCTGGTGGCAGTCGGCCCTGGAGGCCATGATCAGCGGCGATGACTACCTCGCCATGTCCGACGGCGACGCCCTGCGCCAGCTTGAGGCGGAGTACCGTCTCGCGGACAACGCCCATATCGCCAGCGGCGCTGCCCGGCTGCGCTGGAACCTGTCCGAGCGCTGGCGCACTGCCATCTCGGCGTACCCCCGCCAGGCCGAGCTGTTGCGCAGCCTGCTGAAGGACGGCCGGGTGACCCTGGCAGCCCTGAGCGGCCAGGCGCAGGAGCTGCTGCCCACACTGGTGCCGGTGTGCTCCGTCAGCCCCTACCTCATGACGGGCCTGCTGCCGATCGAGCAGACTTTCGATGCCGTCGTGATCCTCGACGCCGAGACGACCTCGTTGCAGGCCGTCCTCCCGGCAATCGCCCGGTCCCGGCAGGTCATCGCCTTCGGCGACGAACAGATCGCCAGCCCCCGGACGTTTACCGTGGGTGTCGAACGGCTCGCCGCGGGGGAGAGCTCCTACCAAAGCGTTGAGAGCTCGTACCGGGCACTCTCTGCCGTGCTTCCGGTCTGGAACCTGAGGACCGTGTACCGTGCGGTCGATGAAGACCTGGTGCGCCAGCTCAGCAAGGGTTTTTACGGCGGGGAACTCACCCGCCTCCCGGAGGGTCAATCCGCCACAGGGCTGGACCGTACCCTCAGCGTGGAGTACCTCCCTGACGGCACGGGGCTGCCCAGCGCTGACCATGACGGCGTCGAATCGGTTGTTGCCGAGGTCAACCGTGCGGTGGAGCTGGTCTTCGAGCACGCCCGGCTCCGCCCCCGGACGTCGCTGGCCGTGGTGACCGGCAGCCTACGACATGCCGCCCGGATCGGCGAGGCCATCAGGGCGCAGCTGCCCAACCACCCCATGCTGGGCAGCTTTTTCAGTGCGGGGGATGAGTCCTTCCGCGTGGTGGATCTGGAACGGGCCCAGGGCCTGGTCCGCGACCACGTCATTTTTTCCCCGGGCTATGGGCGCACCCCGCATGGGCGCACCCTCCACAGCCTCGGGCCGCTTTCCGCCGAAGGTGGCCGAGCAAAATTCGCCCTGGCGATGACGCGTGCCCGCCGGTCCCTGCACGTGCTCAGCTGCTTCCGGCCCGAAGACCTTGACGTCAGCCGCCTCAGCCACGGCGCCGTGGACTTCTACGAACTCCTGGACCGTGAGATCGCGGGCAACACGGACCTTGGCAGCCCCGCCTCCCGGGCAGCGGCCAGCGAGCAGGCGCTCGGTGCCGATCCGCTCGTGGCCGACCTGGGAGACCGGCTCCGGGCCCGCGGGGCACGGGTGTGGCACCAGTACGACGGCGTCCTGAACATGGTGGCGGCCGCCGATCCGATGACCACGATCGGCCAGGACGATGCGGAGATTCCCCGTCCGGTGGCGATCGAGTCGGATGGCACCAGCCACTACCGGCGGATGAGCGTCCGGGAACGGAGCAGGCTCCGGCCGCAACTCCTGGAGCGGCTTGGCTGGCGGTACATGCCCCTGTGGACCATAGAGGTCTTCACCGACCCCTCGGCCTGCGCCGACCGGATTGGCGGCTACCTCGGGTTGGAGAAGCCCGCCGTGTCCAGCCGGTTGCGGACATCGCCCGGGTTCTTCGACGACGGCATTGAGCACCTGGCGATCGACGAGGCGCGGGCCGCCGAGCACCACGTGGCGGCCGAACCCTCGGGACAGGTATTCCGCGGCCACGAAACTGCCGGCCAAGAATTCCGCCGGCAGGCACCAGCATCCGCAATGACAGGCGATACAGGCAGTAAGGAGGCCGGCGGCATGAGTGCGGACGGCATCACCAGCAACACCGGCAAGACCGGCGACACCGACAACACGAACGACGCCGCCAAGACCGGCGACACCGGCGCCCGCGAAGCCGGCGTGGCGGGGGCCACGGCCGACACCGCGGGGCCGAAGACCGGTGAATCGACCGGCGCCGCGGCCGACACCGCTGGGCCGAAGTCCGGCGAAACGACCGGGGAATCGCC
Source organism: Arthrobacter sp. P1_D12 (assembly GCF_056406175.1). NCBI lineage: Bacteria > Bacillati > Actinomycetota > Actinomycetes > Micrococcales > Micrococcaceae > Arthrobacter > Arthrobacter sp. P1_D12. The sequence goes on from NZ_JBFUAR010000005.1 coordinate 313,567, forward strand.
CGGCGACGGGCCGGACCAGGAGGCCGCGAAGGAGACGTCCCGCCGCTCCGAGGCACAGGCCACCGTTCCGGAGGGTGTGCTGCCGAACAAGGCGGCGGAAGACGACCCCCGGCGTTGGGGTGACCAGCCTGATAATTACGATCACGACGCCTGGCTCCAGGAACAGAAGCCTCCGCACTGGGGCTGACGGGCCCCAAGCTCGGAGCCTGCGGGCGCGGCCTGCGTCGGCGCAAACCGCCCGGCCACTGGCCCGGCGGGAACGCCCTGCTGGCTGGACAGCTAGCCCGGCGGTGACGCCACAAGCACGAAAAACAATTTGCCCTGGGTCGACGCGCCCGCCAGCCTTCGGGCCTGCTCGGCGGTCGCTGCCACCACCACCAGCCCGTCAGTCTCCGCAGTAGCGGGCCAGGGGCTGGCCTTGCCGCCCTGCGCCGACGTCCAGAGCACTGGCACGGCTTCGGCCAGGATTTGGCTTTCGCCGGGTTGTTCCATGCCGTTGCCGGCAGTCAGCACCACATTGACGAGCTGCCCGGGGGAGACGAGTTGGATGGAGGCCGGATCTGCCATCCTCAGCGGCACGGCCGCGGAGCCGCGTGGGCTTCCGGCGAGCAGGCCCGGTCCCAGGATCTGGGCGTCGGTGAGGAGCTGTCCCTGGCGCAACGGTGCGGCCAGCTGTTTTCCCTCGAAGGCGGTCTCGCTGCCGGGGCTGCCCGCAGGAATAAGGCCGCGTGGCACGCTGATCCTGCTGAGATCGCCGGGTTCCAGGGACTTTCCAGCGGGCAGATCGGCCGCGGCGGCGAAGGCTGCGACAGTGTCAGTCGGCGCTGGAGCCAGTTGCTGAACTGTCAGTCCGGCGGGGATGCAGAACAGGAGAGCCGCGATCAGCCGCCGGTTCCGGTTCAGCCAGCTGCGCAGGCGGCGCCACGACGGACGGCCGCGGGGCGGACGCCGGCGGGGTTTCGCGGGACCGATCCGACTCCGGAACGGGAGGCGTGCGGCGGAAAACGTGGCGGCAGGAAGGCTTGCGGGGCGGATCCCGGTACGGGACCAGCGGCCGGTGCCCGCTTCAGGCATTGCGGCGCGGAACGGCCTGAACGAAGGCGCGGAAGACGGCCCGGACGCCGCCGGGGCAGCCGTCTTAAACGAAGGCGGGGAAACCGCGGTGAGGAAAAGTTCCATGCCGCCACGCTACGGATCCGCGCAGAGCGGCGGCAGCCGCGGAACGTCCTATGTGGACAACGGCAACAGCGGCCAGCGCCGGGCAGTGCCCAGCATCAGCCGGCGGCCGGCGCCAACCCGGCAGGTGCCTTAGCTGGCGGCGGCGGCGGCGGGCGCGGGGGTGGCCGCGGGAGCTGCAGGAGCCGGGGAAACCGTGCTGCCCTTGGTGTCGCGCGAATCGGTCCGGTAGAAGCCGGAGCCCTTGAACACTACGCCGACGCTGTTGAACTTCTTGCGCAGCGTGCCCTGGCACTCGGGGCAGGACGTCAAGGAGTTGTCGCTGAACGACTGCACGATCTCGAAGGCGTGGCTGCAGTCCTTGCAGGCGTATGCATACGTGGGCACTGGAAATCCTCCTCAGGGGCAAACGAGCAGGTCCCGTGCCGCCGAGTCCGGATCACCGCCGATATGTCTATCGACCTGTTCCGTCTTTGGCAGTCGCAGGGCCTGAGTGCCAATTCTATCACCTTGGAAGGAACCCGGATCAGGCGGCCCGGGATCGGCCGAGCCGGATGATCCCGCCCGGGGTCAGCGCCGTGTCGACTTTCCGGTCGAACGACTCCGCGGGGATGCTGCCTGCGGGCAGCACCTCCGTGTCATAGACGACGGCGGCAGTCGGCAACGTGACAGCGTCGGCTGCCATGTCCACCGCCCCGTCGGGCGCGGAGGACATGGCAGCCAGGGCGGCAAGGAACTTGTCGTAGTAGCCGCCGCCTTGCCCGATTCGGTTGCCCGAGAAATCCACCGCGGTGGCCGGCAGGAAGATTGCGGTGGCGTCCCGCATGACTTCGGTACCGTGTCGCTCTCCGACAGGCTCCTGGATAGGCGCGTACCGGCTGCGGACAAACCCGGACTGGGGAGTCCAGTAAACCCAGCTGAGCTCGATGTCGGGTTCGCAAACGGGCAGCAGCACCTTGTGCCCGGCCTCGACCAGGGCAGTCAGCAGTGGCAGTGTGGGCGGTTCGGCGCCCACCCCGAGGTACGCAGCGAAGGTGCCCTGGCGGCCGCGGCCAAGCCCGGAGGCCCACTCGAGCCCATGGCTGGCGATGCCCGCCGCGGCGGTGTCCTGTGCGGCCAGCGGGAGTGCAGAACGCGCCGCCCTGTGGCTGGATCGAATTTCATCTTTTGACGCCATCTTGGCCCGTCCTCTGCCTCTTGCGGCCGCGCTGCACCGGGGGGCCCGGCAGGCGGTTCGCATAATGATTACGCAATGATTGGTCCCTCCGTTAGATTAGTCGTGTGAATACACCCATCGCTTCCGTCCGCAAGGCCGTTATCCCCGCCGCGGGCCTTGGTACCAGGTTTCTCCCGGCCACAAAGGCCATGCCCAAGGAAATGCTGCCTGTCGTTGACAAGCCGGCCATCCAGTACGTCGTCGAGGAGGCCGTGAATGTCGGCCTGAACGACATCCTGATGATCACTGGCCGCAACAAGCGGGCGTTGGAGGACCACTTCGACCGCGTCCCCGCGCTGGAGTCCACCCTGAAGGCGAAGGGTGACACTGCGAAGCTCGAATCCATCCAGGCCGCCAGCAACCTCGGTGACATCCACTACGTCCGCCAGGGCGATCCCATGGGCCTCGGCCACGCCGTCCTCCGGGCCAAGCAACACGTCGGGCAGGAGCCGTTCGCCGTCCTCCTGGGAGATGACCTCATTGACGCCCGCGATGAGCTCCTCAGCACCATGATCGAGGTCCAGGCCAAGACCGGCGGGTCGGTGGTCGCTCTGATCGAGGTGGACCCGTCCCAGATCAGTGCCTACGGCTGCGCGGACGTCGAGGCAATCGGCGGTGAGGACTACGTCCGCATCAACCAGCTCGTGGAGAAGCCCGATGTCGCGGACGCCCCGTCCAACCTGGCCGTGATTGGCCGCTACGTGTTGCACTCGGCCGTCTTTGAAGTGCTGGAGCGCACCGCGCCCGGCCGCGGCGGGGAAATCCAGCTCACGGACGCCCTGCAGGAACTCTCGGCCGGCACCGGCGAGGGCTACGGCGTGTACGGCGTCATCTTCCGCGGCCGTCGCTACGACACCGGCGACAAGCTCAGCTACCTCAAGGCCTGTGTCCAGCTCGCCTGCGACAGTGAGGACCTCGGCCCGGGCCTGCGCGAATGGCTGCCCGGCTTCGCGTCCAGCCTGGCCCCCAGCCTCGCCAAATAACTCCCGTGGGGGGCAGCTTCACCTGGCCGGTGACCTTGGAGAGCGGCGATATCCTGTTGCGCCCGATCCGGTACCGGGACCGCAAGGAATGGACAGCGCTCAGGTCCCGCAACTGCGAGTGGCTGGCCCCCTGGGAGGCATCGAACCCGGTCCCCGGCGGCGGCCTGCCGGACTACCGGCAAATGGTGCGCTCGCTCAAGGCGCAGGCCGCGCAGGCCACGGCCTTGCCGTTCGTAATCGCGGAATGGACTCCAGGCCATCAGGCTCCGGTGATCGTGGGGCAGCTGACGGTGTCCTCGATCGTCTGGGGGTCGGCCATGATGGCGACGCTTGGCTATTGGGTCGACAAGGAACGGGCCGGCCGGGGGATCGCCCCGACCGCCGTGGCCATGGCGACCGACTATTGCTTCGGCACCCTTGGCCTGCACCGCATGGAGATCAACATCAGGCCGGAGAACGCGCCGAGCCTGCGCGTGGTGGAGAAACTCGGGTTTCGTGACGAGGGATTCCGGCCCCGGTTCCTGCACATCAACGGTGAATGGGCAGACCACCGGACCTTCGCGCTCACGGCTGAGGAAGTGCCGGAAGGCCTTCTCGCGCGGTGGCTGAGAACCCGCCAGTCCTGATGCCCGTGATAGCCGCCTGACCAGCCACGACGCCCCGACGCCGGCCAGTCGCCGCTGCGTGCGCGACACACCCCTGACAATGCGGGGCAGCACCCCATATACCTCATACGGTTTTGAGTGTGGACTTCCCTCTTAGCAGCTCTGTGATCCTTGTCATTGCTGTTGCGCTCTGGATCGTGTGGGTGGCGCCTTACGTTCTCCGGAACGGACGCCACCAGCTGCAGCCTGCAGGCGAATTCCTGGCGGATGTCATTGACATGGAACCAGCAGATCCACATGCGGGGAAGGTTATGAAAATGGCGGCGCAGCAGGAGAAACCCATGATCAGCACACAGCGCGCAGACCCTGCCGGCGGCACACCTGGGCCCGGGGCGGGCAAAGCGGCGACCCCTCGGGTGAGCCCGATTGCTGCGGCGGGCTCCCCGGCGTTCCGGATTCGTTGGGGGCGGCTGGTGCTGGCGGTAGCCGGGCTCCTGGCGCTCCTCACGGCAGTGGTGTCCGGAGTCCTTCGACTTTTCGGCATCGGTTCAGGCTGGCTGCCGGTGACCGCCCTCTTGGGCGCCTTCGCCGCAGTGGCGCTGCTTCGCCGTCTTGCCGTCCGCGATCGCCGGCGGAAGATCAACGCTGCATTCCGTGAAGCCATGGGCAGCCCGGAACGCACCCCTGCGCGGCCGTCCGTGCCCGAACTGACCCCCTCCCTTCCCGACGGACGTCCCGCTGCCCGGCCGGAAAGCCCGCTCTTCGACGCCGAAGCGGGCCGCGACACGCCCGAGCCCGCGCCGAAGCCGCTGACCGCACTGGAACTCCGCCAGGCCGCCCTCGCTGAAGCCGTCGCCTCTGGGGATGCCTCGGCGGCCATGGCAGCCGACACGGGTGCAGTAGCGGAGGGCGCGAGCTGGGAGCCCGTCGAGGTTCCCAAGCCCACCTACGTCGAAGCGCCGAAGGCCGAACGTGCAGCCCCAATGCCCCTCGACCTTCCCGAGGCGCCGAAGGCCGTAGGGAAACCGTCTCTCAAACAGGCCTCGGCGCGACCGGCGGCGTCCGATCCGCAGACCGCCGACGATTCTGAGTCGAAGCAGCTCAGCAAGGCCCAGAGCGCCTTGAGCAACCTGGATGACGTCCTCCAGCGGCGCCGCGCCTGATCCGACCAGTCCTTCCGGAGATTACCCCGGGCAGCCAGCGATGGCGGCCCGGGGTTTTCCATTTCCCCGCAGCGTCGCCGGCGGGCTTCGCTGCGGTAGCCTCGGGTCATGACAAGGATCTGCGTTGCCGGTGGAACCGGGCAAGTGGGCCGAGAAGTGGTGCGCCTGGCCGTCGACGCCGGGCACGCCGTGGCCGTCCTTAGCCGCAACCCGCCAGGGGCCGGCGCCGCCGGCAACATCCGGGGCGCGGAATACTTCCGCGCGGACGTCACGACGGGAGAGGGGATAGCGGCCGCCTTGGCCGGCGCCGACGTCGTGATCGATTGCCTGGAAGGACGCGCCGGGAAGGCGCGCAAGAACTTCGCCGACGGCGGTGCGCTGCTTCTGGCCGCTGCACAGGACGCGGGAACGGCCAGGGCCGTCATGCTGTCCATCGTGAACTGCGATCGCAGCAACTCCTCCTTCTACCGGTCGAAAGCTGCCAAAGAACACGCCTACGAGCTGTCCGGACTCGAGACCGTGGTGGTCCGGGCCACCCAGTTCCACTCATTGCTCGCGATGATGTTCGGCGCCGGCTCAAAGCTGCGGATCATCCCCGTGGTCAGAGGTGCCAGGTTTCAGCCGGTATCGCCGGCCGACGCAGCCGCGGTGCTGCTGGAGACCGCCGTTGAACCGGCGCCCGTTCCAGCCGCGGGCCCGCGGCACCGGGTACTGAACCTCGGCGGCCCGGAATCCAAAGACATGGTCGACTTTGCCCGGGAATGGCAGCGAGCCACCCGCGCAAAGGGTCAACTCGTGCGCTTCCCACTGCCCGGAGCGATGGGCCGCTACCTGCGCGAGGGGTTGAACCTGGTGCCGGAAGCGCGACACGGCACCGAGACTTTCCGCGGCTGGCTGGAAAACAGCGCAGATAGTTTGTAGCCTAGGGACACCGGCAACGCCGTTCCGTCAGGACCGGCGTTGCTTCGGGGCTATAGCTCAGTTGGTAGAGCGCTTCGTTCGCATCGAAGAGGTCAGGAGTTCGAATCTCCTTAGCTCCACAGATTTCAAGGGTTTTTGAACCTTTGAGTGCGAGAATGTGTGCGTGAAAAGACATTGCCGGCCGCCCTCGGCGTCCCTGCCCGGTTCCGGGGCGATGCGATGGTGCGTACTAATGCCCGCCGACTGATGCCCGCCGACGAGGAGCAAACATGGGAGCCGCAGCGATCGGGACCCGGGCGGCGTCGAACGTCGCCCTGCACGTCGGCACACCGGGACCGGCCGTGGCCAGCGAAGCGGCAGCGCTCAACGAATCTCTCGGCTCCGGTTTCACTCAGCCATCAGCTCTGGCGCAACTCTCAGCCGATGGCGGGGGAGTCCTTATCCGTGCCCGCGGCCGGGGCGGCGGGCTCCTGGGCGCGGCAACCGCCCGCGTCCTGGACCGTGCGTCCCACGCCGTACTGCAGGACCGCCTGCGCATCACCGGAGTCGACGCCGGCCTGGACGGCCGCCGGGTTGGGGAGCTGAAGTCCGTCGTCGTCGCGCCCGCAGCCAGGGGGACGGGCGTCGGCTCGATCATGATCGCGGCCAGCCTGGACTTTCTGAAGGCCCGCGGCTGCCACGATGTCGTGTCCGCGTCCTGGGTCTCGGCCGATCCACAGCACTCTTCCCTGGGGATGCTGGAGCGGGCCGGTTTTGCGCAGGTGGCCACGATCCCCGCCTTCTGGGCGGACGACCAGCAGGCAGCCGGCTACCTCTGCCCCCTCTGCGGCGCCGGGTGCGTCTGCGCGGCCGTCATCCTGGTGCTCCCACTCGAGGGCAGCGCCGGCCGCGGCTAGAGCGCTTCCTTGGCCAGGGCCGCGGTGCCGGGAGGGGTCGTGCGGCCGAGCCGGTCGTCCAGTCTGACGCGCAGCCTGGCGGCGGCGACCCGAACCCGGTGATGCGAGAGGGCCGCCGGGCCGGTAATCTGCGCAGCGACGTGCTGCCCGTTGACTGTGCTTTCCCCGGCCCCGTTCACGGACTCCCACGCGATGTCCAGAAGCTCAAGCTCCTCGTTGCGGGCCAACTCGCTGCGGGCGAGCACATCCAGCGCTGCCAGCCCCAGGGCTTTGCTGTCCCCGTCCTCGTCCAGGGCACGGTCCAGCGCCCATTGGGTCCGTTTCCACCACTCGGCCCGGTCGTCGGCGACGGCCTTCTGGCGCAGAGTCCGCCAGGCCATGAACGCTCCCACGGCTGCCGCTACAAGTACAGCAACAGGGGCAAGCGCGGCAACGATCTGCCACCACTCGGCCGGACCTGTGTGGAGGAGGACTTCAACCGGAACCGGAGACGGGGCAGGTGTTGGCGGCATGCGACCAGCCTAAGCCGCGGCCCGGACAGTGGCAGGCGGCGTGGCGGCCGCGGCGGGTTCGGCGCTCCCGACCGGTCACCGGTTCGGAACACCAGTGATTTCATGAGATGGTGTGAACCTGCGTGAACGGCGCCGTGGCCGCGCCGGCGCAGCAATCCGGGCGGCAAGACCATCGTGCAATCCAGCGGCAAAGCAGCCGAATCCAGCGCAGGCATCAAAGATAGACATCCAGCGCAGACAAGGCCACCACCGATGAAGAACACCACCCCGATCGCCCTGGCCCTGCTGTCTCTTCTGCTGACCGCGGCCTGTTCCGCCTCCCCGAGCCCCGAACCGTCCGCCGGGACCCCTGCGGCGGGCCTGCCGGCGTCGCTGCCCAAGCCTGACCCTGCCCAGCAGGAAGCCCTGCTGGCCGCGCTGGCCAAGATCAACCCCCGCCTGCCAGACGACCAGGCAATCGACAAGGCCCGCCGCCTGTGCGGCCGACTGCTGGGGCAATCGACGGCGGACCAACTCATCGCTGCCGCAAAGACGGAGTTCAGCGGGGACGTCCCCGCCCTCCCGGACGACGACGCCCAGCGGATCATCTCGGCGATCGGGGCCAACGGGTTCTGCCGCTAGCCTTGTTAACAACACGAGGAGAACTATGACCACCCTGAAAGAACGCCTGCACGCCGACGTCGTGAGCCACATGAAGGACCGCAACAAGGTTGCCCTGACCACCGTGCGCAACGTCCTGGGCGAGATCGAAACCCGGGAGAAATCGGGCAAGACGCCAATCGTGCTGGACGACGCACAGGTGACCGCACTCCTGCAAAAGGAAGCCGCCAAACGCCGCGACACGGCCCGCATCTACACCGAGGCCGGCGAAGCCGAGCGCGCAGCGGCCGAGATCGCCGAGGCCGAGGTGATCGAGGCCTACCTGCCCAAGCCACTGACCGCGGCGGAAGTCGAGACGATCGTGGACGAGGTCATCGCCGCGCTCAAGGCCGACGGCGTCGAGCTGTCCATGCGTCAGCTGGGGGCAGTGATGAAGCCCGTCACCGCCACGGTGGCCGGACGTTTTGACGGCAAGGCCGTCAGCGAAATCGTCCGCAACCGTCTCGCGCAGCAGTGAGCCTGGTCCGGCTGCACGACGTCAGCGTCCGCTTCGACAACATACAGATCCTCCGCGAGGCGTTCTTCCGTCTGGAGCCCGGGGACCGGGTGGGCCTGATCGGCAAGAACGGCTCCGGGAAGACCTCCATTCTCAAGCTCGTCCTGGACCAGGTCTCCCCGGATACGGGAACGGTCACCGTGGAGCAGGGAACCAGGGTGGGGTACTTCTCCCAGTTTTCCGAGCTCGACGGTGAGGCAACCATCCTTGCGGTCCTTGACGGACTGTTTGTCGAGATCAAGGCTGCCGAGGCCGAGCTGGCAGCCATCGACGCCGCCATTGCGGCTGACCCGGCCGAGGCGGAGCTGGACCGGCTGATCCGGCGCCAGGCCGAGCTGTTCGAGGACATGGACCGCCTCGACGGATGGGATTACCAGCGGCGCATCGACACAGTCCTGACCACGCTGGGGTTTAGCGACGCCCACCGCACGTGCGCGATTGACGAACTCTCCGGCGGGTGGCGCAACCGCGCCGCCCTGGCCAAGATCCTGTTGGAGGGCCCGGACGTCCTGCTGCTGGATGAACCCACCAACTACCTCGACGTCGCCGGTGTCGAATGGCTCGAAAACTGGTTCCGCGACTACCGCGGCGCCGCGATCATCGTCTCGCACGACAGGAGGTTCCTTGATGCGGTGGTCACCCGGATCATCGAGGTGGAAAACTTCCACCTGCACGAGTACCCCGGAAACTTCGCCGAGTACGTGGTCCAGAAGCAGTTCCGGCTCAAGACGCTCGAGGCGCAGTTCGTCCATGAGTCAGAGCTCCTCGCTTTTGAAGCGGAGGGCATCGCCGACCGCAGGGAGGCCGCCAAGGCCGCCAGCCGCGGGTTGGGGAACCAGCTGGCCAAGATCAAGAAAGCGCGGACACCACGTCCCGTGGACCAGATCGTCACCGAGATCTACGGCGGGCTGCACGTGAAGGATGTCCTCTGCCGGGTCGAAGGACTGGGCAAGTCCTATGGCGACAAGGTCCTGTTCGAAGACCTGAGCTTTGAGATCCGCCGCGGCAACAGGATTGTGGTCCTGGGCTCCAACGGCAGCGGCAAGTCCACGCTGCTGAAAGTGCTGACCGGGGAGGAACCGGCGGATTCCGGTGAAGTGGTCTGGGCGAAGGGGCCGGGTTTTGTTTCCTACAACAAAATGCTGGAAGAGCTCGACGACGCCGACACCGTTTCGCACGCGGTCAACGCGCTGCCGGACAGCCTGGCCTTCAGCGCCACGAAGAAGTCCGTCAACAGGTTCCTCGCCATGTTCCAGTTCTCCGAGGCCGACCTCAAACAGAAGATCGGGAACCTCTCCGGCGGACAGAAAGCCCGCGTCGCCATGGCCCAGTGCCTGCTGTCCGGGGCCTCGGTGCTGCTCTTGGACGAGCCCACCAACCACCTGGACATGTCCAGCACCCAGGTGATGGAGCGGGCACTGCTCCACTTCCCCGGCGCGGTCGTCGTGGTCAGCCACGACCGCTTCTTCACCGAGAAGATCGCCACCCGTCAGCTGGTCTTCGGAACCGACGGCGCAGAACCCGGCGACGTCGACGTACGCGCGGCCTAAGGGCGTGGTGATTGCCCCGAGCCCCAGTGTTTGCCCAGCATTGGCTCAGGATGTGGAATGAGCGGCTAAAGGGCCGACAATTGGTTGTTTCCGAGCGGTRGCGTGGCGCTGGCTGCCGACCGGGGGGACGGCAGCGGTCTCATATCCGCCGTGAAAGGATTCTCCCGTGGCAGGAATCATCGGCTGGCTCAGTGCTCTGGGCACCACAGGCAAGGCAGTAGTAGTGGCCTCCGTCGTCGTCACTGGCGGGGCCGGCGCAGCGGCGGCCACCGCGACCACCAATCTCCCGGCTGACCCGGCGTCAACCATGACGGCGACCGGCACCGAAACCTCTGACCCGGCCGAGTCGGGCGGGTCGGAGACTCCGGCAGTGGGCGACCAGGAAGCCGCCGCCGAGGAAGCCGCGATCACGAATCGTCTGATTCGTCTGAACCGTCTGCATCGGGCGATCCGGCTAAGTCGGATGACCAGGAGGCGGACGACCAGGGCGCAGGCGATCAGGGCACAGAGGTGGACGCGGACGACCAGAACGCGGACGACCAGGGCGCGGAAGAGGTCGCGGACGCGCAGGAGCCTGCCGCCCCGGCCCCCGCTGCTCCGGCCCCGGCGCCCGCCGAAGACGATGCGAAGGATTCGGCCGACGCGCCGGAAGCCGACGCGTCCCACGCCTCGAACGGCAACAGCGGATGGGCACACCGGAACGCCGCCGAGCACCGCGCCGCCGGCCATGCCAACGCCGCTGAACACCGTGCGGCCGGCCAGGCCAACGCCGCCGAGCACCGCGCGGCCAGCCAGACCTAGGCCGCCGAACACCGTGCCGCGCCGGCCGGTCTTGACAGCGATCACGCCGGGTCCGCGAGATAATGGAACCATGACCAATCAGCAGCAGGACCGCGACCCGTGGGAGGAGTTCGACAAACTCCAGCCCGCCGGTCCGGACCGGGTTGCGGGGTACCCCGGTGGGGAACCGCAGGGCTTCGGCTTCCGCACCGGCGTCCGCAGCGCCAGGGTAGCCCTCGGATTTGCCGTCTACTCCCTGGCGCTCGGGAGCATTCTGGTCCTCACCGGGGCCATCGTTTTCATCGGCAGCGGGAAGTGGCTGCTGCTCGGGCTGATGGTGCTCATCGAGGTCGTCTTCGTCCTGGCGTTCCGACGGCTCATGGTCCAGGTCCGGCACCGCCGCGCGTCCGGCTAGAGCCAGCCCTTCTTCTTGAAGATGGCGTACATCAGCGCCGCCGTGCCGGCCATGAGCGCGATTGCCATCGGGTAGCCAAGCGTCCAGTGCAGCTCCGGCATGTTGTCGAAGTTCATGCCATACAGCCCGGCCACAAATGTCGGAGCGAAGAAGATCGCGGCCCACGACGAGATCTTCTTGACCTGTTCGTTTTGTTCCGCGCTGGCCTCGTTCTGGCGGTTGGCGGTCAGGGTTCCGTCCAGGGTGAGCGCATTCTGCAGCAGGTCACGGAACGAATCGGCGCGGGAAATCAGCCGCTCCACGTGGTCCTCGACGTCGCGCAGGCTGTGCTGCAGTTCAATGTCCACCCGGTACTTCTCGAAGCCCCGGCGGAGCTGTTGCATCATTGCCGGGAGCGGGTGGATGGCGCGCTGGAAATGGATGACTTCCCGGGCGAGCTCGTAGATCCTCCGGGACACCAGGGGGTCGCCGCTGAAGAGCTGGTCCTCGATCTCGTCGATGTCGTTTTCCAGCCCGGCCACCACGGGACCGTAGTCATCCACCACCTGGTCCATGAGTGCGTACAGGACGGCCTCGGGCCCGTGGCGCAGCAGATCGGGCCGGCCCTCCATCCGGCGCCGGACCTGGCCCACTACTTTCGTCTCGGCGTGCCTGACGGTGACCACGAAGTTGCGCCCCGTGAAGACGTGGAGCTCGCCGAACTCCACGGTTTCGGTCTCGTCCAGGTACCGGGCGGGCCGGAGCACAGTGAACAGGTTGTCGTCGTAGCGTTCCAGTTTGGGGCGCTGATGGGCAGAGATCGCGTCCTCCACCGCCAGCCCGTGCAGGTTGAATTCTGCCGCCACGGCCGCCATTTCCTCAGTGGTCGGCCGGTACAGGCCGATCCAGGCCATGCCCCCGTGCTCGGTCAGGGTCTCGAAAGTCTGCTCGAGGTTCCGCGGCTCGGCGCTGCGGATGCCGTCAACGTAGACGGCGTTGTCGATGATAGTCACCGGGACATTATCCTTTGTCCATCTGGAATTCGGCGGACCCGGACCGCCGCGACGCGGACCGGCCGGGAGCCAGCGCGTTGCCTTGGGCGAGCCGGCTGATCAGCGGTTCGGTCCGGTACGGGATATGGGTGTGCAGCGCCAGGACGGTCTCGGTGCGGATGACCCCCTTGACCCGAAGGATCGACCGGAGTGCCGCCTGGAGATTGTGCGTATCCGTCGCCACCACCCGGCACCAGACGTCGCCGCGCCCGGAGATCTCGTGCACTTCCAGGACCTGGGCGATCAGCCGCAGGGCCCCCACGACGCCGTCGAGTTCCCGATGGTTGACCTCGATCGTCACGAACGCGACGACGTCGTACCCCACCGCCTCCAGATCGATTTCACGGCCGCCGTCGTGCAGCACACCGGAGCGCAGCATGCGCCGCACGCGCGACTGGGCAGTGTTCCGGGCGATGCCCAGGGCGTCACTGAGCTCGCCGATCTGGATCCGCGGATCCCGGATCAGCTCCAGCAGAATCTTCAGGTCGGTGGGGTCCAGACTGTTCAAATCATCACTCCGGTTCACTTGGACAGCCAGAGAATGACTGTTTTGCTCAATTTTGACACAATTTTTGGCCATGCCGATCACTGGTATTGCATTCTGTACATACCAAACTTTCAACCGGGCCGGGCGGTTCCCCCACAACAGGGAAAGCCCGGCCTGCACTTTGCAAGGGCACGGCCATGACAGTCTTTAGCGAACTCCGCATGCGCCCGGCCACAGCTGACCGCTGGGGCTGGGACGCCTCCACCACCGCACGGCTCGTGATGGCAGGGGTGGTGATCTTCACGCTGCTCGTCGGCGCAAATCTTGCGACGCCGCTGTACCCGCTGTTGCAGGCAAAACTCGGAATCACCGCGCTCGATGTCACGGTGGCGTTCTCTGCCTACGTCCTGGCGCTCGTGGCCACCCTCGTCCTCGCCGGCCACTGGTCCGACCACATCGGCCGCCGCGCCGCCCTCGTGCTGGCAGTGCTGGTGGGCCTGGCCGGCGGCTTTGTCTTCGCCACCGCGGGCAACCTCGTGGCGCTCTCCGCCGGGCGCGCCCTGCAGGGCGTCGCCGTCGCGCTCGCCACCGGGGCCAGCTCGGCTGCCCTGCGCGAGCTGCTGCCCAGCCGGCCGGAGTGGGCCTCACGGTTCACGCTCCTGGCCTCCGCCGGCGGGGTGGCGGCCGGCCCCGCAATCGGCGGGATGCTGTCCCTCCTGCCGGGCCCGACGTCGACGCCGTACTACCTGCACTCCATCGTTCTCGCCGCGGTGCTGGTGCCCCTGTACCTGCTCAAGGCGCGGCCGGCCATCAGCCTGCACGCCGGTCCCCAGACCCTGCGGGTCCTGGCACCGCGGCGGCCTTCGGTCTCCAGCGACGCGCGCGGCGCCTTCTGGCTGGCGTCGTCCGTGGGCTTCCTGAGCTTCACCGTTTTTGGCTTCTGCCTCTCGCTCGCCCCCGGCTATTTCGCCCAGATTGTCCACGCCGATTCGCGGCCGCTGATCGGCCTGCTGGCAGGGCTGACGCTGGGATCCTCAGCCCTGAGCCAGCTGCTGGCCATCCGGGGACGGTTTGCCGTGTCCGCCGGCCTGGCCGTCCTGGGCGTCTCCGTCCTGCTGATCGCCGCGGCCGCCGCCTGGAGCAGCCCGTGGCTGCTGATTCTGGCCAGCATCACTGCCGGCGTGGGGCAGGGCGTGGCCTTCCGGACCGTGTTCAACGACGTTGCCGGCAGGGTGGAAGCTGCCCGGCACGCCCAGATCATCAGCACCGTCTATGTGATCACGTACCTTGGCAGCGCCTTCCCGGTGATCGGGTTGGGGCTCGCAGCCGGGATCGTCGGGCTGCAGAGCGCGGTCGCCGGTTTCGTCACGGTGTGCGCCGCCGCCGCACTGACGCTGGCGGCCGTAACGCTGCGAAGCGCCCTGCGCCGGGTCTAACTGCGCCGGGTCTATCTGCGCAGGGTCTAACTGCGTCTGCCGGGCCTGTTAGGGCAGCGGGCCGTGGTTGCCCTGGATGTGGTCGAAGACCAGCGTGGTTTCGGTGTGGCCCACCACGGGGTCGGTGGCCAGGTTGTCCAGAACCCAGTCACGGAGGTCCTCGGTGGTGGCGACGGCGATGTGCAGCAGGTAGTCCACCGACCCGGACGTGTGGAACGTCGAGAGCACTGCCGGCAGTTTGGGCACCCGGGCAGTGAAACGGTCGATCTGCTCGCGGTCATGGGCCCGGAGCCGTACCGCAATGAGGGCCTGGACCGAACGCCCGATCGCGGACAGGCTCAGATTGGCCTCGAAGCCCTCGATGATGCCGCGCTCGGACAGCGCGCGGGTGCGCATCAGCGCGGTTGACGGCGCGATCCCCACGAGCTCTGCCAGCTGTTTGTTCGAGATGCGGGCGTCCGCGACGAGGGCAGCGAGCAGGCGCTCGTCGATCGCGTCCAGCGGTTCGCTGGCTCCCGGCCGAACATTCTTCGCAGTGCTGCTCACGGATCCTCCTAGTAGTGTTCTCCGTTCATCATAAACGGCGTTATCCGACAGTTCCATTCAGAACCCCTACAAAAGCGCGAATTATTGCCAGATACTTGCGGAATTCAATGGTGAATATTCGTAAGGAGCTAGGGTGCTTTCTCAAGATTCATTGGCGGTCCACGCAGGCCGGAGCGGGCTCACGGAACTGGGCGTCCACGCGGTGCCCATCGATCTGTCCACGACGGCGCCCCTGCCGTCCGTGCACGACGGAGGCCTTGCCTACGAGCACATGGCCACCGGCGGCTCACATGTGGAGGGGCAAAGCACGGTCTACCAGCGGCTGTGGAACCCCACGGTGGCTCGCTTTGAGGAAGGCGTCGCTGTCCTGGAAGGCACGCCCGAGTCTGTCGCCTTTGCCACCGGAATGGCGGCGCTGAGCGCGGTGCTCCTCGCGGTTGTGGCCGCGGGCAAGAAGCACGTTGTCGCCGTGCGTCCGCTGTACGGCGGCAGCGACTACCTCTTGGCCTCCGGCGTCCTTGGCAACGAGGTCACCTTCACGACGCCGGAGGGCGTCGGCGCCGCACTCCGGCCGGACACCGGCCTGGTGATCCTCGAGACGCCGGCCAACCCGACCCTCGAGCTGGTGGACATCGCCCGCGTGGCAGCCGCCGCCGACGGTGTGCCGCTCCTGGTGGACAACACGTTCGCCAGCCCGGTACTGCAGCAACCCTTCAAGCACGGCGCGGCCATGGTGCTGCACAGCGCCACGAAGTTCTTGGGCGGCCACGGGGACGCCATGGGTGGCGTGGTGGCCGCAGGCTCTGAATGGGCGGTGCGCCTGCGCCAGATCCGGGCCGTGACCGGCGGCATCCTGACCCCGTGGCCGGCGTACCTGCTGCACCGCGGGCTGGCAACGCTCCCGGTCCGGGTCCGCGCCCAGCAGGCCGGCGCCGAAAAAGTCGCTGTTGCGCTGGCAGGGCACGGGCTCGTGAGGCGGGTTTACTACCCGGGACTGGCCGAATGCGACCCGCAGGGCCTGGTGGGCACACAGATGTCCGGGCCGGGATCGCTCATGGCCTTCGAGCTCGCCAGCGCCGAGCACGCCGAGCGGATCCCGGCCGCCGTCGGCATGATCACCCACGCCGTGTCCCTCGGCGGGATCGATACCCTCATCCAGCACCCGGCGGGCCTGACCCACCGGCCGGTCGAAGCCGCGGCCAAGCCGCACGCGAACCTGCTGCGGATCTCGGTGGGGCTGGAGGACCCGGCCGACATCGTCGCCGACCTCGTGCAGGCGATCGAGGCTACGCGGTAGCCCGCGGGTCCGAGCCCGATGCCGTGACCCTGCCGGCGGCCGCGGTGCCGGTTGCGGGCACCGGCGCGGGATGCGCGACGGCGGTGATTCGGAGCCGATGCTGTGTGCCGCGAAGAAGCCGCCCGTGAACAGCAGCAATCCCGCCAGGATCGCGGCCAGCTGTTCCGTGAGCGTCAGGGCCAGGCCGCCTGCCATCAGTGCGGTGCCGGCGATCAGGACGGTGCGCCGGCCGAACCTCGACGTCAGGCCCGCTGCCCAGCGCGCCGAGACGGTTCCGGAGAGGTAGGCCAGGAAGATCAGGCTGATCGCGGTCGCGGGCAGGCTGAACGGTTCCCCTGAGAGCCGGAATCCGAGGTAGTTGTAGACGGCCACGAAACCGCCCATGAGCAGGAATGCCTGGACGTACAGGGCCAGGAGCCGGGGATTGCGGCCATGGCCGGCCAGCGTGCGAAAGGCCCCGCGAAAGCCGCCCGCGGCCGCGGCGGTGAAGCCCTTGGCCCGGGGCACCAGAACCAGGAACAGTACTGCCGCTCCGGTGGCCAGAACGGAAACCGCCAGGGCCGCGGCCCGCCAGCCCCACAGTTCGCCCGCAGGCCCGGCGACCAGCCGGCCGGCCAGGCCGCCCAGGGTGGTCCCGGCGACATAGCTCCCGGCGGCGAGCGCGGCGTGTGCCTTGTTGACTTCCTCGTTGAGATACGCGATGGCGATCGCCGGGATGCCGCCGAGGGCCATTCCCTCCAGCATCCGCAGGGACAGCAGTACAGGGAAGCTGGGGGCCAGTGGGACCAGCAGGCCCAGGACGGTGGCCGCGGATATGCCCCACATCATTGCCCGGACGCGGCCGATCCGGTCGGCCAGGAAGGACCACGGGAGCACCGTCAAGGCCAGCCCCACCGTCGCCAGGGAGATGGTCAGCGCGGCCTCGGCGGCCGAGACGCGAAGATCCGCCGCCAGCAGCGGGAGCACCGCCTGGGTGGAGTAAAGCTGCGCGAAAGTTGCGACGCCGGCAAAGGCAAGCCCGGCGAGGATCCGGCGGTAGGCCGTGGAGCCCTTCGGATGGCCCGCCCATGCGGCAGCGTTAGCTGCAAGATTGGCTGCAGAATCAGCTGCGTCCTTGGCCGCGGGGCGTGGGCCGGTGCCGGTGGGTGCGGAAATGCGTGGCATGCCTTTAGGCTAAAGCCTGCCCGAGGGATGCTTCCAATGCATGATTTCCATAGAATAGATAGCAAATATGGATCAGTGCTGGAGGGTAACATGGACGTCGAACACAGGCAGCTCGTGCAGCTGCTGCCCCTGCTGCCGCTGCTGGCGGAACTGGGGCGGACGGAGCACATTACCGAGACGGCCGAGCTCCTGGGCCTGCCGCAGTCGACCGTGAGCCGTGCCATTGCGCGGGCCAGCGCCATCGTGGGGACGGAGCTGCTGATCCGGGACGGCCGGGGCGTGCGGTTGACGCCCGCGGCGAAGGCGCTCATGCCCCACATCGAGGCCGCCCTGGCCGAATTCCAGACGGGGCTTGACAGCGTCAGGCACGAGTCGGAGGTGGTCCGCGGCCGGATCGCCGTGTCGTTCCAGCACACCTTCGGCGAGGCAATGCTGCCGCTGCTCATCAGTGCGTTCCGGAGCAGGCACCCGCAGACTGCTTTTGACCTCAGCCAGGGTGCACGGGACGGCTGCCTCGCGGAACTGGCCGCGGGCTCCGCCGACGTGGCGCTCACGGCACCCGTTGCCACACCCAGCAAGCGAATCGGTTCGGCCGCGCTGTACCGCGAACCGTTGCGCCTGGTGGTCCACCACCGGCATGCCCTGGCCGGCCGCCGTCGGGCCAAAGTTGCCGAGATCCGGCAGGAGCCCTTCGTGGCGATGGGGTCCGGCTACGGCATGCGCTCGCTGACCGACGCGTTGTTCCGCGAGGCGGGGTTCCGCCCGCGCATTGCCTTCGAGAGCCAGGACTCGCACACCGTCCGCGGCCTCGTCTCGGCCGGACTCGGCGTCAGCATCCTGCCGCCCGGGGGCTCCGCACCCGGCAGAGCCGCACAAAACAGCCACCATCCGTCGCGGGGCACCGAATCCGACGATGGCGGACCGGGCTGGGTGGAGATTCCCCTGGATTCAGACCTGGCGTTCCGCGAGATCGGCCTCGCGTGGCGGGAGCCGGTTTCGCGGAATGCCGTGGCCGATGCCGAGCCCGATCCCGTGCGCTTGTTCCGCGAATTCGTGCTCCGCGACGGTCCGGCGCTCCTGGCAGGCTTCGTGCGCGAACGCTCGGCAGGCTGAACCTGGCCGGGGCCGGAGCGCCGGGGCAGGTGCGCCGGGGCTGGAGCTGGTGCGCTCAGGTCGCCGGTTGGCCCCGAGGTCGCCGTAAGGTGACGGCGGTTTGGCACGTTTCCGGCGACTTCGGGGTCCTGACGGTGTCCGGACGGGGTCGGCTGCGGTCAGCGGCCGGCGAGCAGCCCGTGCACGACGCCGGCCACGGGTCCGGCGTGTGCCTTCTGCCAGCCCGTGCCCGCCCACAGGTTCAGGCGTTCCGCGTCGCCGGCTGCGGTGGCCGCGGCCCGGATGGGCGCCGTGAGGTGGTGGACGGCAGGGTAGGCCTCCGGCGCCTCGGGGTGGTCGCGGACGAATTCGTTCTCCAGGGCCCGTGCCTGCCGGCCGGTGAAGGCGCGCGTCAGCCGGGTTCGGGTGAAATGCGGATCGGCCAGGGCATCTTTATGCAACTGCTTGGCGCCGCTTTGGTCAGTGCGGAGAAACGCGGTGCCGAGCTGGGCTGCGACGGCCCCGGCACGCAGCACGGCGTCCAGCCCGGCCGCATCCATGATGCCGCCCGCAGCCACCAGCGGGAGGTCGACGGCGGACCGTACCTCGGCGAGCAGCTGCGCCGTTGTGCCGCCCGGCTGCGCCGCGTAAGCCGGCTGCGCCGGGGACGGGAGGAACGCCGCGCTGTGTCCGCCGGCGCTCGTGTGCTGCACGACGAGGGCGTCAACGCCTTGCCCGGCCGCCTGCACGGCCTCGGCCGCGGTGGTGACAGTGGCCAGTACCGCCGATCCCGCCCGCTGCAGGGCCCGAACGACGTCCGGGCCGGGCAGCCCGAAAGCGAAACTGACCAGCTCCACGGGGTCTGAGAGAAGGGCATCGATCTTTCCCTGCCATTCGTCGTCATCGTCGAGACGCAACTGCGGAAGCTCCACGCCGTAGCGCCGGGCGTCGGTGCGCAGCTGAAGCCGGTAATCCTCGAGCTCCGCCAGCACCGCCGCGGAGGGCGGCAGTTGGGCCGGATCCGGCACAAATACATTCATGCCGAACCGGGCGCCGGACTCCCGGAGGGTGCTGATTTCCGCCTGCATGGCCGCCACGCTCTTGTAGCCTGCCGCGAGGAAGCCCAGCCCGCCTGCGCGGTGCACGGCCTCGACGAAGGCCGCTGTGGAGGTGCCTCCGGCCATGGGCGCCGCGATGACGGGTGTGCCGACAAGATCGTGGGGCATTGCGGGCTCCTTGCAGCGATTCAGTAACCTGTTCCAGTGACTAACACTGACACGCCGCCGGCGGCGGACTCCGTTCCATCTTCCACCACGCCATCTGCCAAGGCGACGACGGGTGCCGTGATCGGCCTGGACATCGGCGGCACCAAAACCCGGGGCGTCAGGTTCGAAGGCGGCGCGCCCGTGGCCGATGAATCGGTGGGTAGCTCCAATGTCCAGAACGTCAGCCCCGAGGAAGCCGCCTTGAACCTGGCGGAACTCTTCGCCAGGATCGGCGGGGGAGACGTCGCCCAGGTCTACGCCGGAGCCGGCGGCATCGACACCGATGACGACGCCGCGGCGCTCGCGGCACTGATTGCCCCGCACGTACCCGGCGCCCGGATCACGGTGGTCCACGACTCCCGGCTGCTGCTCGCCGCAGGCGGCGCCAGCACCGGCGTCGCCGTCATCGCCGGCACCGGATCGGCCGCGTGGGGCAAGAATGGCCGCGGCGAGGAGGCCCGGGCCGGTGGCTGGGGCTACCTGCTCGGCGACGAAGGCAGCGGCTACTGGCTGGGCCGGGAGGCCGTCCGCCACAGCCTGCGCCGGATGAACCAGGGGCTGGAACCGGACGAACTCAGCACGGCCCTGCTGGCATCCTGCGGGGTGGATGACCCCAACAAGCTGATCGCCATGTTCCACTCGCCCGAGACCGGGCGCCGGTTCTGGGCCCAGCAGGCCCGGCTCGTGGTGGAGGCTGCAGTCGCAGGGCATGCGCCGAGCCGGGCCCTCATGGAACAGGCCGGGCGCGACCTCGCCGACCTCGCCGCGCAGACCGTCCGGCAGCTCGGCATCGAGGGCCCTGTCATCCTGGGCGGCGGACTCGGCATGAACGTGCCGAGGCTGCAGGAGTCGTTCCGCACGGCACTGGCCGCCGCGGGGATCACCGATGTCCGGGTCCTGGCGCAGGAGCCGGTCTTCGGGGTGCTGCAGCTGGTGGCGGAACAGGAGTAGTCGGGGGCGATCCGCCGGCCACTACGCTGGGGGGATGAGCATGCAATTCGACACCCGGCCCGCGGCCTACGCCGTCATCATCCGCGACGCCGGGATCCTCCTGGCGTACTGGAAGCAGGACGGCCGCGAGGGCTGGACGCTGCCCGGCGGCGGCCTGGACCTGGCCGAACACCCGGTGGACGGGTGCCGCCGCGAGATCCACGAGGAAACCGGTTACGACGCCGAGGTCGGCGCCATGCTGGGGATCGACGTCGGGCACTGGCCCTCCGAAGTCCGGCTCGACGGCGGCGTACGGGACTTCCAGTCGCTCCGGCTGGTCTACGAGGCGACGATCACGGGCGGGGAACTGCGTCACGAAGTGAACGGCAGCACCACCCACGCGGCCTGGATTCCGCTGGATGAGGTGGCGCAGCTGAACCGGGTCTCGCTCGTGGATGCCGGGCTGCGTCTGTACCGTGAGCGGCCGCTGAACGGAAAACTTTCCGGCTAAACCGCTGGCCAGGCACGGGCACCATGGCTATCCTGTAGAAACCGCCGGCCGCAGCAGGCCGGCAATCGACGGGGAGGTGGAAGCAATGAATGCGATATTTCTGAGCGCGCAGCGCACCGATACACGCCATGTCATTACTCCTGCCCCGTCCCACGGCGCAGCCTAGCCATCGAGCGCTAGTCTCCGCGCGCGGCATCCAAACCGCCGCAGCCCGCAATGCGCCGCACCACGGGGCCCCACCAAAGGGTTTTCGTTGACCATTCATCCTGCATCCCGGGGCGCCGGCAGCGCCCTCATTACCAATTCATCCGAACCTCATTCATCTGTGGCTCATTCATCTGTGCCTCATACGGCCGTGCCCTCCGATGAGGCTGGCCCCGAAGGTCCTGTCCTCTACGGCTACACGGCCGGCGTCGCCGATCGGTTCGCGGCCCAGCCGGTGCCGGGAGGCGACCGCCCGGGCCGCGTCATCCGGGTGGACCGCAACCTCGTCCTGGTGGCTGAGGGCGGCGGAACCGCCCACCTGCCCTACCCGCGCGGCGGGGAGCTTCCCGCCACCGGGGACTGGGTTTGGCTGGGTCCGAACGCGGCGGGGGAGCCCGCCATCGTGGGCATCCTGCCCCGCCACTCGGAGCTGAGCCGCAAGCGTGCCTTCGAGGCCTCGTCCCAGGCGCAGGTCCTTGGCGCCAACATGGACGTCGTCGGGATCGTCGTTCCGGTGGATCGTCCGCTCACGCACAACCGGCTCGAACGGACCCTGGTTGCGGCGTGGGACTCCGGTGCCACGCCGCTCGTGATCATCACGAAGGCGGACATCGCGGACCTCGCGGACGACGTCGTGGCGACGGTCGTGCGCCAGGCAGCCGGTGTCGACGTCGTCACCACCTCTGCCGAGAACGGCGATGGCCTCGATGAAGTGCTGGGCCATCTGCCGCCCGGCGGCACGCTGGTGCTGCTGGGGCCCTCTGGCGCCGGAAAATCCACGCTCATCAATGCCCTCGCCGGCGTCCCGGCCCGGGAGACGGGGGCAGTGCGGGCGGGCGACGGCAAGGGCAGGCACACCACCACGTCGCGCGCGCTCGTTCCCCTGCCCGGCGGCGCCGTCCTGATGGACACGCCGGGGGTGCGCGGCTTCGGGGTCTTCGACGCCGAGGGAGGAATGGAGGAGATGTTCGGCGACCTCGAAGAGCTCTTCGAGCACTGCCGCTTCTCGGACTGCGCGCACGGCCGGGAGCCCGGCTGTGCCGTGCAGGCGGCGCTCGCCGACGGCGTCCTGGAGGACCGCCGGTGGGCCAGCTACCTGAAGCTGCAACGCGAACTCGCCGCGCTGGCGCGCCGCCACGACGCGGCCGCGCGGCGCGCCTACCAGCGCGAATGGCACCAGAAGATCGCCGTAGCGGGCAAGAGCCAGCGGTCGGCCGAACGGGACAACCACGAGAACGCCCACGGCGGCGGAAAGGACCGCCAGGGCGGAAACAGCAGAAAAAACAGTGGCGCGAAGGGTGCGCGGTGGCCCCGCTGAAGCACACCGCCGGGTGGGACAAGGGCGGCGGTGGTGCGCCGGAAGGATTTCCGGGGCACCACCCATCCAAAATCGTTGTGCTTCCGAAGCCTTATGGGAGCCCCGCGCCGCTGACATAGTCCGGGGTGCTGGTTAGTCTATGAGCTAACTGCTTTATGGCCAGCACTGACGAACAGTGCGCTGGCCCGACCAATGTTGCCGCCAACAGTTAGGTAAGCCCGGAAATGGCCGAAGCCATGATCGAGTTCCAGAACGTCACCAAGCAGTACCAGGGCGGTCAGGCCGCCGTTGACGGGCTGACCATGTCCATCGATAAGGGCGCCATCACTGTCTTCGTCGGACCCTCCGGCTGCGGTAAGACCACGTCCCTGCGGATGATCAACCGCATGGTGGAGCCCACGTCCGGCGTCATCACCGTGGACGGGGCCGATGTCACTTCAATCCCTGCCGCGCAGCTGCGGCGGTCCATGGGGTACGTCATGCAGTCCTCCGGGTTGATGCCGCACCGCTCCGTGCTGGACAACATCGCCACCGTTCCCCGGCTCAACGGCGTGTCCAAAGCCGACGCCCGCAAGCGCGCCCAGGAACTGCTCGACGTCGTCGGGCTGGCCTCTTCGCTCGGCAAGCGGTACCCGTCCCAGCTCTCGGGCGGACAGCAGCAGCGCGTAGGCGTGGCCCGGGCACTCGCGGCCGATCCTCCGGTGCTGCTCATGGACGAGCCCTTCAGCGCCGTGGACCCGGTGGTCCGCGATGAACTCCAGAAGGAGCTCCTCCGGCTCCAGCATGACCTGGCCAAGACGATCGTATTCGTCACCCACGACATCGACGAGGCCACCGTCCTGGGCGACAAAGTGGCCGTGTTCGCCGTCGGCGGCAAGCTGGCGCAGTACGCGGCCCCGGCGGAGATCCTGCGGGCCCCGGCGAACGAGTTCGTGGCCTCCTTCGTGGGCCGTGACCGCGGGTTCCGGCACCTTGCGTTCAGCCCCTCCGACGGTGTCACCATCCACCCCGTCCCCACTCTCACGCCCGATCAGCTCAGGGCTGAGGGCGGCTCCGATGAATGGCAGCTGGTGGTCGACGACGCTCTCCGGCCCCTGGGCTGGGCCGGGCCCCGCAGCGCCGCCGGAACCGCCCCGGCGATGGTTCCCGGCGGCTCCCTGTTCCGGAAGGGGGACACGCTCCGCCGGGCACTGGACGCGGCCCTGTCCTCACCTTCGGGCCTTGGCGTTGCCGTGGACGACGACGGCCGGGTGGCCGGAGTCATCGGGGCCGCCGAAGTCCTCGCCGTCATCGAGTCAGACCGCAACGTCCGGCACGGAGGGCTCTGATGGAGTGGTTCCTGGCCAACAGGGCGGAAGTCTTCAGCCTCGCCGGCCAGCACCTCATCCTGGCCATCCTGCCGATGGTGTTCGGGGTCCTTATAGCCGTTCCGCTGGCCCAGCTCGCCCGGCAGAGCCGCGGGCTCCGGTCCGTGGTGCTCACCGGGTCCTCGTTGCTGTACACGATCCCCTCGCTGGCGCTTTTCATCATCCTGCCGACCATCCTCGGGACCCGGATCCTGGATCCGGTCAACGTGGTGGTGGCCCTGACCATCTACGCCATCGCCCTGCTGGTGCGCGCCACGCTGGATGCCTTCGACTCGGTGGACGAGGACCTGCGGCAGGCCGCCGTCGCCATGGGGTTCAAACCCTTCGCCCGCTTCATGCAGATCGACCTGCCGCTGTCCTTGCCGGTGCTGTTCGCCGGGCTGCGCGTGGTCTCGGTCAGCAATATCTCGCTGGTCAGCGTCGCGGCACTGCTCGGCATCGGCAACCTCGGAATGCTCTTCACCTCCGGCCTCCAGCGTGACTTCGTCACCGAAGTGGTGGTGGGCATCATCGCCATCCTTCTCCTGGCGCTGCTGATGGACGCCGTCCTGGTGCTGCTTGAACGGCTGCTGACGCCCTGGACCCGTGCCGCGGCGGCCACGGGTGGCGGCACCGGTTCGGGCGCCGGCCCGGACAGGACTGGCCCCGCCGCGGCGGCGATGCGGTTTTCGCGTCCCAAGACCGGAGGGGGAAACGCGTGAATAACGTCGTCACGGACACCTTTGCCTGGCTCAGCGATCCGGAGAACTGGTCCGGCAGCGCCGGAATCCCGGTGCGCCTGGCCGAACACCTGTTCTACACGGGCCTGGTGATGGTGATCGCCATCGCCATCGCCGTCCCGATCGGCCTGTTCGTCGGGCATACCGGTCGCGGGCGGGTTGCGATCGTGTCAGTCGCGGGCGCGCTGCGCGCCCTGCCCACCCTCGGCTTGCTCACCTTGTTCGTCCTGCTCGCGGGCATCGGGCTGATGCCGCCGATTTGGGCGCTCGTGATCCTGACCGTGCCGCCGCTGCTCGCCGGCACCTACGCCGGAATCTCCAGCGTCGACCGCAACGTAGTGGATGCCGCCCGCGCCATGGGCATGACCGAGTGGCAGGTCCTGTTCCGGGCGGAATTCCCGAACGCGCTGCCGGTGATGTACGGCGGGTTCCGGACCGGGGTGCTCCAGGTGATCGCCACCGTTTCCGTGGTCGCCTACATCAACCTGGGCGGCCTGGGCCGTTATCTGTTCGACGGGCTCGTGCTCTCCGACTTCCCGCAAATGCTGGGAGGCTCGCTGCTGATCGCCGCCCTTGCCATCAGCATCGACCTTATCCTCGCCCTAATTCAGAGGCTGTTCCTGTCACGGGGCGCCTCATCCAAGCCGAACCGCAGCCAGCAGGCTGCGGTTGATCTCACAGACCCCGTGATCGCGGAGACTGTTGTTCAAGGAGGTACGTCATGAAGGAATCCCGCCAACGAGGCCTGGGCCGGCGCGCATTCGGCGGCCTGGCCGTCGGCGTCGGCCTGGCCATGGCCCTGTCCGCCTGCGGAGGCTCATCAAACCCGCTGAGCTCGGCCCCGGCCAGCAGCGGTGCCGCCTCCGGTTCCGGCGGTGCCCTGGTGATCGGGTCGGCTGATTTCCCCGAGAGCCAGATCCTCGCCGAGGTCTACGCCGGCGCCCTGAACGCCGCGGGCGTCACCGCCAGCACCAAGCCGAACATCGGCTCGCGCGAGGTCTACATCAAAGCAGTCCAGGACGGCTCAGTGGACGTTGTTCCCGACTACAGCGGCAACCTGCTGCTGTATGTAAACAAGGACGCCACCGAGGTCTCCGCCGAGGACATCGCCAAGGCACTCCCGACCAAGCTCCCGCAGGGCCTGGCCGTGCTCGATGCCTCCAAGGCTGAGGACAAGGACGCCATGGTGGTCACCAAGGCCACGGCCGAGAAGCACCAGCTGAAGTCCATCGAAGACATGGCGAAGGTCTGCGGCGATCTCGTCATCGGCGCCCCGGCGACCTTCGCCGAGCGCGCCTACGGCCTGCCGGGCCTGGCGAAGAACTACAACTGCGTGCCCAAGAAACTCGAGCCGTTCAGCGACGGCGGCGGCGCCGTCACGCTCAAGGCGCTGCTCTCGGACCAGGTCCAGGTCGCGGACATCTACACCACCACCCCGTCCATCCCGGACAACGACCTCGTGGTGCTGGAGGATCCGAAGAACAACTTCATCGCCCAGCAGGTGCTGCCGCTCTACAACACGGCCAAGATGACGGACAAGGCGAAGGAAGCCCTCAACAACGTGTCCAAGGTCCTCACCACGGAAGACCTCATCAACCTCAACCGTGCCGTCAGCGGCAGCCAGAAGCAGAACCCGAAAGATGCCGCCGACGCGTGGCTGAAGGAAAAGGGCCTCGCCCAGCAGTAGACCACCGGCGTCGTTGTTGTTACTGCGGCCCCCGCGTGTGAGTCATGTCTCAGCGGAAGAACATCCTCCATATGGCATATTTGATGAATGGCAGAATTCAAGCAGTCCACCAAGCTTCATAATGTCCTTTACGACATCCGTGGACCGATTCTTCAGGCCGCCCAGCAGATGGAGGCGGAGGGTCATCGCATCCTCAAACTGAACATCGGAAACCCGGCCCCCTTCGGGTTTGAAGCGCCGGACGCGATCCTGGTGGACATGATCCGCCACCTGCCGCATGCCCAGGGCTACAGCGACTCGCGCGGCATTTTTTCGGCCCGCACCGCCGTCTCGCAGTACTACCAGACCCGCGGGATCCAGAACATCCACGTGGATGACATCTACCTCGGCAATGGCGTCAGCGAACTGATCACAATGTCGCTCATGGCCCTGCTCGACGACGGCGATGAGGTCCTCATCCCCACCCCGGACTACCCGCTGTGGACGGCCTCGGTTGCCCTGGCCGGCGGGAAGCCCGTGCACTACCTCTGCGACGAGGAATCCGGCTGGCAGCCCGACCTCGAGGACATGGAAGCGAAGATCACGCCGCGCACCAAGGGCATCGTGGTCATCAACCCGAACAACCCGACAGGTGCGGTGTACCCGAAGGCGACGCTGAAGAAGATCGTCGCCCTCGCGGAAAAACACGGCCTGGTGCTCTTCGCCGACGAAATCTACGAGAAGATCCTCTACGAGGACGCGGTACACGTAAACCTCGCCTCGCTCACCGGCGACGATGTCCTGTGCCTGACCTTCAGCGGGCTCTCCAAGGCCTACCGGGTCTGCGGCTTCCGGGCCGGCTGGATGGCCATCTCCGGGCCGAAAAAGGCCGCCGCGGACTACCTCGAGGGCATCAACCTGCTGGCCAACATGCGCCTCTGCGCCAATGTGCCGGCCCAGCACGCCATCCAGACCGCCCTCGGCGGTTACCAGAGCATCAACGACCTGATCCTGCCCGGCGGGCGCCTCCTGGAACAGCGGAACAAGGCCTATGACATGCTCAACGCCATCCCGGGCGTCAGCACCCAGCAGGCCCGCGGGGCCATGTATCTGTTCCCGAAGCTGGACCCCGAGGTCTATCACATCCGCGACGACGAGAAATTTGTCCTGGACCTGCTCCGCGAGCAGAAGATTCTTCTGTCCCACGGCAGGGCGTTCAACTGGGTCCGTCCGGACCACTTCCGGATGGTGACGCTGCCTAACGTCAAGGACCTCGAAGAAGCAATCAACCGCATGGCGGACTTCCTGAGCCGGTACAAGGGGAACTAGGCTTCGGTCAGCAGCGGAGTTCGGGGACTCGCCCGTGCAGCGGCTGCACGAAACTGGAAAGAGGCTTTCCATGACAGATGCTGTGATGTTCGAGCGGCACCCCGCCGAGACGCTGCTGGTCGGAAAAAAATTCAAGCTGAAGGACTGCGACCCGGACTCCACCCCGGGCTACCCCGGCGGGAAATCCGACGGCGAGGCGCTCCTGGCAGAGCTCGATGGCAAGCTGACCACCCTGCAGGAGCAGCTTTTCGCCGAATCCCGGTTCGGCGGCACCAAGCGCGTCCTGCTGGTCCTGCAGGCGATGGATACCGCAGGCAAGGGCGGGATCGTCAACCACGTCATGGGCCAGATGGACCCGCAGGGTGTCCAGCTCAAGTCCTTCAAGGCGCCGACCCCGGAGGAGAAATCCTACGATTTCCTCTGGCGGATCGAGAAGGCAGTGCCGGCGGCCGGGATGGTGGGCGTTTTTGACCGCTCGCATTACGAGGACGTCCTGATTCACCGGGTCCACCGCTGGGCAAGCCCCGAGGAACTGGAGCGGCGCTACAAGGCCATCAACGAATTCGAGGCAAGGCAGGCGGCAGCCGGGACCACGGTGGTCAAGGTCATGCTCAACATCAGCCGGGACGAGCAGAAGGACCGGCTGCTCGCCAGGCTGGATGACGAAACCAAGGTGTGGAAGTACAGCAGCACCGACCTCAAGGAGCGCGCCTTCTGGGGCGACTACATGGATGCGTACCAGGAGGCGTTCGAGAAGACGGCCACTGACATCGCGCCCTGGTACGTCGTGCCGGCCAACAAGAAGTGGTACGCCCGCATCGCGGTGCAGCAGCTGATGCTGGACGCCCTGGAAGGGCTGAAGCTGCAGTGGCCGGATCCGGAGTTCGACGTCGATCTGGAACGGGATCTGGTCGAACGCTCCTAATACGGAGGGAACCGGCCCGCCGCGGCGTGCCGGTGCCTAGTTCTTGTCCGCGGCCTGGTCCCGGGCGGCGGCGAGCCGCTTGCGGGCGCCTTCCAGCCACTGTTCGCAGCGCTTGGCCAGCGCTTCGCCGCGTTCCCACAGCGCGAGCGATTCCTCCAGGCTTGCGCCGCCGGCCTCCAGCTTGCCCACCACGGCGACCAGCTGCTCGCGGGCGTCCTCGTAGCTGAGGGCCTCGATGTCGGCGTTCGGGTTGGGTTCTGCTGCCATGTGGGTGCTCCTTGGTTGTCGCGGTTTGTGCCGCGGTGACGCTGTCTGTGGTGCTGACCGTGGTGCCTGTTCGGGGCGCTGACGGGTGGCCGTGTTGGCGCTGACGGGTGGCCGTGTGGCCACGACCGTCCGCCTGGGTTATTCCTCGGCCGGTTCCTGGCCGCCGGTGGATTGGGCGGTGAACCGGCCGCCGGCCACCCGAACCGTGAGGTCCGTGCCGGCGGGCGCCTGGGACGGATGGCGCACAACGTCCCGGTGCGCTGCGGGGGCGTTTCCGGCGCCGGCGAGCTGGACCACCGCGTAGCCGCGATCCAGTGTCTTTTGCGGCGAGAGTGCACGCACCTGCGCCTTGAGGTGGACCAGTTGGTCCGCTGCCCGCACGACGGCGGCGCTGATCGCCGAGTGCGAGCGGACCTTGAGCCGTTCGACGTCCTCGTGGCGCTGGCTGATCATGACGTCGGGGGAGAGCAGCACGGGGCGCGAACGCAGGGAGGCCAGCCGGTCGCCCTCGCGTTCAACGAGCCGGGTGACTCCGCGACGGAGCTGGTCCCGTGCCTGCCGGACCCTGACAAGCTCCTCGGCGACGTCGGGAACTATCCTCTTCGCGGCGTCGGTGGGCGTTGATGCCCTGAGGTCTGCGACGTCATCGAGGATAGGCCGGTCCGCTTCGTGCCCGATCGCGCTCACCACGGGGGTGGACGCGTCAGCGACGGCCCGGATGAGCTCCTCGCTGCTGAACGGCAACAGGTCCTCGAGGGCGCCCCCGCCGCGGGCGATGACGATGACGTCGACCACGGGGTGGGCGTCGAGTTCCCGCAAGGCCGCGATCATCTGGGCTACGGCGGTGTTCCCCTGGACCGCTACTTCGCGGATCTCGAATTCGACGGCCGGCCAGCGCAGGGCGGCATTGCGCAGCACATCCTTCTTGGCGTCAGAGTCGCGGCCGGTGATCAGGCCGATCCGGTGCGGGAGCAGGGGAAGCCGCTTTTTGCGGGAATCGGCAAAGAGTCCTTCGGTGGCGAGGGCCTGGCGCAGCCGCTCGATCCTGGCCAGGAGGTCGCCGAGGCCCACGGGCCGGATGTCCTTCACGGACATGTTCAGCCGGCCCGTCTTGAGCCAAAATTCGGCCTTGATCAGGGCTACAACCCGGGAACCGCGTTCGAGCGGGGCGGCCTGGCGGTCCAGCACTGTGGTCCAGACCGATGCCGGCAGCGAGATTTCGGCGTCGATGTCCCGCAGTGTCAGGTAGGCGTTGCTGCCACGCCGGTTGAGCTCGATTACCTGCCCCTCAACCCACGCCGAGGGCGCGCGGTCGATATGCATCTTGAGCTTCTGGGACAGCAACTGCAGCGGCCAGGGGTTGTCCGGACTGGTTTGGGCCGCGGTGGCCGGTAGCGTGGTTGCTGCCGCCGCGTCCTCAGGCATGCGTGGGCTCCATGGCCGGAAGTGCCTGGTGGAGTGCCTTGTGCATATGTGTGCGTGTCCTTTGCTGCGTGCCGGTTACTGCATGTCCTTACACCGGGACTGCCGGCGGCCCGCTTCCCGGCGGGTGGGCCGGCCGGCAGCCGGAAGTTGTCTCTGTCAACTCTATCCATAGCTCACCACCGGGGTCCGACTTTATGGCCGCGCCCGGCCCCGCCCTAGGATGGGAGGGATGCCATCAACCTCCTAGGAATCCCTTGCGCACTTTTGTCTCTGCCGTCGCCGTCCTCATCGGGCTCCTGATGGCAGCCGTCGCCGTTCCAGCCATGTGGGTGGACCAGAACATCGTCCAGGAAGAGGGCTTCGTTGCCCTGACCGCGCCGCTGGGCAAGGACCCGGCGTTCCAGCAGCGGCTGGCCGCGGCCGCCGTCGACGGACTGGCCGCCAGCGCCGGCATTCCCGAAGCCTTCACGGAGCTGGCCCGGCCGGTCCTGGACAGCGCGGCGCGCTCGCTGACGGGACTGCCCGGCTACCCCGACGCCTGGGCTGAAACCCTGCGCAGGAGCCACCGCCTCACGTTCGCGGACCCCAGCACGCTGCCGCCGGAGGTTGACGGCACGTCCTCGCTCACCCTGGATGTCGCGCCGCTTGCCGGGCTGGTGGCCAAGCAGGTCACTGCGGCGACCACCCTTCCGCTGGAGGCGCCCGGCCAGGTGCTGATCCATATCGGGCAGTCCGACCAGCGCCAGATGATCGAACGCGTTACCGTCTACGCCCCGATGGGCTACGCCGTTGCCGTCGGCTCGGCCATCGCCTTCATTCTGGCGTTCGTTGCGGCCCGACGCCGGTGGACCGTGCTGGTCGGGATGGGCGTTGGAACGCTGGTGCTCGCGGGGGTGTGGAAGCTGGCCAGCGACGCCGCCGGCGCCGCGGTCGCCGGGACCTCGAGCGGTAACGATGTGGCGGAGCTGTTCAAGAACGAGTTCGTCGCGGCGTGCTCTGCCAGCTTCGGCCAGTGGATCGTCGCTGCTGCCGTCGCGGGAGCGGCACTGGTAGCCACGGGAGTGGCTGTCCGGGTCGCCGGCGGGCGCAAACGGGGCAGGATTGAACACCGGTAGCATGGGAGCATGACCACCACCGCTGTCTCCGTTCCGATGCCATCCGTTCCGCGCAGGCGGCGTTCACCGGAAGACGTCCTGGCCGCGGCCCCGGTCGCCGGTCCCAAAAAGGTCCTTCTGGCAGCCCCGCGCGGCTACTGTGCCGGCGTGGACCGTGCAGTCATCGCGGTGGAAAAGGCCCTGGAACACTACGGCCCGCCGGTCTACGTCCGCAAGCAGATCGTGCACAACGTCCATGTGGTCAGCTCACTGGAGGAAAAGGGCGCCATCTTCGTCGATGAAACCGACGAGGTCCCGGAAGGCGCCCTCGTCATCTTTTCCGCGCACGGAGTCTCGCCGGCCGTCGTCCAGTCCGCCGAGGACCGCGGCCTGCGCACCATTGACGCGACCTGTCCGCTGGTCACCAAGGTGCACCGCGAAGCCGTCCGGTTCGCCAAGGATGACTTCGACATCCTGTTGATCGGCCACGACGGCCATGAGGAAGTCGAAGGCACCGCCGGCGAGGCCCCCGAACACATCCAGATCATCAACGGCCCGCACGAGGTCGACAAGGTCACGGTCCGCGACCCGGAGAAGGTCATCTGGCTCTCGCAGACCACCCTCAGCGTGGACGAAACCATGGAGACCGTACGCCTGCTCAAGCAGCGGTTCCCCACCCTGCAGGACCCGCCCAGCGACGACATCTGCTACGCCACCACCAACCGCCAGGTGGCCATCAAGAAGATCTCGCCCCAGGCGGATCTGGTGATCGTGGTGGGTTCCGCCAACTCCTCAAACTCCGTCCGCCTCGTGGAGGTGGCACTGGAATACGGCGCCAAGGCCTCCTACCGGGTCGACTTCGCCAATGAGGTTGACGAGACGTGGTTTGAGGGCGTCGCCACGGTGGGCGTGACGTCGGGGGCCTCCGTCCCGGAAGTCCTCGTCAAGGACGTGCTGCGGCTCCTCGCCGACTACGGCTACGGATCGGTCGAGGAAGTCGTCACGGCCGAGGAAGACCTCCTGTTCTCCCTGCCGAAGGAGCTCCGGGCCACCCTGAAGCAGGCCGGCGACGTCACCCGCGTCCTCGGCGGCCGCGGCACCCGCCCCGAACAGTCCTAGGCCCCGAACAGTCCAAAGCACTGGACAGTCCTGGGCACCGAACAGTCCTTGGTACTGGACAGTCCTTGGGCGCTGAGACCTAGGCGCAGTGCACCTAGGCCGCGGACTCTTCTGACTCGTCACGGGACTGAAGTTCCGGGGCTGCGACTGCCCGCGGTGTGACTTCGACGGCGGGGGGAGTGGCCAGTCCGGCGGTTTCCAGGGCGTTGAGTTTCCTCGCGGTGGGCAGGACGCGGGCCTCAAGGGTCCCGACCATGGAGTTGTACCGCTCAACCGAGGTCTTCAGCGAGGACCCCAGCTTGGTGACGTTCTCGCCGAGCGTGCCCATCCGGTCGTAGAGCTGCCGGGCGAGCTCGAAGAGTTCCCGGGCGCTGTCCGTCAACACGTCCTGCCGCCACGTGAACGCCACCGACTTCAGCACCGCCAGCAGGGTCCCGGGGGAGGCCAGGACGACGTTCTTGGCCAGTGCGTAGTCCAGCAGGGCCGGGTCGGCTGTGAGGGCGGCGGCCAGGATCGATTCCGCCGGCAGGAAGCAGACCACCAGCTCCGGAGAGTTGCCTGGGATGTCCCAGTACTTCTTGCTGCCCAGCGCGTCCACATGGGCCTTTAGGGCCTTGGCATGGGCGGCGAGGTGCGCCTGCTGGCTGCCGGGCAGCTGCGAGGACTGCTGGCCTGCCTGGGCGGCGCCGAGGTCCTGGGCGGCAAGGTACGACGCCAGAGGGACCTTTGCGTCGACCACCAGCTGCTTGTCGCCGGGCAGCTGCACCACGAGGTCGGGCCGGAGGCTGCCGTCCGTGCCGGAGCTGTGGGCCTGCCCGCTGTGGAGCTGTTCGTGGAAGTCCACGTGCCGCAGCATGCCTGCCGCCTCGACCACCCGGCGCAGCTGGACCTCGCCCCACTGGCCGCGGGCGCTGTTGGAGCGCAGGGCGGACTCCAGCGCATGCGTGGACCGCAGCAGCTGCTCATCGGACAGGCGGGCCTCCTGCAGTTGCTGGGCCAGTTGGCCGTACTGCTCCAGCCGGTCGCGTTCGAGCAGGGATACCTGCTGCTGCACGGCGGTGAGCTTTTCCGCCACGGGCGCCAGCGCACGGAGCACACTGCCGTCATGGTTCCGGGACTCGCCGAGCTCGCGGTTCTGGGCCGCGAGCAGGCGCCTCTCGGCGTCGGCGGCGGCGAACTGGGCGCTGACGTCGGACAGCCGGGCTGACACGCCGTCGAAGTCCTGTTCCACGGCCAGGTAGCGCCGGCGCAGCAGGACATAGACGACGGCGGCGCCCGTGACGGCGCCCGTAAGCAGCATGAGCAGGGCGAGAATCAGTGAAAAAGCTTCCATGCCTTCACTGTGGCATGCCCCTGTGACAGTTTTGGTTTCGACGCCCGGAACACCCGGAACATCCCGGGACACCGTGGGATGTACCCGCCGCAACACCCCGACATCGCCCCGCGACCGCCCCCACACCGCCCCGCGCCCGCGCCGGCACCCTGCCGCCCCACAGGTGTAGCCACGGGCCCGCAGCAACGGCCGGCCGCTGGTGCGGGTAGAATATATGCTCGTGGCTCTTACTATTGGCATCGTCGGACTGCCCAACGTCGGCAAATCAACCCTTTTCAACGCACTGACCCGAAACCAGGTCCTCGCGGCGAACTATCCGTTCGCCACGATCGAGCCCAACATCGGCGTCGTGAACCTGCCGGATGCCCGGCTTGAAAAGCTGGCCGGCATCTTCGGCTCCGCCCGCCTGCTGCCCGCCGCCGTGTCCTTCGTGGACATCGCCGGCATCGTCAAGGGCGCCTCCGAGGGCGAGGGCCTCGGCAACCAGTTCCTCGCCAACATCCGCGAGGCCGAGGCCATCGCGCAGGTTGTCCGCGTGTTCGATGACCCGGACGTCATCCACGTCGACGGCAAGGTCGATCCCAGCTCCGACATGGAGACGATCAACACCGAGCTGATCCTGGCCGATCTGCAGACCATCGAAAAGGCCATCCCGCGGATCGAAAAAGAAGTCAAGATCAAGAAGCGGGAGGCGGCAGAGCTGGCGGCCATCCTGGCGGCGCAGGCAGTGCTGGAACGCGGCGACACCATCTTCTCTTCCATCAAGAGCGACAAGCTGGAGATGGAGCACC
Source organism: Arthrobacter sp. P1_D12 (assembly GCF_056406175.1). Lineage (NCBI taxonomy): Bacteria > Bacillati > Actinomycetota > Actinomycetes > Micrococcales > Micrococcaceae > Arthrobacter > Arthrobacter sp. P1_D12. The sequence continues at coordinate 348,256 of NZ_JBFUAR010000005.1, forward strand.
TCAAGGAACTCGGCCTGCTCACGGCCAAGCCTTTCATCTATGTCTTCAACTCCGACGAGGGAATCCTCGGCAGCCCGGAGAAGCAGGCGGAACTGCGTGCCCTCGTGGCCCCTGCCGACGCCATCTTCCTGGACGCCAAGCTCGAGTCCGACCTGGTGGAGCTCGACGAGGCAGAAGCCCGCGAGATGCTGGAAATGAACGGCCAGGATGAATCCGGGCTGGACCAGCTGGCCCGCGTCGGCTTCCACACCCTCGGACTGCAGACCTACCTGACGGCCGGCCCCAAGGAAACCCGCGCGTGGACCATCCGCCAGGGCGACACCGCCCCGCAGGCGGCCGGCGTGATCCACTCCGATTTCCAGCGCGGTTTCATCAAGGCCGAGGTCGTCTCCTTCGATGACCTGATCGAGGCCGGTTCCATGGCCGAGGCGAAGGCCCGTGGCAAGGTCCGGATCGAAGGCAAGGAATACATCATGGCCGACGGCGACGTCGTTGAATTCCGCTTCAACGTCTAGTTCCTGACCTCTCTGAGGCCTTAGAGGCGCGGGGCTAGAAAGTGCGGCTCAACGCGCCACGGTCCGGTGACCGGCATCAAGGCGCCGGGTCCAGCCGCGAGAGTCCAGATGTTCAAGCAACGGGACTGCGACTCGACGGGTCGTGCCCAGAGTCTGGCGCGCTTGGCTCGTGGTGAAGGGCTGCTCCAGACCGGCCAGTAGGCGCATCGCAAGGGCGGGGGCCGTCGGCAGTAGAACCACCCCATCGCGCAACCGCAGCAGACGCCCGGTGCGCTCCGCCGCCGCGAGCTCGCGGGCGCCCAAGCCCAGTGCGGCCAACTCCTGGGCTTCGGGGGCGTGAAACGGATGTGCGGTCAGCGTGCGCTCCACCTCGGCGATCGCTGGCTCTGCGGCGCCGAGAGAATCTCGGCTGCCAGGCAGCCGGACGTGGCCGCCCTCCGCTTCCAGCCGTGCGCCGCGGATGACGTGGGACAGCAGCCTCTCCTCGGGCAACTGCAGTAGGTCCCGCGCCGCGCCCAAGGACATTCCGGCGGCCAGCGGGTCACGTTCCTGCAATGCCTGGACCGCGGCGCGCAGCCGTTCCTGCCATGCCTCGAGGACAGGCGCATGCACCCACCAATCACCGATGACCTGGACCTCCGGGGGCGCGGCCGTCTCGGGACCGGGCAACAGCCCCAGCCGGTGAAGGTGTTCTGCCCGAACTGCTCCGCGGGCGGCGACTTCACCGAGCACGTCGCCGGCGGGGTCGAGGCCGGAAAGCCGCTCCGCCCAGCGGGCGCCGTCGCCCCGCCGCCGCAGGGAAGGCGGATCGGCGTCGAGGATACGCGCCCCACCCAGCACTGACCGGCTTCCGGGGTCGCGCAGCACCAGCCGGTCGCCGAGAACGAGGGGCAGTTGCCTGTCAAGGACGAGCCGGGCGTGATCCGCGCCGAATGGCCGTAAACGGGCAGGCACGGACGCGGTGCCAACGTGCACCATGAGCTGTTCGGGCACAGCCGTATAGGCCACCCCTGTCGTGCGCTGAATACCGACGACGCCGGTCGTGGGCCACGCGTCCGGGGTCAGCAGCGCATCTCCCCGGCGGATGTCCGTGGCGGCAACGTCCCGTAGGTTCAACGCCACCCGGCTGACGGGCTGCACGGACGCAAAGGCGGTGTCCCTGCTTTGCAAACCGCGGACCACCACGGCCCGGGAACCGTCGTGGCTGAGCAGCTGGAGCCGGTCACCCCGTTCGAGTGTTCCTGCCGCCAGCGTTCCGGTCACTACCGTTCCCGAACCGGAAATCGTGAACGAGCGGTCAACCCACAACCGGACCCGCCCTGAGGTGGCGGGGGCGGGCACGCGGGCCAGGACGCCGTCGAGTGCTGAACGCAGGTCGGCCAGACCGGTACCGTCAATAGCGGATACGGCAACTGCGGGGGCTTCCCTCAGGCCCGTGCCGGCCAGCTCCGTGCGGGTCCGCGAGAGCACGTCCGCGATCCGACGGCTGGACGCCCGGTCCGCACGGCTTAGCACGACCACGCCGTGTTCTATTCCAAGCGCAGCGACGGCATCCCGGTGATCACTTGACTGCGCCTGCCAACCCTCGTCCGCGGCGACGACGAAGCAGACCACCGGGGCCGGTCCGATTCCGGCAAGCATGTTTCCCAGGAAGCGTTCGTGGCCCGGTACGTCGACGAACGCTACATTCTGTCCGGACGGGAACGTGGTCCAGGCGTAACCTAGGTCGATGGTCAGCCCGCGGCGCCGTTCTTCCTCCCAACGGTCCGGCTCCATGCCGGTGAGGGCGCGAACTAGGGTGCTTTTGCCGGAATCGACGTGCCCGGCGGTGGCTACGACGTACACTCCTCAGCCCACCCCGCCTGCGTCCGCGGCCTTGAAGGCTGCCAGCGCTTTCCGTATCGCGTCGAGAATCCTGTCGTCATCCGCCGGGGCGATGCAGCGCAGATCGATCAGGCACGAGCCATCGTTGACGCGTGGCAGCACAGCCGGATCACCGGTGCGCAAAAGTCCTGCGAGTCCCTCTGGGAGCCGTAGTGCCCATCCCGGCAGAGGCACTCCCGGGGCGCCGCCGCCACCTACCCGACCGTCATGGGACACCACGGGCACGTCGAGTTCCCGGGCGAGCCGGTCCGTGCGGCGCCGCAAGTGCCCGGCGTCGGCGTGCAGGGCCCGGACAACCGGTGGCGGGCCGCCCGCCAGCGTGGCTTCCAAGGCGGCAAGGGCGAGTTTGTCAGCCCGGACCGCACGGGCGAGCGGGTGGCGGGCCAACCGCGTGATGATTTCCTTGCGGCCCAGCAGCAAGCCAGCCTGTGGGCCGCCGAGTAGCTTGTCACCGCTGGCGATCACGACGTCGGCTCCGCTCACCAAGGCGGAGGCGGCGTCCGGCTCCTCCGGCAGGAAAGGGTCGGGCGACAAGAGCCCGCTGCCCAGGTCGGCCACCAGAGGTACCCCGTGGGCGACGGTCAGCGGGCTGATTTCGTGCAACGGGACAGTGGAGGTAAATCCGTCGACCCGGAAGTTGCTGGGATGGACCTTGAGTACGCACCCGGTGTTCGACCCCAGAGCACCGGCGTAGTCGTGTAGGTGGGTGCGGTTGGTCGTACCTACCTCGCGTAGCTTCGCCCCCGTCGACTCCATTAAGTCGGTCAGCCTGAAGCCGGCACCGATCTCGACCAGTTCCCCGCGGCTCACCACCACCTCCCGGCCGGCGGCCAAGGCAGTCGTGGCCAACACCAGCGCTGCGGCGCCGTTGTTCACCACCAGCGCATCCTCAGCCGCGGGACAGGCGGCGAGTAATGCAGCGCGCGCGCCGGCGCCGCGCCCGCTCCGGCTGCCGGTTGCCAAGTCGAGCTCCACGTCAACGTAGCCGCTGGCCGCGATAACAGCTTCCACCGCGTCTTCAGAAAGTGGAGCACGGCCGAGGTTGGTATGGACGATGACGCCGGTTGCGTTGAGCACCGGACGAAGGGTCGTCGCCGTGCGGTCGGCTACGGCGGCGATCAGTGTTCCTTCCACTTGTCCGGGCGGGAGCTCACCACGCCGTGCCTGATCCTGGATTTGACGAACGAGGTCGCGGATGACGCGCTCGTTCAGCCTGCTCCGGGCCTTGGAGACGGTCGGCAGAGCCAGCAGGTCATCGGTGCGCGGAATCAGGCGCCGGGGATCGACCGGGTCCACAGCCCTCCTCTGCTCGCGGCGCTCGGGCCGGAAGTTGGCGGTGGCGGACGGGAATCGAACCCGCCAGGCCGAGATGCTCGGCCGCACCGGTTTTGAAGACCGGGGGGCCCACCAGGACCCGGACGCCACCGGGGCTCAATATAGCAGGGTTGCCTGAAGGAGTACGCTAGGCGGGTGAACGAGGCCCAGACGCCAGTCCAGCAACTCGGTACCGGTGCTGCCGGAACTCTCCGGCTCACCGGCTATGCCCACGGTGGCGGCTGCGCGTGCAAGATTCCGCCCGGCGAACTCGAAGAAGCGGTACGCGGACTCACCGGCCAGCCCGGCGCCGATGTGCTGGTCGGGCTTGACAGCGGCGACGACGCAGCCGCCGTTCTGGTCCGTGGGGACCTGGCCATATTGTCCACCGCTGACTTTTTCACCCCCGTGGTAGACGACGCCTTCGATTGGGGCCGGATCGCCGCCGCCAATGCGCTCTCCGACATTTACGCGATGGGCGGGCGCCCGATTATGGCGATTAACCTCGTCGGCTGGCCCCGTGGCGTACTGCCGCTGGAATTGATGACCGAGGTACTCCGCGGTGGCCTGAGCGTGGCCGCCGAGGCAGGGTGCCCGGTCATAGGCGGACACACTATCGACGATCCGGAACCGAAGTACGGCATGGCGGTCACCGGCGTCGTCCACCCCGACCGATTGCTGCGGAACGACGCCGCCCGGCCCGGGCTGCCCATCACGCTCACCAAACCGATCGGCGTCGGACTGCTCAACAACCGTCACAAGCAGACCGGCGAAGTGTTCACCGAAGCAGTAAAGACGATGACGCGCCTGAACCGCGACGCCGCCGAGGATGCGGTGGCGGCCGGTGTGCGGGCAGCCACGGACGTGACGGGCTTTGGCTTGCTCGGACACCTGTACAAGATGTGCCGGGCCTCCGGGGTCGGGGCAGTGGTGGACCGGAAAGCGGTGCCGCACGTCGACGGCGCCCGGGAAGCGTTGCGCGATGGGTTTGTCTCCGGCGGAACGCGGCGCAACCTGGACTGGGTGCGGCCCTACCTGCGTGCCGCCGCGGGCGTCACGGAGGACGATCTTCTCCTGCTCGCCGATGCACAGACCTCCGGCGGGCTACTCGTCGTCGGTGAATTGCCGGGCCATCCAGTCATCGGACACACCATCGCGGGCCAGGGCATCGAGATCCGCTGAAACCCGGCCATTCGTCTTCAGCCGCCGGTGGTGATCGCGTCGTCGGTGATTCCGGCCGCACGGCGGGCGGCGAGCCGCGTCTTCTGCGGTTCGATGGTGTACCGCGGATCTCTGGCCGAGGCGAGGCCCGCCTCAAATACACCAAAACGCGTCAGGGCGGACGCGGTCAGCAACGCGAGTCCGGAGGCCGCAGCCGCTCCGCGGTGTCGGCCGCCCAGCAGTGTTCCCAGCCCGCCGGCGACCGCCAAACGCTCGCTCCATTTCAGCATGGCGCCCGCCTTGCCCTGGTGTAGGGGTTCCGCCGCCACCGGGTCCATCCGTTGTTTCATGACTTTCATGGCAACCACCTCACCTAAGACGCCGAGCACGGCGAGCTTCCGGGCCGGCCCCGTTTCGCGCACCGGCGTGGTGACCATGGCGAGCCCGGCAGAAGCGAGGGCTGCCGAACTTACGAAGACGAACGGCAGTTCCTCGTGGGCAGCGTTCCACGTCGGTGTGGCGGTGTCTCCGAGCAGCACTGCCGTGTAAGCCGCCAGAGGTCCGGCAAAGACGGCGGCCTCGAAGCCGGCCGGTCCCTCGACAGCCCGCAGCACGCTCCGCAACGGGCCCAGCGGAAGCCGGGATCCGCTCATCCGGTCGATCTCCGCCACCGCCGAGACCCCCGCGCCTGCGCTGAAGGCGCTGAGGATCCACGAGCCCACACTCATCGGCGAAGTGACCTTGAAGGTCCGCAGCATATGCAGAAAGCGCTCCGGCCTGCCGAGGTCCTTCACAAGCGCAACAGCCCCGGCACTTACCGCTGCCAAAGCGCTCAAACGCGCGTTACGGCGCAGCGTCGGCCGCCCGCTCAACTGGCCGCCGAGTCCGAGCAAAGCCGAGCCGGCGGCAACGCCGCCCAGGAACAGGTACGCGGCCACATCATTACCCCAGGGTGCCGGCTTTACAACCGGACGGCCGTAATACGAGCTGAATTCCGGCTCGGGAACCATGGGCATTTCCCGGGAGCCGTCGCCATTGGCCGGGCGGCGGCCCGGTCCTCGTTTGCCCTCCCGCCGGCGACGGCGGGCGGGTTCCGATGGCCGGAAGCTGTCGAACTCTGAGAGGGTCATGCACGCCCTCCCAGGAATGCCACTGCAACTGCCGCGGCCATGCCCGCTACTGCCATGCCGGCCCTTCGGTACATCTGCGGAAGGTCGGCCGTGGGTACCCGTGGGTCCGGCGGAAGTCCGTAGACCTCGGGTTCGTCGAGGAGCAGGAAGACTGATCCGGTTCCGCCGACGCCGTCGTTTTCGTTCGCACCGTAGAGCCTTGCCTCCGTCAGACCTTGCGCGTGCAGGCTGGAAACGCGTTCCCTGGCCGTCTCCACCATGTCGTCATGGTCGCCGAACTTGATAGACGTCGTAGGGCACGCTTTGGCGCACGCGGGGGTCTCATCCGCGACCAGCCGGTCGTAGCACAGCGTGCACTTCTGAGCGATGCCCGCATTGGGGACGGCGGGATGCTTGGCGTGCTGGTCGTTCCTGCTGGTGGCCACCTTGACCGAGCCATCGGCGCGGCGCTCGATGACGCCGAAAGGACATCCGGCGACGCAGGTTCCACAGCCGTTGCAGACGTCATCCTGTACCACCACGGTGCCGAATTCGGTGCGGAAAAGCGCTCCGGTGGGGCACACATCGAGGCACCCGGCGTGCGTGCAGTGCTTGCAAACGTCGGAGGACATCAACCACCTGAAGTCTGCCGTGTCCGGGGGCGTGATGTCGGCCTCGGCCAGGTCCGTCGCAGCTGGCGATGCCGTGGCCGGCGGACCAATACGCGGCATGCCCAGGCTCACCAGGGCGCGGCCTGATTCCCGTGCCTCCACAATGCGGTCCTGACCTTGCTCGATGAACGCCACATGACGCCAAGTGCTGGCGCCCAGCGCCCCGGTGTTGTCGTAGGACGACCCGAGCAGCTCCAGATTGCCGTCCTGCGGGTTATGGTTCCACTCCTTGCAGGCAACCTCGCAGGCCTTGCACCCGATGCAGATCGAGGTGTCGGTGAAAAAGCCCTTCCGCGGATGGCTGTGCTCCCAGTGGGCATCGGCGGTGGGGTCGGTCGGTCCGGACAGCTGGCCCATCTAGTCCTCCAACATCGGATTGGTAATGGCGCGGTTGCCGGTCTCGGCGGTCAGTCCCGCCCGCGCCTGATAGGCGGCGACCATTGCCCGCAGTTCCTGCCCGCGCGGCCGGCGGCCCGGGCGGATATCGCAGGAGGCGACCTTGGACTCCTGGATCTGGACGTTGGGGTCCAGCGTCACGCCAAGCAGGTCATTGGCGGCGTCGCCACTGACGACGGCGTTACTGCCCACGCCCCAGTGGTAGGGCAGCCCGATCTGGTGCACGGTGTGACCGCCCACGGCCAGGGGTTTCAGCCGGTCAGTGATGAGCACCTTCGCCTCTATGGCCGAGCGGGGCGAAATAATGGTGGCCCACCCGTAGGGCTCAAGCCCCCGCTCGGCAGCCAGTTCAGGCGAAACCTCACAGAACATCTCCGGCTGCAATTCGGACAAGTAAGGAAGCCAGCGGCTCATCCCGCCGGCGGTGTGATGCTCAGTAAGCCGGTACGTGGTGAAGACGTACGGGTACACGTCGGCGCCGGGAGTGCCGGCACTTGGCGCACTGAAGTTGCCCGCGTGCGGGAACACCAACCGCGCCGGACTCTGCTGCTGCGGGTAGAGCGCGTTGGCCACGGGGGATTCCTGAGCCTCGTAGTGGGTGGGAAGGGGCCCATCCACAAGGCCCTTCGGGGCGAACAGCCAGCCCTTGCCGTCGGCCTGCATGATGAAGGGGTCATCTCCGCTAAGGGCTGCAGGGCCGCCGAGGGCCGGGTCGGGCTGGCTTCCCGGAGCCCGGTCCACCGGGAAATCGGGAACGTCGTCGCCGACCCACTTTCCTTGCTCCTGGTCCCACCAGATGTATTTCTTCCGCTCGCTCCACGGCTTACCGGCGGGATCCGCGGACGCACGGTTGTAGAGGACCCGGCGGTTGGCCGGCCATGCCCAGCCCCATTCCGAAGCCACGGGCCCTTGTTCCTGACCAGGCTTACGGTTGGCAGCGTGGTTGGAGCCACCAGCGTAAACACCGGTGTAGATCCAACAGCCAGCGGCCGTGGAACCGTCGGCGCGAAGTTCGGTGTAGGCGGAGAGGGGCTTACCGGCGTCCGGTCCAGCCAGTTGGCGGCCGTTGATCTCCGCAAGCACAGCCTCGGCATCCGGATCGCCGTGCTCATCCGTGGGATAGTCCCAGGTCAGGTCGAGCAGCGGACGGTCCCGCTCGTCCTCGGAGCCAGCCAGCTTCGCCCGGATCCGTTGGCCTAGCTCGAAGAAGAACTGCAGTTCGCTCTGGCACTCCCCGGGCGGTGCCACCGCCTGGTGCCGCCACTGCAGCAGACGCTGGGTCTGCGTGAACGAGCCGGCTTTCTCCACATGGGTGGCTGCGGGCAGGAAGAAGACTTCGGTCTCGATGTCCTCGGTGCGCAGTTCGCCGGATTCGATCTCCGGGCCGTCCTTCCACCAGGTGGCCGACTCGATCATGTTCAGGTCACGCACCACCAGCCACTTCAGATGGGACATGCCAAGCCGTTGCAGCCGGCCGTTGGCCGAGCCCACTGCGGGGTTCTGTCCAAGGATGAAGTAGCCCTCCACCTCGTCCTTGAGCATGCTCATAGTGGTCTCATATGTGCCGTGCGCCCCCGTCAGCCGCGGAAGGTAATCATAGGCCCAGTCGTTGTCCGCGGTCGCGGCTTCACCCCACCAGGCCTTCAGCAGGCTGACGGTGTAGGCGTCGGCGTCGGCCCAAAAGCCCTTTTGCTGTTTTGACCCGACGGCTGCCAGATATTCACTGAGGCTGTCGTGGCGGCCGGCACTGGGCATCGGCAGGTAGCCGGGTAGCAGGTTGAACAATGTGGGGATGTCGGTGGACCCCTGGATGCTGGCATGGCCGCGAAGGGCCATGATCCCGCCGCCGGGGCGCCCCACGTTTCCCAGCAATAGCTGAAGGATCGCCGCGGCCCGGATGAACTGCGCTCCCAAGGAATGCTGAGTCCAACCCACCGCGTAGGCAAAGCAGGTAGTCCGGTCGCGTCCCGAGTTTTCCGTGATGCTGCGGGCAAGATACTCGAAATCCGCCACTTTGATGCCGCACATGTCCCGGACCATCTCCGGGGTGTACCGGGCATAATGCCGCTTGACGATCTGGAAGACCGTCCGGGGGTCTTGCAGGGTGTCGTCCCGCTGAACTTCGGCATGCTCCAGCGGCGGCCCGCCACTGCCGAAGGTGTCGGCGGCAGCACGGGCGGACGCTTCGGCGCCGTGTTCGCGGCTGGGCCCGGGCTCATGAATCGCGCCCTCACCTTGTTCCGCGTACGCCCAGGACGACGTGTCGTACGCCCTTTTTTCCGGATCGAAACCGGAGAACAGGCCGCCCAGGTCCTCGGCATCGCGGTAGTCCGCATGCACCAGCGTCGCCGCATTGGTGTACGCGCCGACGTACTCCTTGAACCAGAGGTCATTGGTGATGACGTAGTTAATCAGGGCCCCCAGAAGGACGACGTCAGAGCCGGCCCGGATCGGAATGTGCTTGTCCGCGACGGCGGAGGTACGCGTGAAGCGGGGATCGACGTGGATGACCTTAGCTCCGCGTGCCTTAGCCTCCGCAACCCACTGGTATCCCACCGGGTGGCATTCGGCCATGTTGGAGCCCTGAATGACGATGCAGTCGGCATTGGCCATGTCCTGCAGTGATTGCGTCGCACCACCGCGCCCAAACGAGGCTCCCAAACTGGGAACCGTGGAGGAGTGTCAAATGCGGGCTTGGTTCTCGATCTGTACCGCACCGGCAGCCGTGAAGAGTTTCTTGATCAGGTAGTTCTCTTCGTTATCGAGTGTTGCCCCGCCCAGCGAAGCAATCCCCATCGTGCGGCGAAGCAGCCTGCCTTCCCCGTCTTCTTGCTGCCACGTCCTGCGGCGGGTCTCGATGAAGCGGTCCGCCACCATGTCGACGGCGGTGGCCAGGTCCAGGTGCTGCCACTGGGTGGAGCGCGGCGCACGGTAAAGCACACCGGTTTGACGGCCTGGCGAGTTGACCAACTGTTCACTGGCAGAGCCCTTGGGGCACAAGCGGCCGCGGGATATTGGCGAATCCGGATCGCCCTCGATTTGAACGACCTTTTCGTCCTTGACGTAGACCAGCTGTCCGCAGCCCACGGCGCAATACGGGCACACGCTCTGCACCACGCGGTCAGCGGTGACCGTCCGTGGAGTAATGGCCCTGGTCTGCGGGGATGTCACCGCCGGACCGCGGCCCAAGAGGTCGCCCGTACTCAACTGCCGGACGACCGGCCACTGAAGAAAACTGCGTCGTGCCATGAAAGGAGCCTACCCAATCAGGGCCCCGGGGAACAGGGGCGGGTACTGACTGTGGAGGAACGAGTGTCATGGTTTCCGCAACGGACCCCCTGCCAGCTTCTTCCCGTTTGTTATGTCGATTATTGGGAATGCAGACAGAGAATGCCGCTCGGAGGACGCAACGAGTGCGACTGCGGATAACGCTGACCGCCACACCGCTTTAGAATTTCTGGTAGCTGTCACCCGGGACCAGGGACGGGAAACCACGATGAAAGGAAGCCCATGAACACTGACCCAAGCAAGGCCGGGGCCGTGAATGCTGCGCCACTCACCGTGGACCCTACCGGGCAGGACCCCACCGTTAAGGACCCTGCTGCGGATGTGAAGCTGCAGCTTCAACTTGCTATTTTCGAGGCCAGCAAGGACTCCGAAGGCAAAAGCCTCGCCGAGATCCTAGAAAGCCTGCGGTCCGCCTTCGCCGCGCGCGGCGTTGCGGAACCGCCGGCCACGTGGTTAGAATCCGTCGCCTCTTCAGCGTTCTATGGTGAGCCCTACCTCCTTGATTTCCCCACTGCGATCGCAGCAGACGCCGTCGTGCCCGCTCCGAATCAGGAAGTCCGGAACCGCCTCGCGGCCCGCCGCGAACTTCGGGCGGAAGAGCTTCCGCCCGGAATCTTCCCCTCCGGGAACGATTGGGACGTGCCCGTCATCGAAGCTCCCGCGGGTGCCCCCGAGCCTGTCAACCCGGCCACCATGTCCCGGCGGGCGACGAGAATCGCTGCGGGCCTGGCGTTCGTAGGAGTTGTGGCCGCGGCCACCGTCGTGATCGTCCAGTCTGCCCGTGCATCCAACCGACACAGGACGACCCTGCGGGCCCGCACCCCTGGAGGGAGAGTCAGCTAAGGCAGCAAGCTCAGCTGCCCGCTGGCTCCCCGCCGCTTGGAGAAGAGGTTATTCTGCGACGGAACGTGGTGGAGTTCCGCTTTAACGTCTGAGTCAGCTCCGGTACCTCCCGGGAATCCTCGGTCGAAGTGTTGGGGAACTTAACGTTCTTCCGAGACGGTGATTGTTCCCGAGGCGGTGGCGGCTCGGAGTGCGCTAGCCTGAACGGCGTGGACCGCATAGACATGGATGACGCTGCAACACTCGTGACCCTGCTGCATGATGGGAGGCGCTCCTCGTCGCTCCGTGCGCTGCTGCCGGGGTGGGACATGCTGCAGGCCGACGTCCCTTCCCGGGAACGGGTAGAGACGGCAATAGCGGTCCTGGTCGGTTCCAGCCTTGCTGAGGTCGACTCATCGTGGGGGATGCGGCTCACGGAGCAGGGCGTGCAGCTCAGGCGGTCCGTGAAAGGTGCTCGGGGGATGCGGGAGATCCCGGGGGCAATCAGCGATCTGCTGGTAGGACGCCAGTTGAGCCGTGCAACGCTGAGTCTTCCTCACGAGGTCTTTGATGCGGCGCGCGAGGACTATCTGGACGCGGCCCAACGCAGGGCTGAGCGCCGATCGCGACATCGCTGGTGGTGGCCCGACCCATCCAGGCCCCGTCCAAGGAAGCCGTCGGGCTAGGATCGCCGCGCCGCTGAGCATGCCGACGTTGTCGCGGACGAGCTGCGCCAGCTGGGTCACCCGAACACATCCGAGTCGTTCACCCGTCTGGCCGACCACCTGCGCAGCGGTGTGACGAGGGCCGCGCAGGGAGTTCAAAGCAGACTTGTGTTCTATGCTGCGGGCGGGTTGCGGAAAGATCGCGGGCCAGCGGTTGCCAACGGCGGCCTGAATCCACAGGTCCTCGACCGTGCACCGCTGGTGGCGGAGACGTTTATTCGTTACGGAACGTCGTGGAGTTCCGCTTCAACGTCTAGTTTCTGATCTGCTTGAGGCCAAAAGCGATAGCCGCTAAGAACACGTGTTCTTGGCGGCTATCGCTTTTGCGAGCGGGTGAGGGCTTCACGGACGGTTGGTTATGAGGCGGACTCAAGCCAGGAGCTAACGGCGTCCCGTGCGGCGGCGGGCTGCTCGTGGAACAGGAAGTGGCCGGCACCCTCGACGACGGTGAACCGGGCCGTGGGCAGCGCTTTTCGAAATGCCCGCCTTCAACGAGCACGGACTGGCGCGCCCGCGCTTGGAGCTGCTCCGCGGAGTCGGCTCGGGCGGACGTGCTTACGAGTGCGAGAGCGGTGACGCGATCTGGCGCTTGTCGGATGACTTCGAGGGCGGCGACGTACCCTCCCATGCTTGTTCCGAGAACAGCAATGTCGCCGACGTTCCCGCGGAGGATCCGTTCGGCCATGGCCGCAATGGTGTCGTCTTGCCGGGTGTCGGCCAAAGTGACTTGCCCGCGCGTCCAGACGGTATCGATCACCGGGGCGTAAGCGAGGGAAGAGCAGAGCAGAGGCGGTATCAGGACAATCTTCACGTTCTCAGTCTTGCTGCACCCGCCGACAATAAACCATCGACGCAGGCGTTCTGGCTCACGGTAATCATTTCGACCATCAGAACAGACCAACCGCGTTGATCCAACGAACGAAACCGAATCTGTTATCAACGGGCGATGCTTACGGGCTTTACGGCCAGGTTGTTAGGATCGGGCCGACCATACTGACCATGAGCGTTTACCCGAGAGAGCGAGGATCCGTGAAAGCCGACCATTATGACAGTTTTGCCGGGAGCTACTCGGCGGAAAACGAGTCTAGCCTCCTCAACGCCTACTACGAGCGGCCGGCGATGATTGACCTCGCCGGCGACGTCGACGGCCACCGGGTCCTGGATGCAGGGTGCGGCTCCGGGCCCCTGTCCGCGGCACTGAGCGCGAAGGGCGCGATCATGACCGGCTTCGATTCCAGTCCTGCGATGCTCGAATTTGCAAGACTGCGACTGGGCGCAACCGCGGATCTATACTTGGCCGACCTCAGCAAGCCGCTCCCTTTCGCGGATGGCTCCTTCGACGACGTTGTCTCGTCCTTGGTCCTGCACTACCTGGAGGACTGGTCAGCGCCGCTTGCCGAACTGCGGCGTGTGCTGAAGCCGGGCGGTCGTCTGATCCTGTCGGTCAACCACCCCACGGTCAGCGTGATCACCCAACCAGCCGAGGACTACTTCGCCATCCGGCAGTACTCGGAGGATTACGAGTTCGATGGCGTGCCTGCGGTTCTGACTTTCTGGCACCGACCACTTCACGCGATGATCAACGCCTTCACATCGGCGGGATACCGCGTCGCCACCGTGAGCGAACCAGGGCCATCTCCAGACACGCCGCACGAACTCCTTCCGCCGCGCATCCTCACCGGCGAGAAGACAGCATTCCTGTCCTTTATCTTCTTTGTCCTCGAAGCCGGCTGATGGCAGCTGAGGGACGTGAGGACACGAGCCGCCGCCGTCCCAAGTTCACGCCAACGACCTGTCGCGATGGTCAACTGATGAGAAGGAGGCTCTTCGCCGCCCGGCAGCGCGGTAATTCTGCCAAGTAATTAAGGATTAACTGGAGGAGCCCCGATTCTCGGATCGGGGCTTTTCCCGTGTGCGGCGCTTTTATCCTTTTGTTACGCCGCGTCAACGTTTTGTGGGAAAGCTGGCCCTGCGGAACCTGCCCAATGTTGCAGCTCCATAACGAACTTTACGGTGAGTCAACTTTGGTGGCTCCAAACGGTCTTTGGGGTTACGCTTCATGCCATGTGAGACGGGCCACACTGCCGCTGGGGGAGTGTGGACGTCTGTCTGGCGCCTTCGGCGCCGGTCTCACCCACACCACAGAAACAAGGAGGCGGAATGCGCTTGGGTCGTATTTCCAAAGCAGTGGGCGTGGCGGCAGCAGCTGCCATCGCCCTCAGCGCCTGCGCGGGCAACAGCGGCGGGACAACCCCGACCACTGCGGCGGCAGCAAGCAAGCAAGGCGGATCGGCAACCGTAGTAGAGGTCAACGCGTTTAACACGTTCAACCCGAACACGGCCGATGGAAACACTGACATCAACTCGAAGGTCAGCTACGCCACGCACTCGGGCTTCTTCTACATCGACAACAAGCTCAACGTTGTCCGCAATGAGAAGTTCGGCAAGATGGAAAAGGTCTCTGACGATCCGCTGACGGTGAAGTACACCATCAACGACGGCGTGAAGTGGTCCGACGGCACTCCTGTTACCGCAGCCGACCTTGTGCTGCAGTGGGCCGCCTTCTCCGGTTACTACAACGACGCCGACGCGGAAGGTAAGACCGGAACGTCCTACTTCTCCTACGCCGGTGACCCCACCGGTATCGCCCTCACCGACTTCCCGGAACTCGGTGACGACGGCCGCAGCATGACGCTGAAGTACTCCAAGCCCTTCGCGGACTGGGAAATCGCCCTCGGCGGCCCCGGTATTGACATCCCCGCCCACGTCCTGGCCAAGAAGGCAGGCCTGGCGGACACCAAGGCGTTCATTGACCTGCTGAAGGGCATGCCCCGCGGCGATTCCAAGGCCCCCAAGCCGGCGAACGCCCAGCTCAAGGCTATGGCGGACATGTGGAACACCGGCTTTGACACCAAGACCCTGCCGGCCGATCCGAGCCTGTACCTCTCCAATGGCCCGTTCCTCGTCAAGAGCATCAACCAGGACCAGTCCCTGACCATGGTCAAGAACAAGGACTACAACTGGGGACCGGAAGCCAATCTGGACGAAATCACCGTCCGCTACATCGGTGAGGCACCCGCCCAGGTCCAGGCTCTCAAGAACGGCGAGGCGGACATCATCGCCCCGCAGGCATCCGCGGACACCGTGGAGCAGCTCAAGGCACTCGAAAGCCAGGGCGTGACGGTCGACGTCGGCAACCAGCTCGCGTACGACCACATCGACCTGAACTACTCCGGCCCGTTTGCCGACAAGAACGTCCGCGAGGCTTTCATGAAGGCCGTCCCGCGTGCGGACATCGTCGACAAGATCGTCAAGAAGCTGGATCCGAAGGCTGCACCGCTTGACTCCCAGCTCTTCGTTCCGGACCAGGCCCCGTACGCCGACTCGGCCAAGAACAATGGTTCCTCCGCCTACCAGGGTGTGGACATCGAGGGTGCCAAGAAGCTCCTCAACGGCGCCACCCCCGAAGTTCGCATCATGTACAACAAGGACAACCCCAACCGTGTTGACGCTTTCTCCCTGATCAGCGAGTCCGCCACCAAGGCCGGCTTCAAGATCGTCGACGGCGGCCTCGGCAAGTCTGACTGGGGCAAGGCCCTCGGTGACGGCAGCTACGATGCCACCATCTTCGGCTGGAGCAACTCGGGTGTCGGCGTGTCCGGCGTTCCGCAGATCTTCAAGTCCGGCAACGACTCCAACTTCAACCAGTTCAGCGACCCCGCAGCCGACAAGCTGATGGACGAACTGATTGTCACCACCGACAAGAGCAAGCAGGACGGCCTCGTTGCGCAGATCGACAAGATGATCTGGGATTCGGCCTACGGCCTGCCGCTGTTCCAGTCGGTTGGCGTGGACGCGTACAGCGACCGCATCACCGGTGTGAAGTACATGCCGAACCAGACCGGCGTTTGGTGGAACTTCTGGGAATGGGCACAGAAGTAGCCCGCGACCCCAAGTAACACTGCTGGAAAGGCGTCGGGACCACAGCTTCTTCGGTCCCGGCGCCTTTCTGGCGACATCCCTGACGATGCCGTGGTCCCGCCGCCACATCGGCGGGAACCGGCCAAACTCCGCGACCGGTCCGGGCAATCCCTGGGCCCGAATTCCGAGGTTCTATTCCAATGGTGACCTACATCTTCCGGCGGCTCGTGACTGCCGCCCTCATCCTTCTCGGTGCGTCCTACCTCGTATATCTCCTGACAGCGGCGTCCGGCGATCCCCTCGAGGAATTCCGCGCCAACCCCACACCCCAGAAGCAGCAGCTCATGGACGCGAGGACCGAGCTCTTGCAGCTGGACACCCCGGCCCCGCTGCGGTACTTCAAATGGTTCGGCGGCGCTGTCCAGTGCCTCGTTCCGTTCGCCAACTCCTGTGACCTCGGGAAAAACATCGCCGGTCAGCCCATCACCGAAGCCCTCGGCTTCGCGCTCGTCCAGACCCTGACCCTCGTCACCGCGGCAACGGTGCTCGCCATCCTGATCGGCATCACCCTGGGCATCGTCACCGCCCTGCGGCAGTACAGCACCCTGGATTACGGCGTGACGTTCATGGCCTTCCTGTTCTTCTCACTGCCGATCTTCTGGGTCGCCGTCCTGCTCAAGGAATTCGGCGCCATCGGCTTCAACGACTTCCTGCGCAACCCCGACGTGCCGCTGCCCGCGGCCCTCGGGATCGGCGTCGTCGTCGGCGCAGTGACAGCCGTCGCGGCGGGCGGCACCATGCGGCGCCGGCTGCTGGCCGGCGCCGTCGCCTTCGCCTTCGTCACCGCGGTGCTCATTTACTTCTCCGCCACCGAATGGTTCAAGACCCCGGGCCTTGGCCCCGTGGTCATCGCCATTGCCGGTGTCGGCATCGCGTTCGCCGTGACCCTGCTCTCCGCCGGGCTGAAAAACCGCAAGGCCCTGCAGTCGGCCCTCATCGCCGTCGGCGTCGGGGTCGTGCTCTACTTCCTCCTTCCGCCGCTGCTCAATGAGGCCACATTCCTGATGATCGTGCTCCTGGCGGTCGCCTTCGTCCTGATCGGCATGGGCATCGGCTACCTGGTGGGGGGCTACGACCGCGGGCAGTCCATGCGGGCGGCAGCCATCACCTCGTTCCTGGTCGGCTTCCTGATCCTGCTGGACCGGTACATGCAGGCGTGGCCCAGCTACTTCAACAACAGCCGTGTGCGCGGCCGGCCGATCGCCACCATCGGTGCCAGCACGCCGAACATCCAGGGCGACTTCTGGGTCCTGAGCCTTGACTCCTTCACCCACCTGATCCTGCCCACCCTGGCCCTGATCCTCATTTCACTTGCCAGCTACACCCGCTTCACCAGGGCCTCGATGCTCGAAATCATGAACATGGACTACATCCGCACGGCCCGGGCCAAAGGTCTGAGCGAGCGGACCGTCATCATGCGCCACGCCTTCCGCAACGCCCTGATCCCGATCGCCACGATCGTGGCCTTCGACATTGGGGCGCTGATCGGCGGTGCCGTCATCACCGAAACCGTCTTCTCGGTCCGCGGCATGGGCTTCCTGTTCCTGGACGGGATCGCGCACACCGATCCCAACCCGGTCATGGGCGTCTTCATCTGCGTGGCCATCACGGCCATGGTCTTCAACCTCATCGCGGACCTCGCCTACTCCGCACTGGATCCGCGCGTAAGGGTAAAAGCATGAGCCAGCCAAGTCAGCAGGAAGTAATCATGGCCGAAGACGAAGCCTCGCGGATATCAGCCGCGGCCGGCGTTGAGCCGGTCCTTGAGGCCAAGGGCCTCAGCCAGGGCCAGATCGTCCGGAAGCGTTTCCTCGGACACTCCGGCGCCATTATCGGCCTCGTGGTGTTCGCCTTCATTTTCATCCTGGCCTTCACCTCGGTGGGCTACCTGGGAATCCCCGGCTGGTGGAAGTACTCCCACACGCAAGTCTCGCCACTGGTCAACGGCGGCGCGCCCACCTCCTCGCTGTGGCCGCTGGCCTGGGGCGAACATCCGTTCGGCCAGGACCGGATCGGCCGCGACCTCTTCGCCATGACCATGCGCGGCGCGCAGCAGTCCATCACCATCATGATCGTGATCGGCCTCATCGCCGGCCTGATCGGCGTCGTGGTCGGTGCCATCTCCGGCTACTTCCGCGGCTGGTCCGAGGCCATCCTGATGCGCCTGACCGACGTCATCATCATCATTCCGGCCCTGTTGCTGGCCGCCGTCATGGCCGCCCTCGCCGGCCGCCGGGACCAGGGGAGCTGGTTCGCCTCCTTCGCCAGCACCAACGGCGTTCTGGCCCTCGGGATCTTCCTGGGCCTGATCAGCTGGGTCGCCCTGGCCCGGCTGATGCGCGGCGAATTCCTGTCCCTGCGCGAACGCGAGTTCGTGGATGCGGCCCGGATTTCCGGCGCCAGCAACGCCAGGATCATCTTCAAGCACATCCTGCCCAACGCTGTCGGCGTGCTGATCGTGAACGTGACCCTGACCATGTCCGCCGCGATCCTCACCGAGACGGCGCTGAGCTACCTCGGCGTCGGCGTCAAGGCCCCGGACACGTCACTGGGCCTGCTCATCTCCCAGAACCAGCAGGCTTTCGCCACACGGCCCTGGCTCTTCTGGTTCCCGGGCATGTTCATTGTGCTCATCTGCCTCAGCATCAACTTCATCGGCGACGGCCTGAGGGACGCCTTTGACCCACGGCAGAAGAAGTTCAATGCCAAGAAGGCGGCCGATCATGGGGGTGCCGCGGTGCAGGCAGGTACCGTCACCGGACTTGGCGCCTCGGCGCCTGAGGATCCCCGCAACGACGGGCCGTCTGACGGAACACGGGGCCAGTAGATGCCGGCCCCCTGCACGACCGCTCTAACCGGCGGTAATCGCCAGGTAGCTTGCCGCCAGGAGCAGTACGACGGCGCCAATCGCCACCCAGCGGACTGTCACCGTTGCCGCGGTGCTGGCGGCGTCGCCTGCGGCGAGCTGCCCGCCTTCCACGAGGTCATGCCACCGCGCCCGCACCATCATGGCAGCCTGGCCGGAGTCCGTGGTCTTCAGATCTCCCGGACGGACCGACTTGCCGGGACCGTAAGTGGTTGCCGGCAGGCCGTGGAGGTCCTCCGGGCGGGCATGGCGGCCGCCCCAGATACCGGGGGCGGGCGCGGCCCAGGAGGTGTAGCTCTTCCGGGCGGTGACCAGCGTCAGTGCAAAACGGGTATCGACGTGCACCAGCGCTGCCCACGGCACCTCGATCGAGCGGAACGGATTCTCCAGAGTGACACCGGCATCGTGGACTACAACGGACGGCATCCAGAACAGTTGCCAGCCCATGAAGGCAATGAAGGCCAGCGGGGCGATGCCGCCCAGCGCCCCCGGACCCGCCATGACGACCGTGACCACGACACCGAACGCGGCCACCGCCCAGGACAGCAACGCGAACCACTTGTTGGTTCGTGCTTTGAAGACTTCAACATTTCCGGCGTGCGGCGTAGAGCTCATGCCCCCAATAATTCAGTATTCCGAGCCGCAGCACTAATCCCCGGTGCACCGGCGGCCCGGGCGGAAGGATAGCCCAACATGACTGACTTCATCACCCTCGATCCGCCGGCGTCACCTGTGCCTGGCAAAGGCGAAACTGTCCTGGAGGTCCGGGATCTCAGCGTGGATTTCGGCGTGGACAAGAAATGGGTCCCGGCAGCGATCGGCCTGAACTACGAGGTCCGGGCCGGCGAAGTACTCGCCATCGTGGGGGAGTCCGGCTCCGGAAAGAGCGCCAGTTCAATGGCGCTGCTGGGTCTGCTGCCCAGTAACAGCCGTGTGACAGGAAGTGTCAAGCTCGCCGGCCGTGAGCTGCTGGGGAGCAATGAGGCCAATATCCGCGCGGTGCGCGGCAAGGACGTCGCGGTGATCTTCCAGGAGCCGATGACGGCCCTGAACCCGGTGTACACCGTGGGGTCGCAGATTGTTGAAACTGTGCGTCTGCACAACGAAGTTTCCCCGGAAGAAGCCCGGCTCCGGGCCCTGCGCATGCTGGAACTTGTCGAACTGCCGGATCCGGAGAAGGCCTTCCGGTCCTACCCGCACCAGCTTTCCGGCGGCCAGCGCCAGCGCGCCATGATCGCCCAGTCGCTCTCCTGCGACCCGAAGCTGCTCATTGCCGATGAGCCGACCACGGCCCTCGACGTGACCGTCCAGGCCGAAATCCTTGACCTCATGCGCAACCTGCGGAACAAACTGGACAGTGCCATTGTGCTCATCACCCACGACATGGGAGTGGTGGCCGACCTCGCCGACCGGATCGCCGTCATGCGCAAGGGCCTGATCGTGGAGACGGGCACGGCAGCGCAGATCTTCCACAACCCGCAGCACGAGTACACCAAGGCGCTGCTGGCTGCGGTCCCGCACCTGGGTCAGGGTGGCGCGGATTCCACGGCGGACGTGGACGTCACCGCCGCCCTCGCCGCCGCGACCCACGTCGAGATCCTCTCCATTCCGGAAGACGAGCTGATCCGGCGGGAGCGCGAAAACGCCGCCGCCTTGGCCGCGGCCGAAGCGGCCAAGCCGAAGGGCGAGCCGGTCCTGGAGCTCACCGATGTCGCCATCGAGTACCCAAAGCAGGGCCGGGTGCCGGCCTTCCGTGCCGTGGAAGGGGCCAACCTGGTCATCTATCCCGGCCAGGTGGTCGGTCTCGTCGGCGAGTCGGGCTCCGGAAAGACCACCATCGGCCGGGCCGCCGTCGGCCTGCTGCCGGTGGCGGCAGGCACTATGCGGGTAGTCGGGCAGGACATTTCAGCAGCCAAGAGGAACGGCCGGCAGCTCCACGAGATGCGCCGGCATGTCGGCATGGTGTTCCAGGATCCGTCGTCGTCCCTGAACCCCAGGCTACCCATCGGGGAAAGCATCGGGGAGCCGATGTTCCTGGCACGGGCCGCAAAGGGCGCCGACCTGCAGCGGCGGATTGAGGCGCTGCTGGACCAGGTCGAGCTGCCGCGCGACTACCGCAACCGCTACCCGCACGAGCTCTCCGGCGGGCAGAAGCAGCGCGTGGGGATCGCGCGGGCCCTCTCGCTCAAGCCCAAGCTGATGGTCGCCGACGAGCCCACCTCCGCCCTCGACGTCTCAGTCCAGGCCAAGGTGCTCGATCTGTTCCAGAACCTGCAGAAGGAACTGGGGTTCGCCTGCCTCTTCGTCACCCATGACCTCGCGGTGGTGGACGTGCTCGCGGACCGGATCTGTGTCATGCAGCGCGGCAGGATCGTGGAGCAGGGGACCCGCGACCAGATCCTCCGCAATCCCCAGGAGCCCTACACCCAGCGGCTTTTGGCGGCGGTTCCGCTGCCGGATCCGGACAGGCAGCGAGAGCGCCGCGAACTGCGCGCGCAGCTGCTGTCAGGGGCCAGCTGAGGCTTACCCCGAGGGGGCTGGAACGGGGCCGAAAACCGGCAGATTCCAGTTAAGCGCGAGTAACCCAGGTCACACTGCGGGCGAATACTACCAGTCAGTAGCGTGTGACTTGAAATACCCTCCACTTGACGTTAATCGTCATGAGATTGTCGGATCACGGTTTGGCAACAGAGTTCCAACATTTGGACGGTTTAGGGCTAGGCTACTTCCATATGTAGGCCACGTCACAGGGGATACCCCTGTGCCTGCTTACGGGGAAGCATAAGTTTTTCCCTCACGAACTCCCACAACTCATAGGAGGCGGAATGCGTTTTTCGCGCACTTCCAAAGCACTGGGCATGGTGGCTATCGCCGCCCTCGCCCTGACCGGATGCGGTGCCAGCGGCTCCGCGACCGGTAGCGGCAGTACCGGCGGCGACACCAGCAAAGTGATCCTCGCCGACGGCTCCGAACCCCAGCGTCCCCTCATGCCCGCCGACACCAACGAAGTCGGCGGTGGCAAGGTCATCGACATGATCTTCGCGGGTCTGGTCAGCTACGACCCCAGCGGCAAGCCGGTCAACGAACTCGCCGAGTCCATCGAGGGCAAGGACGGCCAGCACTTCACCATCAAGGTCAAGAAGGGCCAGAAGTTCACGAACGGCGAGGCCATCACGGCCAAGTCCTTCGTCGATTCCTGGAACTTCGGCGCCGCAGCCAAGAACGCCCAGCTCAGCGGTGGCTTCTTCGAAAGCATCAAGGGCTACGACGAAGCCAGCGCAGAAGGCTCCAAGGTTGAGACCATGTCCGGCCTGAAGGTCGTTGACGACCAGACGTTCACCGTCGAACTGAAGCAGCCGGAATCTGACTGGCCGCTTCGCCTTGGCTACACCGCGTTTGTTCCGGTTCCCTCCGGTGCCCTGAAGGACCCGAAGGGCTTCGGCGAGAAGCCGGTCGGCAATGGTCCGTACAAGCTCGCGGACGGCGGCTGGCAGCACAACGTGCAGATCCAGCTCGTTCCGAACCCGGACTACAACGGCCCGCGCAAGGCCAAGAACGCCGGCGTAACGTTCAAGATCTACCAGAACGACGACTCGGCGTACCAGGACCTGATGTCCAACAACCTGGACATCCTGCAGACCATCCCGACCAGCGCGCTGAAGAACTTCAAGTCTGACCTCGGCGACCGCACCATCAACAAGCCGTACGCCGGCAACCAGACCATCGCCATCCCGGAATACCTGCCGGAATGGAGCGGCGAGGCCGGCAAGCTCCGCCGCCAGGCGATCTCCATGGCGATCAACCGCGAAGAGATCACCAAGGTGATCTTCAACGGCGCACGCCAGCCCGCCAAGGACTTCACGGCCCCCGTGCTTGACGGCTACAGCGACTCGATCGCCGGAGCCGAGAACCTGACTTTCAACGCCGACAAGGCCAAGGAAGCCTGGGCCAAGGCCGACGCCATCCAGAAGTGGGACGCGAACAAGACGTTCACCATTGCCTACAACGCCGACAAGGGCGGACACAAGGCCTGGGTTGAGGCAGTAGTCAACCAGCTCAAGAACACGCTCGGCATCAAGGTTGAAGGCAAGCCGTACGCCACCTTCAAGGAAGCCCGCAACGACGCCACCGCCAAGACCCTCACCGGCTCCATCCGTGCCGGCTGGCAGGCAGACTACCCGTCGCTGTACAACTTCCTCGGCCCGATCTACAAGACCGGTGCCGGCTCCAACGACGCCAGCTACGCCAACCCGACGTTCGACAAGGCCATCTCCGACGGCCTGAACGCCGCCTCGGTCAGCGACGGCAACAAGGCCATGAACAAGGCCCAGGAGATCCTCCTGACGGATCTGCCGGCCATCCCCCTGTGGTACCAGGTTGCCCAGGGCGGCTGGAGCGACAAGGTCTCCAACGTCGACTACGGCTGGGACGGCGTCCCGCTGTACTACAACGTAACCGGTAAGTAACAACAAAACGACGGCGGGGGCCGCCCATACTGGGGCCTCCGCCGTCGTCGTGTTTCCCCTCCATTTATTTTCTTGGTGCCCGGCTCTTTCGGGCGAACTTTTCGCAGCCCTGCCGCCGTGAGCAAACCGGCGCCGGCCTGCATCCATAGTGAAAAGGTTCTTTGATGAACAACTCCGCCGCATCCCTGGACAGGATGCCTGCCAACGAGGGTGTGACTCGCTGATGTCGACATACATCCTCAAGCGTTTCCTGCAACTGATTCCCGTCTTCCTGGGCGCAACACTGCTGGTCTATTTCCTGGTCTTCAGCCTGCCCGGTGACCCCATCGTGGCCCTGTTCGGCGACAAGCCGGTGAACGAGGCGGTCGCAGCCAAGCTGCGCATGCAGTACCACCTGGACCAGCCGTTCTGGATGCAATACCTGCTTTACCTCAAGAGCATCTTCACGTTTGATCTCGGCCAGGACTTCTCCGGACGCCCTATCGCCGCCGTGCTCGGCGAGGTCTTCCCCGTCACGGCGCGGCTGGCCATCATGGCGCTGATCTTCGAGGCCTTTTTCGGCATCGTCTTCGGCCTTATCGCCGGCCTGCGCAAGGGCAAGCTCTTTGACGCCACGGTCCTGGTCGCGTCCCTGGTTGTGATCGGCATCCCGATCTTCGTCCTGGGCTTCCTGCTGCAGTTCACCATCGGAGTCCAGCTCGGCTGGGCCAAGCCGACCGTCAGCTCCGCGGCGACCATCCCGGACCTCATCCTGCCGGCGATCGTGCTGGGACTGGGATCGTTCGCCTATGTCCTGCGCCTGACCCGCACGTCCGTCATCGAAAACATGAACGCCGACTACGTCCGCACCGCCACCGCCAAGGGCCTCTCCCGGTTCCAGGTGGTCCGCGTGCACATCCTGCGCAACTCCCTGATTCCCGTCATTACGTTCCTGGGCGCCGATCTCGGTGCCTTGATGGGCGGCGCAATCGTCACTGAAGGCATCTTCAACGTCCCGGGCGTAGGCAACCGGCTCTACCGGGCCGTGCTGTCCGGCGAAGGGCCCACGGTGGTCTCGATCGTCACCGTCCTGGTGCTGATCTACTGCCTGTCCAACCTGCTCGTTGACCTGCTTTACGGCTGGCTTGACCCGAGGATCCGTTATGACTCCTGATTACACCACCACCACCGCACGGCACGCCGATTCCCGCCGCCCGGCCCGCCGGACCGAGCACTTCGTGGCCGATGTCTCCGAGACCCCGCTCCAGGTAACGGACCGGGTCAAGGACGAAGCCGCACCGCTGAGCCTGTGGGGCGAGGCCTGGAAGAACCTGCGCAAGCAGCCGCTCTTCCTCATCTCCGCGTTCCTGATCCTGGTGGTCGTCGCGGTCTCCGTCTTCCCGGGAATGTTCTCGCAGATCGACCCCACGTCGGAGGCCTGCCAGTTGGCCAACTCCGACGCGGGCCCCGCCGCGGGCCACCTGCTGGGCTTCACCCAGCAGGGCTGCGACGTCTACGCCCGTGTCATCTTCGGCACGCGGTCCTCGGTGACGGTGGGCCTCTTCACCACCATCGGAGTGCTGCTGATCGGCGGCATCCTGGGTGCCGTCGCCGGCTATTACGGCGGCTGGATCGACTCGGTCCTGGCCCGCATCAATGACATCTTCTTCGCCCTGCCCCTGATCCTGGGCGCGATCGTGATGATGCAGCTGCCGATGTTCCGGACGAACAAGACCGTGTGGACCCTCGTGCTCATTCTGGTCATCTTCGGCTGGCCGCAGATTGCCCGCATTACCCGCGGCGCCGTCATTGAGGTCCGGAACGCCGACTTCGTCACGGCCGCCCGGTCGCTGGGCGTCTCGAAGTTCGGCGCCCTCATGCGTCACGTGATGCCGAACTCGCTGGCCCCGATCATCGTCGTGGCCACCATCTCCCTCGGCACGTTCATCGTGGCCGAATCCACGCTGTCCTTCCTGGGCATCGGGCTGCCGCCCAGCGTCATGTCCTGGGGCAACGACATCCAGGCGGCGCAGGCCTCGCTCCGGTCCAACCCGATGCCGCTGCTCTACCCGGCCATCGCGCTGTCCATCACCGTCCTGAGCTTCATCATGCTGGGCGACGCCCTGCGTGATGCCCTCGATCCCAAAGCCCGCAAGCGATGAAAGGGGACACCATGAGCGCCTCTGTTGACTTCCAGGAAGCTGAGTACGCCACTGAGCGCCCGCTGCTTGAAATCAAGGACCTGGCCATCGGGTTCACCACCAGCAACGGCGAGGTCAACGCCGTCCGCAACGCCCATCTCACCGTCATGCCGGGCGAAACCGTAGCGATTGTGGGCGAGTCGGGCTCCGGCAAGTCCACCACCGCGCTGGCTGCTATCGGCCTGCTCCCGGGCAACGGGCGGGTCGCGGCGGGCCAGATCCTGTTCGATGGCGAGGACATCTCCAACGCCAGCGAAAAGCGGATGATCGAACTGCGCGGCAACAGCATCGGAATGGTCCCGCAGGACCCGATGTCCAACCTCAACCCGGTGTGGAAGATCGGCGACCAGGTCCGCGAGACGCTGAAGGCCAACGGACTCCCGAGCGGCCCCGACGACGTCGCCAAGGTCCTGTCCCAGGCCGGGCTGCCCGACGCCGGAAGCCGCGCCAAGCAGTACCCCCACGAGTTCTCCGGCGGCATGCGCCAGCGCGCGCTGATCGCGATCGGGCTCGCCTGCCAGCCGCGCCTGCTCATCGCGGACGAGCCGACCTCGGCGCTCGACGTGACCGTGCAGCGCCAGATCCTCGATCACCTGGACAAGATGACCACGGAACTGGGCACCGCGGTGCTGCTGATCACGCACGACCTCGGCCTCGCCGCCGAGCGTGCCGACCAGGTGGTGGTCATGTACCGCGGCCAGGTTGTCGAGTCCGGGCCCTCGCTGGAGCTGCTGCAGAACCCGCAGCACCCGTACACCCAGCGGCTGGTCGCCTCGGCGCCGTCGCTGGCGTCCCGGCGCATCCAGGCAGCCAAGGAACTCGGCGTGGAAACCGACGACATGCTCGCCCCGAGCGAGACCGGCGTGGTTGAGCCGGCCAAGTCCGACGACGTCCTGCAGATCCAGAACCTCAGGAAGGTCTTCAAGCTGCGTTCCGGCCTGGGCAAGTCCACGGACTTCACCGCCGTCGACGACATCTCCTTCAACGTCAAGCGGGGAACGACGACGGCGATCGTGGGGGAGTCGGGTTCCGGCAAGTCCACGGTGGCGCAGATGGTCCTGAACCTCCTGACGCCGACCTCCGGCAAGATCATCTTCGACGGCGTGGACACCTCCACGCTGAACAACAAGGAGCTCTTCGCCTTCAGGCGCCGGGTACAGCCGATCTTCCAGGACCCGTACGGTTCCCTGGATCCGATGTACAACATCTTCCGGACCATCGAGGAACCGCTGCGGACCCACAAGATCGGTGACAAGGCCAGCCGCGAGAAGAAGGTGCGGGAACTGCTGGACCAGGTGGCGCTGCCGCAGTCCACCATGCAGCGGTACCCCAACGAGCTCTCCGGCGGCCAGCGCCAGCGGGTCGCGATCGCCCGCGCCCTGGCCCTGGACCCCGAGGTGATCATCTGCGACGAGGCCGTCTCGGCACTGGATGTGCTGGTGCAGGCGCAGGTGCTGAACCTGCTCGCCGAACTGCAGTCCCGGCTCGGCCTGACCTACCTGTTCATCACCCACGACCTCGCAGTGGTCCGGCAGATCGCCGACCGCGTGTGCGTCATGGAGAAGGGCAAGCTGGTGGAAACAGGCTCGACGGACGACGTCTTCGAGTCGCCGCAGCAGGACTACACCCGGGCGCTGCTCAACGCCATCCCCGGCGCCGGCCTCATGCTGCCGCCGGAAATGGACGTGGCCTGAGCGGCCGCTTCCTGAGGGCCTGAAGAAGTCCGCCGCCAGCAGCGCTTAGCAGCTGGCAGTACAGGAGCCGGTGTCCTCCCTCCGGGGCGGACACCGGCTCCTTTGTTGTGCTGTGGCCCGCGCGCTGGCGGTGCCAGCGGCGGTGGGACAAGCCTGCGTTAGTGGGACAAGCCGGCGAGCATGCTGGGGTCGGCGTAGTCAAACCCCAGGGACTGCAGCCTCTGGCCGAAAACGGCGCCCAAGGCCGCGTGGCCCTGCCGGGTCAGGTGGACCCGGTCGGCCATCGAGCCCGTCAGGTTGTACCGGGTGAGCCAGTCGCCCGCGCTGACGAAAGACAGCCCCTGCTGGTCCGCCACCCGTCCCAAAAGCGCGTCCACCTCGCTCCGGCGTCCTCCGCCGTAGTGGGCGCCGCGCCCGAGTGTGCCGACCATGAGTATCCGGGCGGCGGGGTAACGCTGCTGGATGCTGGCGATCAGCCGTTCCGAGTTGGAGACGATCTGCGCGTCGGAGGCGCCGCGTGCGGCATCGTTCCCGCCGCCTTCGATCACCACCAGGGGAGGAGTGCCGTACGGGAGTTTCCAGTCCCCGCGCTGAAGCGCGTCGATGTAGTTGCCGGTCCTGCCGTTGGACGCCACGAAACCGGTGCCGCCCCGGCCACAGAAGAAGACTTTGTACCCAGCCGCGGCCAGACCTTGCCTGGGCCAGCCGTAGGAAGGTTCCGATTGCGAGTCGCCAATCAACACGGCGACATTGCTGGTGTCCTTGACGATGATCTCGTTGCGGCCGTTTGCAGGATTGCGGTAGGTCGAGCCGCTCGGCAGAGCGGCGGGGTCGATGGTGGACCCGATGCGCGTCTTCGCCGCGGACCCGGCCGCGACCGGCATTCCTGCGCCGACGGCCGCTCCGGCCCCGCCGCCGGTCAGCGGCATGCCCACAGTTCCCGCCTCTGATGATCCAGCGTTGGAAGAGCCCGCGTCGGGCGCAGGTGAATGAGAGGTCTGTCCGCAGCCGCCAAGAACCACTCCGGTGGCGATCATCATTGCGACGAAGCGGGACAGGGCCGAGGCGTTTCGCATGAATGTCTCCGGGCTTGCTTGCTGCTATCAGAGCAATGATGGTGCATGGGCGCTGGAAAATCCAGTGACTTTACTCACACGTAATAGACCACATCCGTGCGCCCGTCCTGCTCTGGCGACAGCGCGGATGCTGGTCACCGATTCGCATTTTAGGCCAATAAATGACCTAGCGTTTAGAATGGTAGTAGGTGCCCTGTGCCAAAGGGACTTATCTGTCGTGCGTTCCGGTTGGAAATGTCGCGATACCACAGCTGACTTCACCACTGAATCGAGCAATAACGCATGTCTGAAACCACCACCAACACCGCGGTAGCCACTGCATCGCGCAGTGACCTGCGCAACGTCGCGATCGTGGCCCACGTTGACCACGGCAAGACCACGCTGGTCGACGCCATGCTCAAGCAGACCAACTCCTTTGCCGAGCACAACCACCTCGAAGACCGCGTCATGGACTCCGGTGACCTGGAACGCGAAAAGGGCATCACCATCCTGGCCAAGAACACCACGGTCGCCTACAACGGACCGTCCTCCAACGGCGAAACCATCACCATCAACGTCATCGACACCCCCGGCCACGCCGACTTCGGTGGCGAGGTGGAGCGCGGCCTGTCCATGGTCGACGGCGTCGTCCTCCTCGTTGATGCCTCTGAGGGCCCGCTGCCCCAGACCCGCTTCGTGCTGCGCAAGGCCCTCGCCGCGCACCTGCCGGTGATTCTCCTGGTCAACAAGACCGACCGCCCCGACGCGCGGATCGAAGAAGTTGTCCACGAATCCATGGACCTGCTCCTGGGCCTGGCCTCCGACCTCGCCGACGAAGTTCCGGACCTCGACCTGGACAAGATCCTGAACGTGCCGGTTGTTTACGCCGCCGCCAAGGTCGGCCGCGCCTCCCTCGAGCAGCCCGCCGACGGCAGCGCCCCGGAAAACGAAGACCTCGAGCCGCTCTTCCGGGCCATCATCGAGCACATCCCGGCTCCGACCTACAACCCGAACGGTGTCCTGCAGGCACACGTCACCAACCTGGACGCCTCACCGTTCCTGGGCCGCCTGGCGCTGCTGCGCATCTACAACGGCACCCTGCGCAAGGGCCAGACCGTGGCTTGGGCACGCGCCAATGGCGAGCTCAAAAACGTCAAGATCACCGAACTTCTCGCGACCAAGGCACTGGACCGCGTCCCGGCTGAGTCCGCTGGCCCGGGCGAGATCGTCGCCGTCGCCGGCATTGAGGAGATCACCATCGGTGAGACCCTGACCGACGCCGAGAACCCGCAGCCGCTGCCGCTGATCACTGTTGACGACCCGGCCATCTCCATGACCATCGGTATCAACACCTCGCCGCTGGCCGGCAAGGTTAAGGGCGCCAAGGTCACGGCCCGCCAGGTCAAGGACCGCCTCGACAAGGAACTGATCGGTAACGTCTCCATCAAGGTTCTCCCCACCGAGCGTCCCGACGCCTGGGAAGTCCAGGGCCGTGGCGAGCTTGCACTGGCCATCCTGGTCGAGCAGATGCGCCGCGAAGGCTTTGAGCTGACCGTCGGCAAGCCGCAGGTGGTTACCAAGACCGTCGACGGCAAGGTCCACGAGCCGATGGAACACATGACCATCGACGTGCCCGAAGAGTACCTCGGCGCCGTCACCCAGCTGATGGCCGCCCGCAAGGGCCGCATGACCAACATGGCCAACCACGGCACCGGCTGGTGCCGCATGGAGTTCATCGTTCCGGCCCGCGGCCTGATCGGGTTCCGCACCAAGTTCCTCACGGACACCCGCGGTGCCGGCATCGCCGCCTCCATCTCCGAAGGCTACGAGCCGTGGGCCGGCCCCATCGAATACCGCACCAACGGTTCGATGATCGCCGACCGCGCCGGTGTTGTGACTCCGTTCGCCATGATCAACCTGCAGGAACGCGGATCCTTCTTCGTCAAGCCCACCTCCGAGGTGTACGAGGGCATGATCGTGGGCGAGAACTCCCGCGCCGACGACATGGACGTGAACATCACGAAGGAAAAGAAGCTCACCAACATGCGTGCAGCTTCCTCGGACACCTTCGAGAACCTGACGCCCCCGCGCGACCTGACCCTCGAAGAGTCCCTCGAATTCGCCCGCGAAGACGAGTGCGTTGAGGTTACCCCGGATTCAATCCGCATCCGCAAGGTCATCCTGGACACCAACGAGCGTGCCAAGGCCAACCGCGCCCGCGCCAAGGTCTGATCCCGGTCTCCGGGCTTCAGCCACAACGTGATTAAGAGAGCTGCCGGTACGGCAGGCGGCATTGCCGCCGCCGTGCCGGCAGCTCTTTTTGTTGCCCTGGCCGGCACCGCCCTGCACCGCCACGATCTGGTCCTGGGCGGAGTGGACGTCCCGTGGGGCGCCATCGCTGCGCTCGTGCTGCTGGGCTCGGTTCAGCTGTGGCTGGGGGCGGCATTCCGTTCTGTCACCCCGACGGCGGCTTGCGGAGTCCTCTGCTACGCGCTGATTGGCTGGTGGTCCACCCTGGAAGCGGGCAAGCGCCTGGTCATCGGCGACGCCGCGGGCAATATCTGGGTCTTTGGCATCGCAGGCATCACCGTGGCCATGCTCGCCTTGTGCCGGCGCTACAGGAGGCCGACCGGCCAGGACCGGTGACGACGGGCCAGGACCGGACAGCCCTGTCCCGGCTCCCCACGGGACATGCCCATTTTTTGATCGCTCGAGTGGGCGCAATGGCATTATGTCCGGCCCCGGGCTGGTGCGCGGGACATGCCCCGCCCTTATGGTCGGACCTGTCCGGCTCCGCCCCCCAGCCGGCCGGTGCAGTTTTCCACATAGTGCGGGATCCGACTTCCAGGGCGCAGAGTGCGGCTCCACCATGGGTGAATGGCCAACATCATCCAGGTGCTCTCGAATTACGACGGCGTCGCCCGCGCCAAATACATTGCCGCCGCGGGTGTCTCCGATTTTCAGCTCAAGTCCGCGATGGCCTCGGGAGCCGTGTCCCGGGTGGCCCGCGGCGTCTATGCGTTGCCCGGTGCAGACGAGCACCTGATCGCCATACGCTCGCTTCCGGCGGAACCGGCGTGCATCACCGCGGCACACTTCAGCGGGCTGTGGGTCCTTGAAGCCCCGGCCCAGCCGCACGTTGCCCTCACCCACAGCAGGAGCTACCAGGGCTTCGTCTGCCACCGGGCGCCCGCGCCGCCGACACTCCTGGGCACGGTCATCCAATGCTTGCGCTGCCTACCCGAACCTCACGGGCTGATCATCGCCGAATCCGCCGTCGTGCTGAAGGGACTCCCGCTGGGCTCGTTGCGTCAGCGGCTCGATGGCCGGAACGACACCCGGGAGCGTCGGATCGTGTCGGCGATTGTCCCGCAGTCACAGTCGCTCATTGAGTGCCTGGCCCGGTTCCTGCTGCGACGGGCCGGTTTCCATGTTGAATCGCAGGTCAACGTTCCAGGGATGGGACACCTGGACCTGATGGTCGACGGCCGTCTCGGCATCGAGACCGACGGGGCGGGATTCCACATGGACCGGGCCAGCTTCGAGGAAGACCGGCGGCGTTGGAACGTCACCACGCGCCGGGGAATCCCGACTCTTGTTGTGACGTACCCGCTGCTGAGGGACCACCCCGAGGATTTCATCACCATGGTCCGCGACGCCCTGAACCGGCTGTCTGCGGCCGCCTAGAGTCAGACTCCACGTCCAGCTTCGTTCGCCCTTGCGATACGGTTCGGCACTGTGGTCCTGCACTCTGATCCTGCACCGCGCCCAGCCACCGCGGAAATTGTCCCGTGCTCTTTCGATGCACCGCTGGACATGTCCCTTGTTCCGTTGGTTATCCCTGCACATGTCCCTTGTTCTGTTGGTTTACCACTGGACATGTCCCTTGTTCCGTCGATTCACCACTGGACATGTCCCGCGCTGGGTGGCGGCGATGAGCAAGGCTCCGAATTGTCCATCTCCTGAGGCAAGGAGAGGGCATGTCCATTGGTGGCCGGGGGTGGGGTTGGGCATGTGCGTGGTTGACCAAGTCGGGAGGGCATGTCCATTGGTCGCCGTGGGCGGGGTTGGGCATGTGCGTGGTTTGGCCAGCCAGGGGAGGGCATGTCCATTGGTCGGGCGGTGCGGAGGGCATGTCCCCTGGGTGCTACCACCGACGCGCCCACCCCGGAACCGCCCGTCAGGGCTCCTGCACCCGTGGGGCGCGGCGCGGCGGGGGCGGCGGGACTTCCTTGGCCGCAACGACAAGGGGGAGGGCAATGACGACGTCGGAGCGGCGGGTGCGGACGGTGCATACGCCGTCGGCGCGTTCCACGAGCTCGCCGAGGGCATCCGTCAGGCCGCCCTCGATCCTGTACCGGACCACAACGCGGGTGCCGAGCGGGGCTGAGGAGAGGAACTGCTGGGGCAAGGGCAAAGGCGAGCTCATCAGATCATCGTAAGACGCGGAGCATGTGTGACGTCCGGCTAGGTTCGCGGGAACAGGCTGGGAGATAATAGGCTCAGAAGTCAGCAGCCCGGCTCAGGGCCTGGAAATCATCCGGCCGGTCGCCGGAACCAACGTGGAGAGGCCAGGGACGTGACGTACGTAATCGCGCAGCCGTGTGTAGATGTCAAAGACAAGGCATGTATTGAGGAGTGCCCCGTCGATTGCATTTACGAGGGTGAGCGTTCCCTGTACATCCACCCCGACGAGTGCGTGGACTGCGGTGCCTGTGAGCCGGTCTGCCCCGTGGAGGCGATCTACTACGAGGACGACACCCCCGAAGAATGGGCCGACTACTACAAGGCCAACGTCGAGTTCTTCGACGAACTCGGGTCCCCGGGCGGCGCCGCGAAGGTTGGGAACACCCACACCGACCACCCCATGATCGCCGCCCTGCCGCCGCAGAACCAAGAGAACTAGGACGGCGCTACGGTGACATCCGCGGTGCGCACCTTCGGCCTGAGCCTGCCCGATTACCCGTGGGAGGCCATGGCGCCGTATCTCGCCACGGCAGCCAGGCACCCGGCAGGAGCCGTCAACCTTTCCATCGGAACCCCGGTGGACGCGACGCCGGCCCTCATCCAGGACGCGCTGCGCGCCGCCGCGGACGCCCCCGGCTATCCCACGGTGCACGGGACGCCGGCCCTGCGCGAAGCCATCGCCGGCTGGTTTGCGCGCCGGCGCGGCGTCCCCGGGCTCGACCCGCAGAATGTGATGCCAACGGTGGGTTCCAAGGAACTCGTCGCGTGGCTGCCGTTCCTGCTCGGCCTGAAGCCGGGCGACGTCGTCGTCCGGCCCACGGTTGCGTACCCCACCTATGACATCGGGGCCACCTTCGCCGGCGCGGAGCAGGTCGCCGCGGACGACCTCGACGAGCTCGACGCCGGCACCCGGGCCCGCGTGCGCCTGGTCTGGGTCAATTCACCGGCCAACCCCACCGGCAGCGTCCGGGACATCGCGTCGCTGCGGCGGATCGTCCGGCAGGCCCGCGAGCTCGGCGCCGTCGTCGCGTCCGATGAATGCTACGCCGAGCTCGGCTGGGGGGAGTGGGACGTCCAGCGTGGCGGCGCCCCGGTCCCGAGCGTCCTGGATCCGCAGGTCGCAGAAGGCTCCCACGATGGCCTGCTCGCCGTCTATTCGCTGAGCAAGCAGTCCAACGTGGCCGGTTACCGGGCGGCATTTGTCGCCGGTGATCCGGTGATCATGGCGAACCTGGTCAACAGCCGCAAGCACGCCGGGATGATTGTGCCCTATCCGGTCCAGGAAGCCATGCGCGTGGCCCTCGGCGACGACGCCCACGTCCAGGCCCAGAAGGACCTGTACCGGGGCCGGCGGGAACGGATCGTGCCCGCGCTGGAGGGTTTCGGCCTGACAATCCATGAATCGAGGGCGGGGCTTTATCTGTGGGCCACCGCCGGCGAGGCGACGTGGGACACCGTGGGCCGGCTCGCGGACCGCGGAATCGTCGTCGGCCCCGGGGTCTTCTACGGCGACGCCGGCAACGGGTTCATCCGGGTGGCGCTGACCGCCAGCGACGAAAGGATCGACGCCGCCGTCGCGCGGCTGGACCCGTAAGCGTAACAATGCTGTGACGCGTGCCACATGTGGCGTGTTTTTGGCCTTTTGCGGGCCCCCCGGATTAGTGCCACCCGCGAAGTGAAGGTACTTTTTAACAGACGATCAATGGTGGCTTTCCACAAGAAGGCAGCGCAGCCTTTGGAAATCCTGTCCGCACAGGATCCGCGGGCAGCTTCACCAGATGTTGGACCAGCTTTCGACAGAGGCCCCGATGCCTCATGAGGAGACTCCATGACTGAAACCACCAGCGCAACCCTGCGCCATGCCGGCGGCGAACTCGAACTCCCGCGCATCAAGGTTGTAGAAGGGAACGAAGGCTACGACGTTTCCAAGCTGCTGAAGCAGACCGGCGCCGTCGCCTTCGACCCCGGTTTCATGAACACCGCGGCCACCACCTCGGCCATCACCTACATCGATGGTGACGCCGGCATCCTGCGCTACCGCGGCTACCCGATCGAGCAGCTGGCCCAGCACTCGAGCTTCCTGGAAGTCTCCTACCTGCTGATCTACGGCAACCTGCCGACCCCCACCGAGCTGGAGTCCTTCGACCAGCGGATCCGCCACCACACCCTGCTGCACGAAGAGCTCAAGGGCTTCTTCAGCGGCTTCCCCCGTGACGCCCACCCGATGCCGGTGCTGTCCTCGGCCGTGTCGGCGCTGTCGACGTTCTACCAGGACTCGCTGGATCCGTTCAACGCCGAGCAGGTGGAGGTGTCCACCATCCGCCTCATGGCCAAGATGCCGGTCATCGCCGCCTACGCCCACAAGAAGTCGATCGGGCAGCCCATGCTGTACCCGGACAACTCGATGAACCTGGTGGAGAACTTCCTGCGCCTGAGCTTTGGTCTGCCGGCCGAGCAGTACGAGGTGGACCCGGTCATCGCGAAGGCCCTGGACCTGCTCCTGATCCTGCACGCCGACCACGAGCAGAACTGTTCGACGTCGACCGTCCGCCTGGTCGGTTCCTCGAACGCGAACCTGTTCGCCTCCGTCTCCGCCGGCATCAACGCCCTCTTCGGCCCCGCCCACGGCGGTGCCAACGAGGCCGTCCTGAAGATGCTGCGCCAGATCCAGGCCGACGGCATCAAGCCTGAGGACTACATGGAGAAGGTCAAGAACAAGGAAGACGGCGTCCGCCTCATGGGCTTCGGGCACCGCGTCTACAAGAACTACGACCCGCGCGCCAAGATCATCAAGGCCACGGCCCACGAGGTCCTGAGCAAGCTCGGCGGAAACGACGAGCTCCTCGACATCGCCATGCGCCTTGAAGAGAAAGCCCTGGGCGATGACTACTTCATCCAGCGCAAGCTCTACCCCAACGTGGACTTCTACACCGGCCTGATCTACAAGGCCATGGGTTTCCCGGAGAAGATGTTCACCGTGCTGTTCGCCATCGGGCGCCTGCCGGGCTGGATCGCCCAGTGGCGCGAGATGATCAGCGATCCGAACACGAAGATCGGCCGCCCGCGCCAGCTTTACGTCGGCGAACCGGAACGCAACTACCCCTCGCTGTAGCCGGCCCGCCGGCCACGGCGCGCGCGATAGACAGTACGACGCCGTCATCCGGCGCCAGGAAATAGTTGACGCAGTCTTCAGGATCATCGCAACGGATGGCCTCGAGCGGGCCTCGCTGCGGGAAGTTGCTGATGAAGCGCAGCTGGCCGTCGGCTCGGTGCGGCACTATTTCGCCAGCAGCGACGAGCTGTTGACCCACGCGTTCGCCGTGGTGGTGGACCGAATCGTCGGCCGCCTCACCGACGCGGACTCCCTGCTGGGCGATGCGCCGCCGGCGTCGGGGGAGCAGCATGCGGCCGTCCTGGCACTGCTGGGTGAGTTTCTTCCACTTGACGAGCAACGGGCGGTTGATGCCTGCGTCTGGATGGCCTTCAAGAATGCCGCCCGGACAAGGCCGTTCCTGGCCGCCGAGGCCGACCGCAGCCACCGGGCGGTGGCCGCCGTCGTGGGCGGGCTCATCCTGGGCCTGGCCGAGGCTGAAGGCGTTGACGCCGACCACGCGGCCGGCCTCGACCAGCAGGTGCTCGTCACCGAAGCGGAACTGCTGCTGGCAGTCCTGGACGGTCTGACGATGCACGCCCTCCTGCAGCCCGAGTGGATGACGGCCGTGATGTGCAGGGATGTGCTCGAAGCCCACCTGGAGGGCCTGAACCGACGGCTGGCGGCCGGGCAGCCAGCCGTTAACGCCTCATAACAACAGGAATAGACTGAGATCGTACGTCTTGCCAAGGAGGCAATTGGATGCACCACACCGGCGGACCAGGCTGGCGGATCACGATGGATACTTCTGGTCCCATGCTCATTGCCCTCTACGTTCGTGACGCCGCCGGTTTGGACACCGCGGGACACCCGGCGCTCTGCCATGCGGCACCGAAGATCCGCGCCTCGGACCACTCCCACCTGATCGCCGAGGTTGGCGGCCCGGCTGCGCTCAAGACCGAATGGGAGGCCTGGTGGGAACAGCTGCTGAAAGACCACCCGGAAATGTCCCCCGAGCTCTCCCCGCCGGGCTTCCGTGCGTTCAGCAATTCGCCGGCCCTCCGGCGCGTGCTGCAGGCCCACTTCGGGGCCGCTTTGACGTGGGCCCGGGAACGCCTCGCGGAATACGGGACCCTCGAGGCGGAGCGCGAAGCCAACGGCAACAACGAGCTGCTGGCCGACATGGTGGAGGACCGCCTGCTGGACGTGGGACGGGCTTCAAAGGATTTCGGCCTTACGATCATCGAGCTCCCGCTTGCGGAGCCGCGGGCCTGGTATCTCGAGCCCGACAAGATCATCATGAGCCACGAGCTGTTGTCCCAGCCGGAGCTGTTCCGCAGCTACGTGCAGCCAGTGGTCGATCTCCTCGTCTGAGCCCGCCCGGTTGCGGCTGACCCCGTTAGCGCGGCTGACCCGGCGGCGGCTGACCCCGGTAGCGGTCAGGTGCCGGGGGCGTCTGCGACGGTTACCCTGACCTGGCCGGCCGGGACTTGGGCCGGCTGCCAGCCGTCGCGGGACTGCCGGTTCCAGGCGCGGCCGTCGACCTCCACGCTGGTGATTTCGAGCTCCTTGGCGTTGGCCACGGCCCACTGGCCCACGGCCCAGGCCTGGCTTCCTTCGGCCTCCACGAGCAGGGTCCGGCCGTCGGTGGACGCCGTCACGTCCCCGAGCGCAGCGGTCAGCCCTGCGGTGACGGCGGCAGGATTCCCGGCGGCATCGGGGGAGCGCAGCGAGCAGTCCAGGCCCGCGGGCGTCTGCCCGCTCAGGGCGGAAGCGAAGGCGCGGGCCATCACCTCATGCTGGGCGTAGGCCTCCGGGTACGCCGAGCGCTGGACGCGCTGGGCGGCAACGGTGATATCGAGCGACTCGTACCCGGAAACCTCGACGAGCGCATCGTAGAACGCATTGCTGGCGTGGTACGGGTCCATCACCTGCGCCGTGGTGCCCCAGCCCTGGGACGGCCGCTGCTGGAAGAGTCCGCGGGAGTCGGGACCGGCCTGGTCGCCATGGCCGATGTTGCGCAGTTTGGATTCCTGCATCGAGGTGGCCAGCGCGATGCTGGCGGCCCGGGCCGGAAGTCCCCGCCGGACCGCGACGGCTGTGATGAGGGCAGCGTTGGCCGCCTGGTCGGTGGAGAGGTCATCGCCTCCGCTGCCCGTGGCCGTGCAGCGTTCGGTGATCAACGTCTCCGACCGCTGCAGGAACGCCACCGCGGTGTAGATGCCGCCCGCGACCATCGCAAGGGTCAGCAGAAGGACGATCCGGCGCCGCCAGCTCCCTCGTCGTGCCACGAAAATACTCCCTCAGGCCCCTGCGGGCTGCGTCATCGGCTTTTTCGTCGGGGCGGGTCGGCCCCGCCGGCGCGGTCTTCGCCGCCCGCCATACCGTACCAGCCGGTGCGGTCAGTTGGCGTGCAGGGCCTCGTTGAGCTCCACCGTCTGGCCCTTGCGGGGGAGGACCTCTACCTCACCAGTGGTGGAATTGCGGCGGAAGAGCAGGTTCGGAACGCCGGAAAGGTCCACGGCCTTGACGATCCGGCTGGTGTCTTCGCCGTCGGCGTCCTTGGGGCCGATCACGCGCACACGGGTGCCGGCGGTGACGTAGAGGCCTGCCTCCACCACCGAGTCGTCACCGATGCTGATGCCCACCCCGGAATTGGCGCCGAGGAGGACCCGCTCGCCGAGGGAGATCTTTTCCTTGCCGCCGCCGGAGAGGGTTCCCATGATCGAGGCCCCGCCGCCGACGTCGGACCCGTCGCCGGTGACGACGCCGGCCGAGATCCGGCCCTCGACCATGGAGGTACCCAGGGTTCCGGCATTGAAGTTCACGAAGCCCTCGTGCATGACCGTGGTGCCTTCGGCCAGGTGCGCGCCGAGCCGGACCCGGTCGGCGTCGGCGATCCGGACGCCGGAGGGAACGACGTAGTCCACCATGCGCGGGAACTTGTCCACGCCGAACACCGTGACGGCGCCGCGCTTGCGCAGGCGCGCCCGTGTCAGCTCGAAGTCCTCCACGGCTGCGGGGCCGAAGTTGGTCCACACCACGTTGGGAAGCTTGCCGAAGATGCCGTCAAGGTTGATGGTGTTGGGCTGGACGAGCCGGTGGGAGAGCAGGTGCAGGCGAAGGTAGGCGTCCGCCGTGTCCGCGGGTGCCGCGTCCAGGTTGATCTGGGCAAAGACAACTATCTGCTCGGTGCCCCGGTCCGGGTCAGTGCCGCTGGCGGCGATGTCGATCAGCGACTGGTCCGCGTTCTCCACGTCATGCAGGTGCTTCGCGGCGACTCCGAGCGCCGGCGCCGGAAACCACACGTCCAGCACGGTGGCGTCACCGTTGCGGGTGGACACGGTGGCCACCCCGTAGCCATAGGCAGAGCGGGCGTCAGAACGAGCGTCGGAGCCGGCGTCGGCGGGCACAGCGGAAGCAGCAGTTTCAGTCATGGCCCAAGTCTAACGAGAGGCCCCTCGGGCCCTGAAACT
Organism: Arthrobacter sp. P1_D12; assembly: GCF_056406175.1. NCBI lineage: Bacteria > Bacillati > Actinomycetota > Actinomycetes > Micrococcales > Micrococcaceae > Arthrobacter > Arthrobacter sp. P1_D12. The sequence continues at coordinate 387,417 of NZ_JBFUAR010000005.1, forward strand.
CATGACAACCCGATTGGCACGCTGCAGGGGCCACTTGACGCCTGGGAACGGCCCCGGCAGCGACTCAGGTGGGACGGGGAGGCAACAGATAAGGTGGAACGGTGACCCCCACGAACCCGCGCACCCCTGCCAGTGCCACCGCCAGCGTCCCTGTCCGCACACCGGTCCATCTGGACCTCCGCCAGGACGTCGCCCTGCTCACGGCCGCCCTGATCGACATCAACAGCGTCTCCGGCAACGAGGGGGTCCTGGCCGACGCCGTGGAGCATGCCCTCCGCCAGCTGCCGCAGCTGGAGCTGGTCCGCGACGGCGATTCGATCATCGCCCGCACCAACCTGGGCCGGGCCGAGCGCGTCATCCTGGCCGGCCACCTGGACACCGTGCCGTTGCCCACCACCGAGGGCTCGCTGGGGACCGTGCCGGCGTATTGGCCCTCCGGGGCCCCGGGAGAGGGGATCCTCTACGGCCGCGGCGCCACTGACATGAAGGGCGGCGTCGCCGTGCAGCTGGCGCTGGCGGCCACCATGTTCGACGGCGGGGCGGAACCAGGCAAGGACGTCACGTTCGTCTTCTACGACCACGAGGAGGTCGAGGCCGTGAAGAGCGGCCTGGGCCGTCTGGTGCGCAATCACGGCTCCCTGCTCGGCGGGGACTTCGCGATCCTGCTCGAGCCGACCGACGGGACGGTGGAGGGCGGCTGCAACGGCACCAGCCGCTTCGAAGTGACCACGAACGGCGAGGCTGCCCACTCGGCCCGGGCCTGGATGGGCAGCAATGCCATCCACGCCGCGGCCCCGGTCCTGGCCCGGTTGGCGGCGTATGAGCCGCAGACCGTGACGGTTGACGGCCTGGACTACCGCGAAAGCCTCAACGCCGTGAAGATCCACGGCGGCACGGCCGGAAACGTCATCCCGGACAAGTGCGTCGTGGAAATCAACTACCGCTTCGCGCCGGACAAGACCCCGGACGGAGCCGAAGCCGTCGTGCGCGAACTGCTGGACGGATTCGACGTGGTGCGCACCGACAGCGCGGCCGGCGCGCGGCCGGGCCTGAACCACCCCGCGGCGGCGTCCTTCGTCGCCGCCGTCGGCGCGGAGCCGAAGCCCAAGTACGGCTGGACCGACGTCGCACGCTTCAGTGAACTGGGCATCCCCGCGGTGAACTTTGGACCCGGCGATGCTCTGCTGGCGCACAAGGACAACGAACACGTCGAAGCGGACGCCATCCGCGAATGCCTGCGGGCGCTGCGGACCTGGCTGAGCGCCTAGCAAAGCCTAGGAAGCAACGCCCAGGAACCAACGCCCAGGACACAAGTAACGGACAAAGGGTCCGGAACCTCCGTGAGGTTCCGGACCCTTTGTGGGTGGGACGGCTTACTTGGCGGCCGGAATACCGGCGACCGGCACGTGCGCCACGCCGCCGGCGGCGCGCTTGGAGCCGCGGCGTTCGAGCCAGATGGCCAGGCGGGAGACCGCCAGGTCGATCGCGATGTAGATGGCCGCGGCCACGAAGAACACCGGGAACAGGTACTGCGGACCCAGGAAGTCCGCCATGACCTGCACGGCCCGGAGCAGCTCGCCGTAGGCGACGATGTAGCCGAGAGACGTGTCCTTCAGCAGCACCACGAGCTGCGCGACCAAGGACGGCAGCATGCGCCGGATGGCCTGCGGCAGCTCGATGGTCAGCCGGCACTGGAAGCTCGTCAGGCCGATCGCCAGGCCGGCCTCACGCTGGCCCTTGGGCAGCGACTGGACGCCGGCGCGGATGATCTCGGCGAAAATCGCCGAGTTGTAAAGGACCAGGCCGGCCACGACGGCGATGAACGAGCTCGTGGCAAAGACGAGCAGCACGAACAGCATCATGAGCACAACGGGCATGCCGCGCAGGAATTCCAGCACGATCCGGGTGGGCACCCGGATCCAGGCGTTGTCCGAGATGCGCATCAGGCACAGGAGCAGGCCCAGCGGGAAGGCAATCACGGCCGACACGGCCGCGGCGGCCAGCGTGGCGCCGATGCCGGCGGCGATCAGGGCCCAGACCTCGGGAAGCTGGAAGACCGCCCAGCGTTTGGGGTCGAAGATTCCCTGCTGGGCCAGGGTCATGACGGCCAGGACGAGGAGGCCGCCGATCACGATCACGCCGATGATGGAGCCGATCAGCGAGACCCGGCGGGCTTTGGGGCCGGGGACGTCATAGAGAACGGAGCTCATCGTGCGATCGCCACCTTTCGTTCAACGACGCTGGCGAGGAAGCCAAGCGGGATGGTTATCAGCAGGTAGAAGAATGCGATGCCGACCAGAACCCACATGACGGCGTCGCCGTTGGCATTGGCCAGCTGCTTGCCCTGGCCGAACAGTTCCAACACATAGAACGCGCCGGCCACAGAAGAGTTCTTGACCAGGGCGATCAGAATGTTGATCAACGGCGGGATCACGGTGCGCAGGGCCTGCGGCAGGATGATCAGCGAGAGCACCTGGGTGAACTGCATGCCGATGCTGCGGGCGGCCTCCGCCTGGCCCACCGGGACACTGTTGACGCCGGAGCGCACTGCCTCGGCAATGAAGGCCGAGGTGTAGGCGCTCAGGGCGATGATGGCGGCGACCTCGAACTGCTGGAACGTGACGCCGAGGCGGGGCAGAACCACTGCTGCGAAGAAGAACGCGATGGTCAGCGGGGTGTTCCGGACGATCTCGACGTACGTCATGCTGAAGCCACGCAGCGCGGCGACGGGCGAGACACGGGCGGCAGCCAGGATGGTGCCGAAGACCAAGGCGATAATCCCCGAGATCAGGGACAGGAAAAGGGTTCGGAGAAAACCGTCCCAATACTGGGGGAGGTTTTCAATGATGACGTCCATAAGTTCCTTCAGCTGCGTTGAGGGGATTCCAGGCGAAAGACGGGAGTGGCGGCCGTCGGGCCGCGGAAAATCCGCGGCCTTGTCGGAGGCCTCCAGCTGGTCATTGACCCACGTGCGGAAGGCGGTGTCGTCCTTCTTCAGGCCGATGCCGTAGGGCTCCTTAGTGAAGGTCTGATCCGATGCCAGCTTGAAGGCGTCCGGTTCCTTGGACACGAAACCGGCCAGGATGACGTTGTCGGTGGTGACGGCTTCAACCTGGTGGTTCCGCAGCGGTTCCAGGCAGGCTGAGTAGGTCGCGGCCGGAACCAGGACGGCTCCGTACTTCTCCACGATCGTCGAGGCTGGCGTGGAGCCGGTCACGGAGCAGACGTTCTTGCCCTTGACGTCTTCGGGCTTGGTGATGGAGTTGTTGTCCTTGTTCACCATGAGCGCCTGTCCGGCCTCGTAGTACGGTCCAGCGAAGTCGACTTCAGCCTTGCGCTTGTCGTTGATGGTGTAGGTGGCGACGATCATGTCCACCTTGCCCTGCTTGAGGAACTGCTCGCGGTTGGCGGAGACAGTTTCGACCCACTCGATCTTGTCGGCGGGAATGCCCAGCTTGGCAGCCATCAGCTTGCCGATTTCGACGTCGAAGCCGACGGGCTTGCCGTCGAGGCCCTTCTGGCCGAAGAGCGGCTGGTCGAACTTGGTGCCGATGGTGATCTTGCCCGCGGATGCAAGCTTGGCCATGGTGGAATCGGCAGGAAAGCTCGGCTTCTCGGCCACGGGCGGGTTGGTGGTAGTGGAGGAGCTGCCGCCACAGGCGCTCAGGCTGAGTGCCAGTGCTGCGGAAGCGGCAACCAGAAGGGATTTCCTTCGGGTCAAAAATGCCATCATGACATTCCTTTCATTGGGCGGCCGCCGTCCGGCAGCCAGGGTGCGAAAACGTAGTCGGTCAGTGTGTCAGCAGCTTGGACAGGAAATCCTTGGCCCGGCTGCTCTTGGGGTTGTTGAAGAATTCCTCGGGGGTCGCGTCCTCAACGATCTGGCCGTCGGCCATGAACACGACGCGGTCGGCCGCCTTGCGGGCGAAGCCCATCTCGTGGGTGACCACGATCATGGTCATCCCCTCCTTGGCGAGCTGGACCATGACGTCCAGGACCTCGTTGATCATTTCCGGGTCAAGTGCCGAGGTGGGCTCATCGAAGAGCATCACCTTGGGCTTCATGGCCAGGGCGCGGGCGATGGCAACGCGCTGCTGTTGGCCGCCGGAGAGCTGGGCCGGAAGTTTCGGGGCCTGATGCCCGACGCCGACCCGCTCCAGGAGGGCCATGGCGTCCTTGTCGGCCTCGGACTTGGCAACGCCCTTGACCTTGATGGGGCCGAGGGTGACGTTTTCCAGAATGGTCTTGTGGGCGAACAGATTGAACGACTGGAAGACCATGCCGACGTCGGCGCGCAGCTTGGCCAGTTCCTTGCCCTCCTCGGGCAGTTCCTTGCCATCGATCTTGATGTCGCCGTCGTCGATGGTCTCGAGGCGGTTGATGGCGCGGCAGAGCGTCGACTTGCCGGAACCCGAGGGGCCGATGACAACAACAACTTCACCCTTGCGGACGTTCAGGTTGATGTCCTTCAGGACGTGCAGCTGGCCGTAATGCTTGTTCACGGCCTTCAGGGAGACGAGGGCATCGCCGGGCACTTGAGTAGTCATAGTACGAATCTAGCGAAGATTGACCAGATATGACGGCAATCACTCATTTTGGTGCAGATCGTGATTCAAGAGATACCTGCACGTCAGGTCCCTTGCCGGACTGCGTCGGACATTCGCCGTTGACCTCGGCGAACGGCCTCGGCAGGCGCTTGCGGCCGTGCGGCGCCGACGCGCCGACGCGGCGGCGGCCGAGTTCCGCGCTAGCCTATGGGCATGAGTACCGATCCGCAGCACGGCCCCAAGCAAAACCTCGAGCAGAACCCGGAACAGAACCCCGCCGGAAAGCCGGCCCGGGAGGCCCGGAGCACACCGGCGCCCAACGGAATCCGCCACAAGGGTCCGCTGGAGCTGCGCCGCAAGGCCGCCAAGGTCACGATGTCCGACCAGACCTTGCTGGACACCAAAGGGCCGGGACAGTTCGTCCACACCGACCCCTGGCGCGTGCTGCGGATCCAGAGCGAGTTCGTGGAAGGATTCGGCGCGCTGGCCGATCTCGGTCCGGCAGTCAGCGTCTTCGGTTCCGCCCGCACCGTGCCGGGGAGCCCGTACTACGAACTCGGCGTCGAGGTCGGACGCCGGCTGGCCGAGGCCGGACTGGCCGTGATTACGGGCGGCGGCCCCGGCTCGATGGAGGCCGCCAACATGGGCGCCGTGCAGGGCAACGGCGTCTCCGTGGGGCTCGGAATCGAACTGCCCTTCGAGCAGGGCATGAACCAGTGGGTGGACCTGGGTATCAACTTCCGGTACTTCTTCGCCCGCAAGACCATGTTCGTCAAGTACGCCCAAGGCTTCATCGTGCTCCCCGGCGGCCTCGGCACCCTGGATGAGCTCTTCGAAGCCATGGTCCTGGTCCAAACCCGCAAGGTCACTTCCTTCCCGATCGTCCTGGTGGGAACCGCTTTCTGGAGCCCCATGCTCGAGTGGGTCCGGGACACCCTCGTTGCGGAGGGAATGGTCTCGGCTGAGGACCTGGACCTCGTGCAGGTGGTGGACGACCCCGCGCGGGCGGTCGAGCTGGTCGTGGAAGGCGCCGCCCGCCACCGGAACCCGAATGGCGGCTCCACCAACGGGACCGGCACGGCGGACATCAAGGGAACGCGGGGCTGATCCGTCGGCCTGAGCGCTCCGGCGTCCGGCTTCTGGCACGATGGTCTAGTGAGTCTCTTCCTGGTTTTCCTGGCGATTGTGCTGATCGGCGTCGCCGTCCTCCTGGGCACCGGCCTGGCAACGAAAATCTTCCGTCGCCGCCGGGACGGCGGTGCGGGCGGTTCTTTTGACGACGGTTTCGACGAGCCGGTCGCATCCCTGCCGCCGGTCCTGCTGCCCGAGCGTGCGGCCGCGGCGGACATTGACCGTCTGCGCTTCGCCGTCGGACTCCGCGGCTACCGGATGGACCAGGTGGATCAGGTCCTGGATGACCTGCGGGAGCAGATCGTCGCCAAGGACCAGGAGATCGAGGCACTTGGGGAGGAACTGGAGCGCCTCCGTCCGCCGACCGAAGAGCGTCCGTGAGCCGCGTGGAAGACCCGGAGACCGTCGCGGCGCCTGGGGCCCGGAAGCCCCAGGGGTTGAACGCGGCCCTGTGGAGCCGCATCGCCGCCGCGGGCGCCGGGATGGCGCGGTGGCCCTGGTGGGCGCAGGTGGCCGGACTCTACATCGCCGCGAGGCTGGTCAGCGCCTGCATCTTCATGGCCGCCGCCCTGCACCAGGGCGTGAATCCGTGGTTTCCCGCCAAGCCCGACTATTGGGACTTCATCAACATCTGGGATGCCCGCTGGTACGCCCAAGCGCTGCAGGCGGGGTATCCGGCGCTTCTGCCGACCGACGACGCCGGCACCGTCCAGGAGAACACGTGGGCCTTCTACCCCCTGTTTCCCGTGCTGGGCCGGGTGGTGTCCGGCCTGACAGGCACGGGCCCGGCGTGGTCCCTGACGGCCATCGCCCTGGTGTCCGGAGTGGGTGCAGCCCTCGTGGCGTACAGAATTTTCCGGCACCGGGCCACGCACCGCACGGCGCTCTGGGGGACCGTGTTCCTGGCGGCTTTCCCGGTGGCGCCGGTGCTGCAGGTGCCCTACGCCGAATCCCTCAACCTGCTGCTCCTCGGCGCCGCGCTGCTGCTTGTCATGGAGCGCCGGTACCTGTGGGCGATGCCCGTTGTGGTCCTGATGTGCCTTTCCCGGCCCACGGGGGTTCCGTTTGCGGCGATGATGGGCCTGTTGCTGCTCTACCGTTTCTGGCAGCACCTCACCGCGCAAACCCGCACAGCGCAAACCCGCACAGCGCAAACCCGCACAGCGCAAATCCGCACGGCGCAATCCCGTACCGCGCAATCCCCCACGGCGCAACACTCCGCGAATCAGAGCCCCGCGACACAGGGCGTCACAGTGCAACGCCGGGACGGCGTCGCCGAGCTGTGGTCATTGGGCGGGCTCACCGCCGTCAGCGGCATCGGTGCGCTGCTGTGGCCTGCCATCGCCTGGGCCGCAACTGGCGATCCGGGCGCCTACACCAAGACCGAAACCGCATGGCGGGGCGATGACCTGGTGCCGTTCAAGCCATGGTTCGACGCCGGCATTATGCTGTTCGGGCCGACGCTCGGCGTGCTGGCTCCCTTCGTGTTCGTTGCCGCGTTCACGCTGCTGATGATGTCCCGGCCGGTCGTCGCCCTGGGCACCGAGCTGAGGCTCTGGTGCTGCTGCTATATGGGCTACCTGCTGGTCTTCCTGCACCCCCAGACCAGCACGTTCAGGATGCTGCTGCCGCTGTTCCCGCTCGCCCTCAGCGCCGCCCTTCTCTCGCGTTCCCGCGCCTACCGGGGCACCGTGGTGGTCATGTTCGTGCTGCTGCAGATCGTCTGGATTGTGTGGCTGTGGGCGTGGGCGCAACTGCCGGGCGGAGGGGACTACCCGCCGTGACGCACAGCACCATTTCGCGGCGCCGGCCCGGCCTGGCGGGACGCGCTGGAAAGTCCAACGATTAGCTACGGGCGCATTGTTACGCGATAATAGAGGATAAGCAAGGACAAGAAGCACACAGTTTGTAAGCGGTTTATTTGTGAGTTTGCCGGTCACGGCAGCCTCCTGGAGCGCTGCCGGACGGCTTGATTGGCCAAGCGGACGCAGCCCGGCCGGGCTGGTATGTCAGGGACTAATGGAGGGGATATTCCTTATGGCGGCAATGAAACCACGCACCGGCGACGGCCCTATGGAAGTGACGAAAGAGGGACGAAGCCTGATCATGCGTGTTCCGCTCGAAGGCGGGGGGCGGCTTGTAGTCGAACTCAATGCCGCTGAGGCGACAAACCTCAAGGAATGCCTCGTCGGCGTCACCGAATAGCGTCACGCCAAGAGCTTCGCAACAGGGCGGGGTCCCGGCCAACAGGCTGCGGACCCCGCCCTTTGCTGTCAGTACCCGCCCCTTGCACCCGGGCTAGTGAATCCTGGCTGCTACTTCTTCACCGCGATCAGCAGGCCGTCTCCGGTGGGCAGCATGGCGGAGGCAAGACGGTCGTCGTCGCGGATGGACTTGCCGATCTGGCGCAACACCACGGTGGTGGCTTCCCGGGCGGCCGGGTTCGCGACCCGGTCCTTGTCGAGGGCATCATTGACGATTAGCAGCCCGCCGGATTTGAGCAGCCGCACGGCCTGTTCGACGTAGCTGGGGTAGTTCGGTTTGTCCGCGTCAATGAAGACGAGGTCATAGGCGCCGTCCGTAAGCCGCGGCAGGACATCCCCGGCCCGGCCAGAAATGGTGCGGGTGCGGTTGGCCGGGCTGCCGGCCTCCTGGAACGCTTCGCGCGCTGCCTTGAGGTGTTCGACGTCGACGTCGATAGTGGTCAGGACAGCCTGCGGACCCAGCCCGCGCAGGATGCACACGCCGGACACGCCTGCGCCGGTGCCGATCTCCACGGCGGTCTGTGCCTTGGACGCCGCCGCCAGCACCGTCAGCACGGCGCCCACGCCGGGGCCGATCGGGGTCACGCCAAGCTCGAAGGACCGTTCGCGCGCGTGCAACAGGACCTCATCCTCGGCAGGCAGATCTTCTGCATAGGACCAGCTCGTGGACTTATCGGCGCTCATGGGATATCGCTTTCTGGGCGGCAGGGGAGTGTTCCCTACAGCGTACTGTGTCCGGCGGGACGGGACGCGGAGGCGGCAGCACCGTGGCCCCGGCCGGAGGGGGTCGTTCTGCCTTCGGCGGAAGACCGCGGTGGATCAGGAAATTCCCAGCTTATTTTGAAATGATGGGTATCCGCTCATCCGCGTGGTGATCGGCGTCGAATGAATGGTGCAGGAACCTGTGCAAGCAGGCACAATTCAGGCGTAGGTACCATCCACGAGGGGAGTGGACGATGTCGATTCTGGCACCTGTCCCGGCAACTGAGGCAACAGATTCAACCGGCCAGTCCCGGACCGCGGCGGAAGCCGAATGGGTCCGGCCGACCTGGGAGGAAGTGGTGACGAACCACTCCGCCAAGGTCTACCGCCTTGCGTACCGGCTGACCGGAAACAAGTACGACGCCGAGGACCTCACCCAGGAGGTGTTCGTCCGGGTCTTCCGTTCACTCGAGAACTTCAAGCCCGGCACGCTCGATGGCTGGCTGCACCGGATCACCACCAACCTGTTCCTGGACCAGGCCCGTCGCAAGAGCCGGATCCGCTTTGACGCTTTGGCCGACGACGCCGAGTCGCGGCTGCCGGGCCGGGAGCCCGGGCCGGAGCAAAGCTTCGAATTCAACAACCTCGACGTCGATGTCCAGGCAGCGCTCGAGGAACTTCCGCCTGACTTCCGCGCCGCCGTCGTGCTGTGCGACCTTGAAGGGCTCTCCTACGACGAGGTCGCCGCCGCGCTGGACATCAAACTCGGGACCGTCCGGTCCCGGATTCACCGCGGCCGGACAATACTCCGTGAAAAGCTCGCGCATCGCGACCCGCGCCCGGCGCAACCGGCCAAGCAGTCCCTCAAGCCGCGGCTCAAGATGCCGCGCATCGCCGGCCTCCTCTGAACCGGTCAATGGGTCTGCTGAGACGTTTACTGGGAGCACCAGGCTGCAGGTTCTGGTGCGGGCCCGGGGCTACCCGGAAATGGGCCGCCGGCCGCCACGACCACGTGGAAGCATGTGCCGAATGCCGCGCCCGGCAACAGCGCGAACGCCAGTACCTCGAGAAGCTCCGCGGCGCCGCCGTGCCCGAGGCCAGTGAGGACCTGACTGCACGGCTCCTGGCACGGACCGGTCAGCTGGCCGCGGAACGGGCGGCGTCGGAACGGACCGCCGAAGCGGAGCGGGAACAAACAGCCCCGGCAGCTCCGGCGCCTGCAGCTCCGGCACCTTCAGCTCCTACACCTTCGGCACCTTCAGCTCCGGAACGGGCCATGGCGGAACGCCCCGACCCGGCCGTCACAGCGGAAGTATTGGACGCAGCGGAAAGGCCGGGCGCGGCTGACGCCGCCGGGGCCGGCCATCGTCCGTGGCCCTCGGACCGGTTCCATGCAGAACACCCCGCGACGGGTGGGCCAAGGACGGCGGGGCCGGTCGCCGGTCGCGCCGTCGCCGCGGGTCCACACGGCGCCCGCCGCCGCGGCCCGCGCCTGCCGGTACTTGCTGTCGGCGGAGCCGTCGCCGCCTTGGCCCTCATGACCGGCACCGCGTACGTCATGGGAGGCGACGACGCGGTCCCCGCCGAGGGTGCAGAGACTGCCACCCTCGCCCACCCGGATGCCCCCGGGCTGCCCGCCAGCGGTGAGCCGCTCGGTGCAACGGAGCTGTTCGACGCCAGCGGATCCGGCGTCCCCGGCGCTGAGGGAACCGGGCCCCGTGTCGCGTTCGGCCTCGGCGGCGAGCCCGACTTCACCCCTGACGGGACGCTGAACACCGGCGAGCTTGCCGCGTTCCGCTCGCAAGGATGGACATGTCCGGAGCTGCACGAGCTCGGATTCCACCTCATCTGGGCCCGCGCCGGCGTCATCTCCGGGGACGAGGTCCTGGAACTTCGCCTCACGGATGGCCGGCACTTCGCCACGGTCCTTGAGCAGCACGCCTCGACGCGGGCGCCCGCGGCGCCCCCCGCACCCGCACGGGCCGAAGTTTCGCCCATCAACGTGCTGACCGGACACACCGCCGTGGCAGACGGCTTCATCCCGGCCAAGGCCGGCACGCCGTCGGCCGCCCCCGAACCCGGAAATGGCTTTCTTTGGGTAAACCCCGCCCCGCCCTACCGGGCCATCTACCAGACGTCGGCGGCGACATACACGTACATTTCTGACCTGCCGGCCGAGCAGGCGGACGACGGCGTTGCCGCGCTGACCCGGGTCAGCAGTGGCACTCCCGTGCCGGCCTCGCACAACGGAATTCCGGAACGGATCGAACGTGGATTGAGCCGAATCCTGGAGCACCTGGCACCGTGAGGCAGGGACGGGCCGGACATGGCCGGCATACGGACTTCGCGGAATCGTCGCCAGCCCGAGCGAGAGGGTAACCTTCCTAAAGTGCTTGGAATCAATGGACCGGAGTTCTTACTTCTGCTGATCATCGGCCTTCTGGTGATTGGTCCCAGCAGGCTGCCCGAATACACCCAGAAACTTGCCAATATTGTCAAGGAAGTGCGCCGGATGGCGTCCGGTGCGCGGGAACAGATCAAGGAAGAAGTCGGCATCGACATCGATGAGGTCGACTGGAAGAAGTACGATCCGCGCCAGTACGATCCCCGCCGGATCATCAAGGAAGCGCTCCTTGACGATGACACCAAGCCGATGAGCGCCGGGGCACCCGCAACGGTCTCCGCGGCCGCTGCCGCGACTGCCGTCGCCGTGCACCGCCCCGAGCGGGTGCTCGAGCGGCTGCCCGAGGGCGAACCGGCACCCTTCGACTCAGAGGCGACCTAGGACTTCCCTCGGCGGACCTGCCGCAGTGCCTTCGCAGGGATGCGGACGGGCCCTGTCAGCGGGGCTGCAGACCCAGCGGCATGCCCTTGAGGCCGCGGGGAACCGACGCCAGCCTGCCGGCGATCCCCGCCAAGGCCACGGCCGCAGGAGTCTCCGGACGGCCCAGCACCAGCGGCACTCCGGAATCCCCACCCTCACGCAGCAGGACTTCGAGTGGAATCTGGCCCAGCAGCGGCACGTCCTCACCCACGGTGGCCGAGAGGCGCTCGGCCAGCACGGCGCCGCCGCCGCTGCCGAACAGTTCCATCCTGCCGCCGTCGGGCAGTTCAAGATACGACATGTTTTCCACGACGCCGGCCACGGTCTGGCCCGTCTGGGTGGCGATCGCACCCGCCCGCTCGGCAACATCCGCGGCGGCCGCCTGCGGAGTGGTCACGACGAGGATCTGCGCCTTGGGCAGCAGCTGGGCGACGGAGATCGCGATGTCGCCGGTGCCGGGGGGCAGGTCCAGGAAGAGGGCGTCGAGGTCGCCGAAGTAGACGTCGGTGAGGAACTGCTCGAGCGCCCTGTGCAGCATCGGGCCCCGCCACGCCACGGGCTGGTTCCCGGTGACGAACATGCCGATGGAGATGACCTTGACCCCGTAGGCCACGGGCGGCAGGATCATGTCGTCCACCCGCGTGGGGGCCTGTGTGATGCCCATCAGCGCCGGAACGGAGAAACCGTACACATCCGCGTCTACGATCCCCACACGGAGCCCCTGGGCGGCCAGGGCGCATGCCAGGTTGACCGTGACGGAGGACTTGCCCACGCCGCCCTTGCCGCTCGCGACGGCGTACACCTTGGTCAGCGAGCCCGGCGCGTTGAACGGGATGCCGCGCTGGGCGCCGGCGCCCCGCAACTGCTCCTTGAGGGCGTCGCGCTGGACCTGCGTCATCACTTTAAGGTCCACGTCCACGCCGGTGACGCCCGGGACGGCGGACAATGCAGCCTCGGTGTCCGCCGTGATGGTGCCGCGCAGCGGGCAGCCCGCGATGGTCAGCAGCACCGCGATCCGCACGCGGCCGCCGTCGCCGATCTCAACGGACTCCACCATGCCGAGCTCGGTGATGGGGCGGCGGAGCTCAGGGTCGATCACGGTGGCAAGTGCGCCGTGCACTGCCTGTTCCAGCGGGGTGCTCATGCGGGCGATGCTCAGCTTTCGGGGATGGTGCGGTGTGCGGGCTGGCGGGTGGGATCGGTCACGGCCTCAGAGTGGTTCGCCGACGGGTTCGGCAGTTTCCCCGAGGGGTTCCCTGTCGGGTCCTGTGAAGAGTCCTGCGACGGGTCCACCGCACGGTCCTTCGCCGGGTCATCGCGCTTGCCGCCGGCCTTGACCCGGGGGATTTGCTGGGTCCGGGGGCTGCGCTGCTTGTCGCGCCGCTCCTTCATCTTCTCCTTGACCTTTTCCCGCGGGGTCTCGTGGGCGCCGGCGGAAGGATCGTGGGTGCGCAGTTCCTCCTGGGCCTCCAGCATGTCCTCCAGCAGGCTGCGGAGCTCGGCGCGGACGTAATCGCGGGTGGCGACCTCGCGCAGCGCGATGCGCAGGGACGCAAGTTCCCGGGTCAGGTATTCAGTGTCGGAGAGATTGCGCTCGGCCCGCTGACGGTCCTGCTGCAGCGAGACCTTGTCGCGGTCGTCCTGGCGGTTCTGGGCCAGCAGCAGCAGGGGCGCGGCGTAGGAGGCCTGCAGGGACAGCATGAGGGTCAGCAGCGTGAACCCCAGCGCCCGTGAATCGAACTGCCATTCCTCCGGCGCCCACGTGTTCCAGCCCAGCCAGAACAAGCAGAACACCGTCATGTACATCAGGAACGCGGGGGTTCCCATGAAACGGGCGAAGCCTTCCGTGGCATGGCCGAAGGCGTCCGGGTCGGGACGGAAGTTGGGCAGGATACGCTGCCGGCCGCTCAGGGGCGTGTCGAGGCCGCCGGTGGTCCTGCCGCCAGGGCGGACATTGGAGGTCCGTGGTGCTGTGGGATCAGCCAATGCGGCCTCCAAGCTTTCTTATCGGGGCATCGTCCTCGTGGGCGCGCCAGTCGTCCGGCAACAGATGATCAAGCACGTCGTCAACAGTCACCGCCCCCACAAGCCGTCCGTCATCGTTGACAACTGGAAGCGAGTTGAGGTTGTACGTTGCCAGCGCGCGGGCGACCTCGCTGATGTGGGCCTGGTCGGAGACCGGCTCCAGGCTCTTGTCCACCAGATTGCCCAGCGGCTCCGGCGGCGGAAAGCGCAAGAGCTGCTGGATATGGACGACGCCGAGGAATCGTCCCGTCGGCGTCTCCAACGGGGGCCGGGCGACGAAGATCGACGACGCCAGGGCGGGGGAGAGTTCCTCCCGGCGGACGTGCGCGAGTGCCTCGGCGACGGTTGCTTCCGGGGGAAGGATCACCGGCACGGGCGTCATGAGCCCGCCGGCGGTGTCCTCGTCGTATTCGAGCAGGCGGCGGACGTCTTCGGCGCCTTCGGGTTCCATCAACTGCAGGAGTTCTTCAGCCTGGGCGCTGGGGAGTTCGGCGAGGAGGTCGGCGGCGTCGTCCGGATCCATCTCCTCGAGGACGTCGGCGGCGCGGTTGACGTCCAGGGCGGAGAGGATCTCCACCTGATCGCCTTCGCGCATCTCCTGCAGGACGTCCGCGAGCCGTTCGTCCTGGAGTTCGCTCGCAACCTCGAAGCGGCGCTTGTCGCTCATTTCCTGCAGGGCCTCGGCGAAGTCGGCGGGCTTGAGGTCCTCGTGCGTGGCCACGAACTGGGTGGCGGCCTGTGGCTCGGTCTTGGCGCCTTGCCGGGCATCGGCCCAGTCGATGATGAGGGTTTCATTGCGGCGCAGCCGGCTCAGGGGCGAGAGGGAGTGGCCGCGGCGGACGAAGAGCTTGCTGACGAACCAGTCGCCGGAGCGGTGCCGGTCCATGGCGATGTCCTCGATGGTCGCGTCGCCGCTGCCGTCCGCAAGGGTCACCCGGCGGTCGAACATTTCGGCCACCACAAGGGTTTCCGCGCCGCGCTGTTCGAAACGGCGGAGATTGACCAGCCCGGTGCAGATGACCTGGGTCTGGTCTATGGACGTAATCCGGGTCATCGGCACGAAGACGCGCTTCTTGCCGGGGACCTCGACGACGATGCCCACCACGTGCGGGGCGCCTCTGGTTCCGCGGGAGAGCACCACGACATCGCGCAGCCGACCCAGACGGTCGCCCAATGGGTCGAAGACGTCCAGTCCGAGGAGGCGCGCGACAAACACTCGCGAAAGATTCGTGCTCACCCCTACAGGCTACCGAGTCTGCTCTCTTTTAGCTGAATTTCCAGCCGCACACCAGCCCGATGGGTGAGAATGGGCATATGTCAAACATTTTTGGTGCTCCCAGGGCCGGTGCCCCCAACGGCTCGGACGAGGCCCGCACCGTCCCGAGAGGCGACGTTGTCGGTTCCTACAACTCCTACCTGGATGCCCAGAAGGCGGTGGACTACCTGGCTGACCAGCAGTTCCCCGTGCAGATGGTGTCGATCGTGGGCAATGACCTGAAGATGGTCGAGCGGGTGACCGGCCGGCTCACCTACCCCCGCGTCGCCCTCTCCGGCGCCCTCAGCGGCATGTGGTTCGGCCTGTTCGTCGGCGTCATGCTGTCCTTCTTCTCCACAACCCCCGGTTATTTCTCGATTGTGACGTCAGTGCTGATGGGTGCCGCGTTCTTCATGCTGTTTGGCATCGTCACGTACGCCATGCAGCGCGGCAAGCGTGACTTCACCTCAACCAGCCAGGTGGTGGCGACCAATTACGACGTCGTGGTCTCCTTCGAGGCCGCCGGCGAAGCGCGGCGCCTGCTCCACCAGCTGCCCATGACGGCGCATGACGCGTCCGGTGCCGCGGCCGGCGGTTTCGCTCAGCAGGACTACCGTCACCAGGCACCGCAGCAGCCCGGCCCACAGCAGCCGGGACAGCAGAGCCAAGCACCGCAGCGCCCCGCGGGCTGGAACGACCCGTACGGCCAGAGAACGCCTGAGACCGGCGCAGACCCGGCCGGGCAGTACCAGGGCGGTGCGCCCCAGCAGGAGGGCCCCGCAGGCCCCGCTCCGACGGCACCGGCCGCGGCTGAGGAGGCGGCGGCCCGCCCGGCCGGCCGGGTTTCCGGGGTGAGCTATCCGGATCTCCCGGACGGCCGCCCGCAGTACGGGGTCAGGGTCACGGACAGCGAGAAGCCCGCGGCAGGCCAGGACGGCCAGCAGCACTGATTCAGGCAACACTGAGGCCAAGGAAAAACAGGCAGCAACAAGGGAGGGTCCCGGACATCCGGGACCCTCCCTTTTTTGCTGCTTTTCTTGCTGTTTACTGCCTGACTGACCTACGGCGTCTGGCCGTCTACTTCCAGGTAGATGCCGGCCATCCAGGACTCGACGTCGTCGGCCTTGCGCGGCAGTGCGGCGCTGAGGTTGACCGGGCCGTCGGCCGTCATGAGGATGTCGTCCTCGATCCGGACGCCGATGCCGCGGTATTCCTCGGGGATGCCGATGTCCTCGCTCTTGAAGTACAGGCCGGGTTCGATCGTGAACACCATGCCGGGCGTGAGCACGCCGTCGAGGTAGAGTTCCCGCTTCGCCTGGGCGCAGTCGTGGACGTCGAGGCCGAGGTGGTGGCTGGTGCCGTGCGGCATCCACCGGCGGTGCTGCTGGCCCTCGGTGCTCACGGCTTCCTCGACGGAGACGGGCAGGAGGCCCCATTCGGCAAGCCGCTCGGCCAGCACCGTGGTGGCTGCCGTGTGGATGTCCCGGAACTTCGTGCCCGGCTGGGCGGCGGCAAAGCCGGCGTCGGCGGCGTCGAGCACTGCCTCGTAGACCCTGCGCTGGACCTCGGAGAACTTGCCGTTGGCCGGCAGGGTACGGGTGATGTCCGCGGTGTAGAGGGAATCGGCCTCGACTCCGGCGTCCAGCAGCAGCAGTTCGCCCGCGTTGATCTTGCCGGTGTTCCGGGTCCAGTGCAGCACGGTGGCGTTGTTGCCGGAGGCGGCGATGGTGTCGTAGCCGAGCTCGTTGCCTTCCTCGCGGGCCCGGGCGAAGAACGCCCCTTCCACGACGCGCTCGCCGCGGTGGTGGGTCAGCGCCCGCGGGATCGCCTTGACCACCTCGGTGAAACCGGCAACGGTGGCGGCGACGGCGATCTTCATCTGTTCGATTTCCCACTCGTCCTTGAGCAGGCGCAGTTCCGAGAGGGCCTCTGTGAGTTTCTCGTCCAGGGCGTCGAGCACGCTCAGGTCGAGGTTGTCGGGGTCCTTGGCCGTGTTGTAGCGGGCAGTGTCGACGAGCGCGTCGATGTTCTCGTCAACCTTGCGGACCAGCCTGATGGAGATTCCGCCGATCTCCGGCGCACCGACATTCTTGGTGATGGCGAGTTCGAGTTCGGCGATGTCGGCCGTGTCGAGTCCCAGCTTGGCCTTGAACTCGGCCAGGGTCGGGCGTGCGCCGATCCAGAACTCCCCGGAGCGGGAATCGGCGTAGAACTGCTCGGTGTCGCGGCCGGCCAACGGGCGGAAGTACAGCGTGGCGTGGTGGTTTCCGCCGTCGTCGCCGGTGCCCTCCGCGACCGGTTCCAGGATCAGGACCGCATCAGGTTCGTGGTCCAGGCCGAGGCCGGTGAGGTGAGCGAAGGCGGAGTGCGGCCGGAAGCGGTAGTCGCAGTCGTTCGAGCGGACCTTCAGTGGGCCGGCGGGGATGACCAGGCGTTCACCTTTGAACTGGCCTGAGATGGAGCGGCGCCGGCCTGCGGCGTGGCCCGCGACGGCGTCCCGCTCGGGGAGCTGTTGCGAGGCCGGCGCCCAGTTGCTGGCCATGAAGGCTTTGAAGGCGTCGGAGCTGGGCCGCTGCGAGCGGTTGTTGACGCGCTCTTCGAGGGGCTGGGAAGCGGAGACTAGGGTGTTATCTGCATCGTTCACCGTCCCATAGTCTCACCAGCGCCGCGGCTTAGGCCAACGGCGCGCTCGCGCTGCAGGGCCGCTGCAGGGCCCGGCAAGAAGGGGCCGAGGCTTTGGATACTGCCATCTACTAGGCTGGTGAGGTGAGGATTGACCTGCATGCGCACTCCAACGTTTCCGACGGCACCCAGGCGCCGGCCGGCGTCATGGAGTCCGCCGCCGCCGCGGGCCTCGACGTCATCGCCCTGACCGATCACGATTCCACTGCCGGGTGGGCGGAGGCCGCCGTCGCCGCCCGGAAAGCCGGGGTCGCGCTGGTCCCGGGGATGGAGATCTCCTGCCGCACAGCGGAAGGCATCAGCGTCCACCTGCTCAGCTACCTCCACGACCCCGCGCATCCCGGACTGCTTGAGGAAATCACCAAGTCCAAGGACGCCCGGCACACGAGGGCGCAGAAGATGGTCACCCTTTTGTCGGAGGACTACCCGCTGACATGGGACGACGTGATTCACCACGTCGCGCCGGGGGCCACCCTGGGCCGCCCGCACATCGCCGACGCGCTCGTCGCGGCCGGTGTGGTGGAAGACCGGGCCGAGGCTTTTGGTTCCATCCTCACAGCACGTTCGCGCTACTGGGTCCAGCACTATGCGCCGGAGCCGGCGCTCGCTGTCGAACTGGTCCGTGCGGCGGGGGGCGTGCCGGTGTTCGCCCACCCCGTGGCATCCGCCCGCGGCCGGATCGTGGGGGAGGGGACCTTCCGGGAGATGATCGACGCCGGCCTGGCAGGCCTGGAAATCTACCACCGGGACAACCCCGAGGAGGGCCGGACGTTCCTGCGCCGCATCGCCGAACGCTATGGCCTGCTGATCACAGGGTCCTCCGATTACCACGGCGCAGGAAAGCCGAACCTGTTGGGCGAGAACCTGACCTCCGCAGAAGTCTTTGCCCGGATCGAGGAACTGGGCACAGGCTCGTCCGTGGTGCGCTGAAAAGCCGCCCCGGCCCCGGGTTGCGCTATCATTTAGCGTCCGTTTGAAGCCCCCCCGGGCCCCGAATAGCCGCCACAAGTGATAGCACAACGGGTGGGAACGGCGGGGCTCGCTGGAACGGCGGGGCGCGGTGAGAGCGGCGGGTCAGACCGTCGGGAAAGACGTGAACTGCGCCTGCGCGGCCAGGCGCTTGGCCATGACGTCGATGGCCGGCTGGTTCTGGTCCACGCACACGAACCTGCGGTCGAGTTTCGCGGCCACGGACCCGAGCGTGCCAGAACCTGCGAAGAAGTCCAGGCACCAGTCGCCCGGCCGGCTCGAGGCCGCAACCACGCGGCGGATCAGCCCCTCCGGCTTCTGCGTCGGGTAGCCGGTTTTCTCCTTGCCGGTCGGCGAAACGATCGTGTGCCACCACACGTCCGTGGGCAACTTGCCGAGCTCGCGCTTGGCGGGGGTCACCAGTCCGGGCGCCATGTAGGGCTCACGGTCCACCTCGGCGCTGTCGAAGTGGTACTTCGCCGGGTTCTTGACGTAGACGAGGATGTTGTCGTGCTTAGTGGGCCAGCGGTACTTGGCCCTTGCACCGTAGTCGTACGCCCAGATGATCTCGTTCAGGAAACATTCGCGGCCGAAGATCGCGTCCAGCATGACCTTTGCGTAGTGCACCTCGCGGTAGTCCAGGTGCAGGTACAGAGTGCCGTCGTCGGCCAGGAGCCGCCAGGCCTCCACGAGCCGGGGCTCGAGGAAGGACCAGTAGTCGCTGAACGCGTCGTCGTACTTGTGCAGCGCGCCCTTGATGGTGTCGTAGGACCGGCCCTTGAACCCGACGCGGTCACCCTCGCCGCCGGCGTTGAGCACCATCCTGGTTTCCTGGCGCCGCTGGACCCGGCCGGTGTTGAAGGGCGGGTCCACGTAAATCAGTGTGAAGGCGCCGTCCGGCAGCGTGGGGAGGTATTCCGCGTTGTCCGCGTGAACCACCAGGTTGCTGCCGTCCGGCGCCCAGACGGTGTCAGTCATGGAGGGGATTAGGCCTCGGCGCCGCTCGGCTGTGCGTCGCCGCCGGCCACTACCTCGCCGTTGCGGCGGCGGGTGCGGGTCCGGCGCCGGGCACGGGTCGCCCGGTCCACCTCGGTGGGGGCCTTCGCCGGAGCGGCGGCGGCAGCTTCCGGTCCCTGTCCGTTCGCGGGGGACGCCGTGGCGGCATCGGCCTCGGCGGGACGGCGACGGCGGTCGCCGGAGCGGCCGCCGGCTTCGGTGCCGCTGCGGCGCGAGTCACGTCCGCCGGTGCGGCTGCCCTCGCGGGCGCCGTCACGGCTGCTCGTGCGGCTGCCTTCACGGGCGCCGTCACGGCTGCTCGTGCGGCTGCCGTCCTTTGCGCCGTCCCTTCCGCTGTCCTTTGCGCTGGTGCGCGAGTTCTTCTTGCCGGTCTCGCCGAGGTCTTCGAGGACCTCCGCGTCGACGCCGGCCAGCACACGCTTGTCGCGCGGCAGCCGGCCCTTGGTGCCTGCAGGGATGTCGAGTTCCTCGAACAGGTGGGGCGAGGACGAGTAGGTTTCCACGGGCTCGGGGTAGCTCAGGCCGAGGGCCTTGTTGATGAGCCCCCAGCGCGGCATGTCGTCCCAGTCAACAAAGGTCACGGCGGTGCCCTTGTTGCCGGCACGGCCGGTGCGGCCCACGCGGTGCAGGTAGATCTTCTCGTCTTCGACGCACTGGTAGTTGATTACGTGGGTGACGTCGTCGACGTCGATGCCGCGGGCGGCGACGTCGGTGGCAACGAGGACGTCCACCTTGTTGTTGCGGAAGGCGCGCAGCGCCTGTTCGCGGGCGCCCTGGCCGAGGTCACCGTGGATGGCGGCCGCAGCAAAACCGCGGTCCACCAGTTCCTCGGCCACCTTCGCGGCGGTGCGCTTGGTCTTGGTGAAGATGATGGTCCGGCCGCGTCCGCGGGCCTGCAGGATGCGGGCTACCACTTCCACCTTGTCCATGCTGTGGGCACGGTAGATCAGCTGGCGGATGTCGCGCTTGGTCAGGCCCTCGTCGTCCGGGTCCGCGGCGCGGATGTGGGTCGGCTGGGTCATGTAGCGGCGGGCCATGGCGATGACCGGGCCGGGCATGGTGGCGGAGAACAGGAGCGTTTGGCGGACCGCGGGCGTGCCGGCGATCAGGGTCTCGACGTCCGGCAGGAACCCAAGGTCCAGCATCTCGTCGGCTTCGTCGAGGATGACGATCTTGACGTTCTTCAGGCTCAGGTGCTTCTGCTTGAAGAGGTCGATCAGGCGGCCGGGGGTGCCGACGACAACCTCGACGCCGTTCTGCAGCGCCTCGACCTGCGGCTCGTAAGCGCGGCCACCATAGATGGTGGCGATGCGGGCGTTGCGCTTCTTGGCGGCGTTTTCGAGGTCCTTGGCTACCTGGACGGCGAGCTCGCGGGTGGGCACGATCACCAGGGCCTGCGGGGCGCCGGGAACGGCCAGTTTGTCGAAGCCGGCGTCGTCGCGGCCGACGACGCGCTGCAGCGCCGGGATGCCGAAGCCGAGCGTCTTGCCAGTACCGGTCTTGGCCTGGCCGATGATGTCATGCCCTGCCAGTGCGACCGGCAGGGTCATGGCCTGGATCGGGAAGGGGTGGGTGATGCCGGCGTCGGCCAGGGATTCCACGATGTCCGCGCGGACATTGAAGTCGGCAAAGGTCTTCTCGGCAATCTCGTGCGGCTTTTCGTCCGAGATGATGGTCTCTTCGGGCTCGATGGTCTCCGTGCCGGACTCATCGGTCAGAAGCTGGTGCGTGTGCAATTCACTCACAGGGGAGTTTCCTTATTCATTTTGGGCTGCGCTGCTTGCTCAACGGGGCCGGCCATGGCGGCCGTTCCGGAGCACGCTCAGGCGCGCAAGCAATTCCAGTGGAAGCCGATCGCGGGCTATCTAAATGCTGGCACTGGGGACCAGCGGGTGTATCTCAAGATCGCGTAGGGGCGGGCTTGTTGAATTCGAAAATCATGGAAATCAACGACCGGGCATCCATTTCTACCTCTTCAGTCTAGCTGTACAAGGCGCGGATCCTCGACTGGGCGGGTGATTGCGCCTCGGAAGGTGACCGGGAGGGCGGCCGGCAGCGCTGGCTGGCGACGGCGTGGGGACGGCCCGCGGACCGCCAGCGGGCCGTCAGCCCACGAGCTCCAACTGGATTTCCCGCGTGGCGATGTCCGAGGACACCACCCGGACCCGGACTTTGGTGCCCGGTTCCAGCTCGCCGGGGCAGCGTGCGGTCACGGCGGGCTCGGCGATCTGGACGATCCCGGACGGGCCGTTTCCGTTGCCGTTGGTCTTCCCGTTGCCGTTGCTGGTGCCGTTGGTGCCCTTGGCCGGCTTGGGACCGGAGATGACGACAGCGTCGAATTCCTGGCCGATGTGGTTGACGAGCAGCGCCGCCTCAACGGTGTCCAGCGACAGCCGCTCCAGTTTCGCGGCCAGCTGGTCCGAGGTGCCCATGATGGCAGGGAGGGACGGCAGCGCCTCCCGG
Source organism: Arthrobacter sp. P1_D12 (assembly GCF_056406175.1). Lineage (NCBI taxonomy): Bacteria > Bacillati > Actinomycetota > Actinomycetes > Micrococcales > Micrococcaceae > Arthrobacter > Arthrobacter sp. P1_D12. Next base: position 409,296 of record NZ_JBFUAR010000005.1, read on the forward strand.
GCCCAGGCAGGAACTTCGGTGCCGTTGCTCAGGGCCTCGCAGATCACCAGCACGAAGCGGTCGACCAGCCGCCGCAACGGTGCCGTGGAATGGGCGTAGGCGGCGCCAATGGCGGCCTGGACGGCGGCGTTGGGCACTGTGCCGTCGAAGGGTGTGTATCCGGCACCGCGGAAGAGCATCCCGGCCGAATGCACAATGGCCAGCTGCCGGGGGTCCGTCGGGTCAAGGGTCCGCAGGTACTCGCCGTAGCGCATTTCCCCGTCCCAGGGCTTGCCGAGGGCGTGGGTCTGCCGGTGGAAGTGGCGCAGTGACGCCTCGTCCGGGGCGGGCATGGTGCGCAGGATGCCGACTTTGCCCTGGAGCATGAGCGCCGCGGCGGCCATCCCGGTCATGAGTGAAATCTGGGCGTTCCAGTCCTCCACCGGCAGCGGCGGGGCCGCCACGATCCGGTAGCCGCCGTCGGGCAGTTGCTGGATCTCCTGTTCCGGCATGTTCAGGCTCGCGCCGCCGCGCAGGCGTTCCAGTTCCACCCGTTTAATGCCTACTTCTTTCAGCAGCTGCAGCACGGGCGACGCGGTGCCGGCGTCGAGCTCGGCCTGCACGCCCTTGTAGTTGAGCTTCGCGCGGCTGCGGACCTGTGCCCGGCGCACGAGGACCGAGGCGACCTCTGCCGCGGCGTCGAGCTCGAACTCCCAGACGAAAGCAGCGCACAGCTGCCCGGCGAGCAGGCTGCCGGCGGCCTCGCTGATGATCTCCGGATGCAGCGGAATCCGGCCGTCCGGGGTGTAGAAGGTCTGGCCGCGGCGCCGGGTCTCGGCGTCGAGCGCCCCGCCCGGGGCGACAAAAGAGGGGACGTCGGCGATGGCATAGAAGACCTTGTAGCCGCCGTCGCTCCGTTCGATAAAGAGGGCCTGGTCCAAGTCGGTGGACGACGCCGGATCGATGGTCACGAACTCGACATGCGTGAGGTCAAGGTCCGGGAGCTTGTGCTCGGCCACTGCCGCCTCCGCGTCGCGCAGCACAACTTCGGGGAACGGGCCGGGCAGTTCCAGCGTGGTGCGCAACGCCTTGAGGGCCCCGGCAAGCTGGTTCTGCTGCTCGTGGACACTGGGGGTCAGGCGATGATGGGACACGAAAATCAGGGTAGCCCGATTTCCGCTATTAGTCTTGGATGATGAGCGCAACTGCGGACGATCCGGCCCTCTACAACAGCTTCATCGCCGACCTGCTGGGAGTCTTGGCGTACGGCGAGCTTTCCGCCTTCGAACGGCTGTCCTCGAGTGCCCGGTATTCGCCCACGCTGCATGACCGTGCGGTGCTGGGCAGGATGGCGGTGGTCGAGTTCCAGCATTACGAACTCGTCCGAACCCGCCTCGAACACATGGGCTTGGATACGGAGGCCGCCATGCTGCCGTTCCAGCCCTCGGTGGACCACTTCCACGAACGCACGCGCCCGTCGGACTGGTACGAGGCCCTCATGAAGGCCTACGTGATCGACACGGTCGCCGCGGACTTTTACGGCGTCGTGGGCCGGTACGTCGACGCCGCGACCCGTGAGTTGATCGGGCAGGTCCGCTCCACCGGTGAGTCCACGGCCGTGCTGCAGGCCCGCCTCAAGGCGGCCCTGGCCGATGACCCCCGGCTCGCGTCGCGCCTGGCGCTGTGGGCCCGGCGCCTGCTGGGGGAGGTCCTGAACCACGCCCAGCGTGTCAGCGCTGAGCACGCGTTCCTCGGCGGACTGTCGGGGCTGGACGACGCCGGCGCCCGGGCGCTGGTCAACGGCCTGGCGGCCGAACTCGCAGCGAATCACGCGCGCCGGATGACGGAGCTGGGTCTCGCCGGATAGTTTCAGTGCCGGCCGGTATTACGGGCCGGGGACCTGCTTAGGATGCGGCGGCGTCCAGCGCCGCCAGCAAGGCTCCGGCCGCGTGGGCCGGATCAGCGGCGTCGGTGATCGCCCGGACCACGACGATCCGCCGGGCACCGGCATCGACTACCTGCTCCACGTTACTGAGGTCGATCCCGCCGATCGCGAACCACGGCAGCAGGCTTTCGTTGACCTTGCCGGTTCCCTCCGTGTCCGCCCCGCCGATCGCCTGGGCGGCGTAGCGCACCAGATCGAGGCCGACGGCGGCGCGTCCGGGTTTGGTGGGCGTCGCCCACACGGGGCCAACACAGAAGTAATCGAGTCCTTTGCGGCCGGGCGCGGCAGCGATGGCGGCGTCCACCTGCTTCGGGCTGTGGGTGGACAGGCCGATCACGGCATCCTTGCCGAGAAAGCCGCGGGCGGCGTCGAGCGAAATGTCCTTCTGACCGACATGGAACACCGGAGCCCCGGACAGGGAGGCGATGTCCGCCCGGTCATTGACGGCCCACAGACGCCCGTGGCGCTGCGCTGCGGTGTGCAGGACCTCCAGCAGTTCCAGCTCCTCGGAGGCCTCGAGCGACTTGTCGCGCAACTGGATGATGTCCACGCCGCCGGCGAAGGCGGCGTCCACGAAGTCCTCGAAGTCGCCGCGGTCCCTGCGGGCGTCGGTGCAGAGATAGAGGCGGGCGGTGGTGTGGAGAGGGTCCTGGCTCATGGGACCAGCCTAGTTCCTCTAAACTGGGCGCATACCGCGGGAGCCCGCAGCAGCCATGTCGCCGCTGCCCGGCTGAGAGGGCGTCAGAGCCGACCGCTTGACCTGATCCGGCTAGTACCGGCGTAGGGAAGGAATTCTTCATGGGCACACGAGCAGGCCGTGCGGCCGGAGCCGCAAATGACGCCGCCGCCCAGGTTTGTGACACAGGGCCCGGTACCGCAGAGGGAATCATCGCGGGGGATTCGACTGCCGACGTGGCCGTGATCGGCGGCGGGGTGATCGGCCATGGCATCGCGTTCGAGGCCATCCGCTCGGGCCGATCCGTGGTCCTGATCGATGATGCTCCCGGCAGCGGAGCCAGCTGGGCCGCGGCCGGCATGCTGGCCCCCGTCAGTGAACTGCACTACCAGGAGGAGCAGCTCCTGGAACTGATGCTTGAGGCCTCCCGGTTGTGGCCAGGATTCGCTGCGGCTCTCGACGCCGGTGCCGCCGGCGCGGATTCCCCGGCGGGTACCGGCTACTTAACGACGCCGACCCTGGCGGTGGGGGCCGACGCGGCGGACCGGCGCGCGCTCGCGGACTTGAGGGAAGTCCAGCAGGCGTGCGGCCTGGCCGTGGAGCCACTGACAGTGCGCGAGGCACGCACCCGGGAGCCCCTGCTGAGTCCCGGCATCTCGTGTGCCTTCGAGATCCCGGCCGACCACCAGGTGGACCCCCGCCTGCTGATCACCCGGCTCGCGGGCGTGCTCGGTGCGGAAGGCGGCAGCTTCGTCCGGCGGCGCGCGGCAGGCCTGCTGTGGCAGGACGGACAGGTGGCGGGTGTGCGGCTGGCCGGCGGCGGTTCCGTGCGGGCAGCGGAAACCGTGGTCGCCAACGGGCTCGGCGCCGCCGGGCTCGAGGAGCTGCCCGCAGGACTGGCGCTGCCGCTGCGCCCCGTCTACGGCGACATCCTCCGGCTTCGCGTGCCCCCGCATCTGCAGCCGCTGCTCACGGCCACCGTGCGGGGCATGGTGCGCGGCGTCCCGGTGTACATCGTCCCCCGCCAGGACGGCACCGTGGTGATTGGGGCCACCCAGCGCGAGGACGGGCCGTCGGACCCCCACGCGGTTTCGGCCGGCGGCATTTACCAGCTGCTGCGGGATGCCCAGCAGCTGGTGCCCGCGGTCGCCGAGCTGGAGCTGCTGGAAGCCACGGCGCGGGCCCGGCCCGGCACACCGGACAACGCCCCGCTGTTGGGGCGGGTCGCACGACCGGACGGCGGGGACGTCCCGGGGCTCATCATCGCCACGGGATTCTTCCGGCACGGCGTCCTGCTGACCCCCGCCGCTGCAGTCGTGTGCCGGCAACTCATGGACTTCACGCCGGACCCGCGCTGGGCCGGGTTCCGCCCCGACCGTTTTTCCCGCATCCCGGATACGTCCGGGGACAGCCCCAAGAAGGAAGCAGCATGAACATCCGACTCAACGGAACGGAGCAGAGCGTCGCCGACGGCGCCTCCGTCTCCACACTCGTCAGCCAGCTCACGGGCCGGAGCATCGGCCCCGACGGCCGCGCTGCCGACGGGCGGAAGCTCGGTGTCGCCGTGGCCCGCAACGCCGAAGTGGTGCCGCGCAGCCAGTGGCACGCCACGGCGCTCGCCGACGGCGACGACGTCGAACTTGTCACGGCAGTCCAGGGAGGATGACCAGCATGAACGAGACGACGTTCGCAGGAACACAGGCCGTCCCCATGACCGGTGCGGTGGCCGATCCGTTCGTGGTCGACGGCGTAAGGCTCGGCTCCCGCCTCATCATGGGAACCGGCGGTGCGCCGAGCCTGGACGGGCTCGGGGCGGCGCTGGTGGCGTCCGGGACGGAGCTGACCACGGTGGCGATGCGCCGCTATTCGCCGGCGGAGACGGGCTCGCTGTTCCAGCTGCTCGAGGACCATCAGATCCGGGTGCTGCCGAACACGGCAGGCTGCTTCACCGCCAAGGACGCCGTCCTCACCGCCGAACTGGCGCGGGAGGCCCTGGAAACGGACTGGGTCAAGCTCGAAGTCATTGCCGACGAGCACACACTGCTGCCGGACGCCGTCGAACTCGTGGACGCAACCGAACAGCTGGTGGCCCGAGGCTTTAAGGTCTTCGCCTACACGAACGACGACCCCGTGCTTGCCCTCCGGCTCGAAAACCTCGGCGCGACGGCCGTGATGCCGTTGGGCGCCCCGATCGGCACCGGACTGGGCATCCTGAACCCGCACAACATCGAGCTGATCGTCTCGCGCGCGTCCGTGCCCGTGGTGCTGGATGCCGGGATCGGCACGGCTTCGGACGCCGCCCTGGCGATGGAACTCGGCTGCGACGCCGTGCTGTTGGCTACGGCGGTGACCCGTGCGCAGAATCCGGTGCTCATGGGCGAGGCCTTCAAACATGCCGTCATCGCCGGCAGGCTGGCGAAAGCGGCCGGCAGGATCCCGCGGCGGGAACACGCCCTGGCGTCCTCTTCAATGGAAGGCCGGGCCGAGTTCCTCTAACGCCCGCTCGGCCGGCGGGGCTGATCTGGTTGCACCGGCCGGACGTCCTGATCACCATTGCTCTTGATGACGCGCTGGCGCGATCATCCGAAGGCCCGGCCCGGCCCGGCCGGGTCGACGTGCGGCGGGGATGAACCAGGTATGCCGTCGGTCCGCATCCGGATGGTTCGCTGTCCTTGTGGATCAAGTGGTGGTGCGAGTAAGGCAGGGTCCCGTTAGCGCGCTGGAGACACTTTCACGAAGAATGGCGTTGCCACTTCTTTGCTTTTCCAGCTGCCCTTTTCGAGGTCAGGTGCCATCCCTTGCAGCCTCCGCATGGGTATACGCTCGCGGGCAACTTGCCCCCAGATGACGAGCCCTGCCGGATGATTTCTTGGAGGGCGCGGTTCGCGTGCCAGGGGGTGGAGTAGGTGATCTTGGTGCAGCTTGCCATCGGGCGAAACCCTTCTTGAAAGAGTACGCGCGTGGCTCATATCCACACTTGAGCGCCACCTAACAGTTGCGTCCCAGGTTCCACATGATTGTGTCGTTCAAGGCACAACGTATCGCAGCCCTAACTGCGTTGCAATCGTGAGTCTTCGGCCCAAGATTCTCTGAGAAATAGCTGCTGCTCCCAGAGCTCTTATTAACGACCTGTCCCGTTGCCGGGTTCCGGTGGTTCCGGCGCGGAACTACTACGTGATGGGGTGGCCTTCGCACCAGGACGCGGAGAGATTCGGCCGGTGTCCAAGACCTGGCCCTCGCCGCCGAGGACGACGGCGATCAAGTCGGAGTCGCAGCCGATATTGCGCGCGGTGGGGGCGGTGACGCGTCGGCGGGACTAGCCGTGGGCGCCGGGGTCACTCCAGGCGGAAGTATCTGTTCCGGCGGGGTGTCCGGGCGGGGTCGAGGTGGGGTGGCGGGATGAACCAGGGGGTCCCGGTGCGCATCTGGATGCTCCAGTGTTCCTTGTGGATCACGTGGTGGTGATGGGAGCAGAGCAGGGTGCCGTTGCCGGCTCCGGTGGTTCCGCCGCGGGACCAGTAGGCGATGTGGTGGGCCTCGCACCAGGATGCGGGGATCGTGCATTGCGGGAAGGCGCAGCCCTGGTCCCGGGCCGTGATGGCCTTGCGGATATGCGGCGGGAAGACGCGGGAGGCCCGGCCGATGTCCAGGATCTGGCCCTCGCCGCCGAGGACGACCGGGATAATGTCCGCGTCGCAGGCGATTTTGCGGATGGTGCCGGCGGTGACCGGGCCGGTGAACAGCAGCGTCCCGGTGCCGTGTCTGGTTCCCGTGCCGTGCTGTGCGGTGTTGGCAGGGCCGCCTGCTTCGGCGGGAGTCGTCCCGAGCCGGGTGAGCAGGTCCCGGTAATCGATGGTGGCCATGACCTGGGGCCGGAGCCCGCCGGCCGCGGGCAGCCCTCCGGCGGCGAGGGCTGCCTTGCACGCGCCGACCAGGCCGTCGAGCAGCCGTTGGGGCCGGGAGCGGAGGTCCAGGGACGGCAGCGCGGGGTCCTCCCGCGGGGCGGGCTCATCAGCCGCGCAGGGCGCATCCGCCGCCGCGGACCCGTCACCAGGTCCGGTGGCGGTGCTTTCGCCGGTGCGGGGGTTGGTGGCGGTGTTCATCACGGTGATCAGGTGTTCGAACTGGTCCGTGGTGGCGAAGATTTCCAGGTGCTGCAGGCCGTGCCGGGGTTTGCGGAGGAAGGCGCCCTGGAGCTGGCGGAGCAGTTCCTCGGAGGGTTCGGCGCCGTCCTGGTCCAGCGCCTCGGCCCAGCTGCGGCTGACCCGGGCCAGGAAG
>NZ_JBFUAR010000006.1:0-101964 GCF_056406175.1 Arthrobacter sp. P1_D12
GCGGCCGCCCCGGCCGCATCCAGGCTGCTGGTTTCGTCCACGATGATCCGGGCGTGCTGCCAGGAGATCGCCCCCCTTCTGGCTCAGCGCCGTCGTCGTCGTCATTACTTACTACGTGCGGAGCCACCTGGACGAAACCCCGGTGTTCGCCGAGGCGAAGGAAGAAAGCGCCGTTCGCAAGCTGCCGTTGAACGACGTGTTCAAGTACCACTGGCGGAAGGTCATCCGCGTCGCCGGGGCGTCATTGATGGCAGCGATGCAGACCTTGTTCGCCGTGTTCAGCCTTTCGTATGCCACCTCAGTCGGGGTGGACCGGAGCGCGATGCTCGCGATCATCTCCGGCGCAATTGCGCTGTCGATTATCGGAATCCCTGCGGCCGGCTACCTCTCCGACGTCATCGGCCGCAAGAAGACGATGCTGATCGCCTCTGCCGGCTGTTCGCTCACGATCTTCGGATACCTTTGGGCGATCTCGACGACGGATATCGTGCTGATCGCGATTTTCGGGTTCCTTAACATGACGCTGTTCTTCAGCTGCTACAACGGCGTGTGGACATCGTTCTTCGCCGAGCAATTCCCCGCACCCGTCCGGTTCACGGGCATGGCCGTCAGCAACCAACTCGGCAACCTCCTTGCCGGATTCGCCCCGATGGTCGCGGCGATTCTCCTCAAGCCGGGCCCGTCGGGCTGGCTTCCGGTGGCAATCTTCGGCGCGGTTGCCGCCGGCATTGCCGCGGTCGCGGTGATCGGGCTGCGCGAGACGTCCAAGACTCCGACGGAACTGCTCGGTGGTCGCCGGGCGGCGGACCGGGTGCATCAACTGGACACCGTCACGACCGCCTGATCCCGCTCCCAGGTGAGCCAGCCGCGGCGGGCTGACCCGTCGACGAGGTTGTCGCTCATCCAGCTCTGCCCAGTGGAGACACCGATGACCTCGAAGAGGTCCCCGGCGGGTACTCCGTGTTCGGCCGCGAGGTTGAGCATCCGTGATGTGGCGGCAAGGTTGTAGGTAGCCAGGGCGTTGTTGAGGAGTTTCACCAAGGCCGGCTGGCCATAGGACTGCATCCGGAAGACGCGGCCGGAGATGTCAGCCAGCAACCTGCCCTCGGCGTCGGTGGGGGCAGGGCCGGCGAGGAAGATGGTCATCGAACCGTGGCGTGCACCCTGGGGGCCGCCTGAGACCGGGGCTTCGAACGCGCGCCAGGACTCTGGAGCCGACGCAAAGATCCTCCGGGCGTCCGCGGGTGCGAGCGTGGTGTGGACAAAGACGGTCAGCGGCCGTTCGGTATGGTCTTTGAGGGCCTCGAACACGGAGGAGACCTGGTCGGCCAACCGCACCGCAATGTGGACGCTGTCGACCGACGGCCAGTCAACACCGGCGAGGTCGTTGCCGGCAGGTGATTTGTTCTCGTCCGACCACTCCCGGATGCGGTCCTGGTTGAAGTCGTAGCCATAAACAGCTTGCCCCAGCTCGGCGAGGTGTGCGCCGATGTTTCCGCCGATGGGTCCGAGTCCTATTACCAAATGCATGAGCGTTCCTTGAGTGTGAGGGAGGAGATTGTGGGAGGCGATGGGCGGAGTAGCATCTCAGTCCGTGGGTGAGTCCGGGGTCAGACCGCGCTCCGCCATGACCTCCTTGACGAGGGTCAGTGCGTTAAGTACGCGCGGGAACCCGATGTAGGGGATGCAGTGGATCAGGGCACCGACGATCTTCTCTTTGGTCAGGCCCACATTGAAACCTGTGTTGATGTGCAACTTCAACTGGGGCTCGGTGCCCAGGGCAACAAGCGTGGAGATGGTCACCAGTGTCTGCTCCTGCTGGGTCAGGGCAGTCCGGGAGTAGATGTCCCCGAAGGCGAAGGAGACGATGTAGTCGGACAGGTCCTCGTCCAGGCTCTTGTAGGACTCGACGAGCTTGACGTGGTCGAAGGTGTTGGCGTGTTCCGTGGAGACGAGTTCCATCATGCGGTCGAGTCCGCGCTGGTAACGATCTGTGGCCATGTCGGCGCTCCTAAAAGTGCGTAGGGTGGTTGTGGGTTTGTCGGGTGGGGGTTGCTTCAACCACCCACGAAACGCTACGTTGCGTAGCGTTATTAACTTTAGCGCTTCTGGCGCGGAACGGGAAGGGGGCGTGGATGTGGCTAACCCCACAGTGACGGGCGAGGACGGGACGGCCGCGGCCCCTCAACCCGCGGACACGGGTCGGCGCGCGAGGACGGAGAAGTTGATTCTTGCCGCAACGAGGGAAATGCTCGCGGAGTCTGGAGTCAACGGCCTGACTGTCGAGGGCGTGGCGAACCGTTCCGGCGTGGCCAAGACGACCATCTACCGCCGGTATCGGTCGAAGACCGACCTCGCACTTGCCGTCCTGCTGGACTCGGTCGAGTACCTGGGGACGACGCCGGATGTCGGGGATACGTACGCCGAACTGGCGGCAGTGGTTGACCGCACCATCGAGCTCCTTAGCTCCACCCTGATAGGCCGCATCATGCAGGGCCTCGTATCGGAGGTCGCTGCGGACCCGGAACTTGCGCGTGCTTACCGGGAGCGGGTGGTGAACCGCCGGGTGGCAGATGTACGCCTCCTGGTGGAGCGGGGCATCTCCCGAGGAGACCTGAGCCCGGACGTCGACGCCGAGATGCTCACCGACCTCCTGCTGGGGCCGATCTACTACCGGTTCTTCCTGAGCGGCTCGCCGCTGAATGAAGGCTTTGGGGTCCGGCTGGTCAACACGCTGTTTTCGCGCCGACCCGCCCACGGGGGCACGCCGTAGAAGCGATGACGGCGCGGGGCCCCGTGCCGACGTCGATCCCCTGACTCTTATTCGAAGACGGTGGTCAGCGTCCCTCACATGGGCGCGGGCATGTATAGCCCTGGCAGCAGCTCCGGGTGCGCCGGGACGAAGAGCGCGAAAACGATCAGCGAGACACCAGTTATCCGGCTGAAGGCGGGCCCGTATTTCCATGTCTTCTCCAGGAAGATAACTACCGTGAGCACGGCCATCCACGCCAGGTTCATCACGCCCACGGCAATCAGCACCAGCATGAGCCCCCAACAGCAGCCGACGCAGTACACGCCGTGATACATGCCGACGCGGACGTCCCGCAAGCGGCCCTTGTACCCGGATACGTGCAGCAGGAAGGCTATGGGCGACCGGCAGTGCCTGAGGCAGAAGTCCTTCAGCGGGGTCAGCTGGTAGGCTCCGGCCGCCACGAGGACGCCGGCACCCACCCAGGGTGCGATGTCCGCCGCGTTCTCAGCCAGCAGCGCAGACAGGGCCGCGGCCGCGTAGGCCACGACGCCGAATCCGATCCATGTCAGAAGGTAGCCGCCTACCAGGGCCGTTGTCCGGATGGCCCTGACCCGGCTGCTGCGCACGGCGCGGATGGATCTGAGATACATCGAAGTCAGGGGCGCCAGCGCCGGCAACATCATGGCTGCCATCATCAGCGTCCACACCGCCAGGAAACCCCAGAGCCTCAATCCCATCGTTCCCGGGCCTGTGGACATGTCGGAAAGGCCTAAGAAAGTCAGGTACCAGGCCAGTGCGGCGCACCCGATCAGCGCCAACTCTCCGGCATGGTGGCCGGCTGTCAGGCGGCTGCTGCCCGGCACCTAAGCGGACCAGGCGAAGGGGGCCGAGAAAGAGTTCTTACCGGCGTTATCCCAGGTCATCCCGAACACATCGACGCTGGCGGTGCTGGCTGTGCCCGCTGCCAGAGTGTCGGCCGGGAATCCGACCCCACTAAGTTTCACTCCCCGCCCTGTGGAATCAAATGGATTCATGAAGTCCTCGACCACCATGTCAACGGCACTGCCAATACGGACCTGATGGTTCCGCCCGTCGTCGGCGTAGGCCATTTCCTGGGACTCCATGCCCGCCATTTCACCGATCAAGGGAGCGAGGCCCTCCATCGGTCCGCCGAGCTGGCCGCCGAAGACTGCACCGAGCGCTTCGGCCTGCTCGGCGGAGGCGGCGGCGTCCATCAGGAGACCGACCTTCCAGCCCCCCTCACTCATCAGGGCCGGGGTATCGGCCACGACGCAGACTGTCAGACCGCCGACGTCGACACCGTTGACTTCGCCGGTTTCCACGTGGAAGGCCAAGGCCACGTTGCAGCGGTCATTGTCCGCCGGTGCCGTCTGTCCTGTCGCCGTACACGGGCAGACCATGTCGCAATTGCAGTTCTCAAAATAGGTACCTTCGACATGCCACGGCATTTAGGGCTCCTTTCGAAGAGGCCCCCCAAAACAAATCCTCCTCGCGGCCCTGAGCAGTGTCAACGCCATGCGGACACCCACGCAAAGGGCCCTCCCGGCCGGCCCCGCGCTTCGAATAAAGGGGCGCGGGTCGTCCTGCCGGAACGGTCGCCAAGGCGACTTTTCCGTTTGCAGCAGCGGTGCAACACCGCTGCTAGCTGGCCGGCGTCACGACGTCCTCCAGCATTGACCTGTCGAAGAACCGGACCTCACCCGTTGCCTGGAAGAACACCGGGACAACCGAGGTGCTCGGGTCCTTCGAGGTTTCGTAGATCTCAGGCGCGCCCCCGTGTTTGCGCGCGATGGTTCCAACCAGGTCAGTGCCGCGAACCCGGACGGTTCGATATTTGTAGCTCATGTGGACCCTTTCGTCTGCCGACCCCTTCGTCTGCCAAGGCAAACCCTACTCCTGAGGGGCGCAGTCGTCAGCGGATCCGGGCGTCGCTGGGCTTCCTTGGCGCGGGTCCCTACCCAATGTCGGCCTCATCACACGTCACGGCATAGGATCGAAACTGTGGAACTAACCGAGAGGACGCTACAGGCGGCCTTGTGGCGGGTAAGCAAGCCGCAGAAACTACTTGAGAGTATGGATCATGGCTTCCAAAAATGACCCCGAGTCCGACGTCGATGCGGAGTCGGGCCAGCACGGCGGTGTCCAGTCAGTGGACCGGGCGCTTATGGTCCTGGAAATCCTGGCGCGGGACGGCCACGCGGGCGTGAGCGAAATCGCCGACGAGATGGGCATCCACAAGTCCACAGTCTCCCGGCTGCTGGGTTCGCTGGTGAGCCGGGAAATGGTCCACCAGAACAGCGAGCGCGGAAAGTACCAGCTGGGCTTCGGCATCCTGAGGCTGGCAAGCTCCATCCCCGGGCGGCTCAGCCTGGTCCGCGAGGCCCGGCCCGTACTCGAAAGCCTGGCGGAGGAGTTCAAGGAGACGGTGAACCTGGCCGTCCTGCGCTCCAACTACGCCGTCAACGTGGACCAGGCCATGGGCCCGTCAACCTTGGCCACCTACGACTGGGTGGGCAGCCTGACGCCGCTCCACGCGACCTCCAGTGGAAAGGTGCTGCTGGCTGCACTGTCCGCGGACGAGCGGGACCGTGTCCTGAAGGAGACCGGGCTTCCGGCCCGGACGCCGCGGACCATCACCAACAGGAACAAGCTCGAAAGCCAGCTGATCGACGTCGCCCGTGACGGCTACGGAGTGGTCCGGGAGGAGTTCGAAATCGGGCTCAACTCGATGTCCGTGCCGGTGTACAACCATGTGGGAGCCGTGATCGGCGCGGTCAGCATTTCCGGGCCGGCCTTCCGTTTTGATCCGGAGACGGCGCCGGGACTCCTCGATGCGCTGAAACAGGCGGGGATGCAGATCAGCGCGAAGATGGGCTACACCGGGCGTTAAACTCCACGCTGGTGGTTGGGCTTGCTGGAGCATCACTCGGCACCAGCACGCCGCCCTTGGCATAGACCTTCGATCCCATGGCCGGCTGGCACCGCTCGCAGGCGTCGAAGTCCTGCTGGTTGACGCGGTGGAACAGCTCCACGGACGCGCTGACGTCCTTGCCGCTCTCCACGACGCTGGGCACGTAGAGCCAGTCGCACTCCACGATCGTGTGGTCCGCGGCCATGGGGAACATGCGGTGGATGATCACGTGGTCCGGGACCAGGTTCACGAACACTGTGGGCTTGATGGTGATGGCGTAGTACCGGCGGTCCTGGTCCTCCCCCACCCCCGGAATCAGGTCCAGCCCTTCCGAGCCGTCGATGGTGAAACCCTTGACGTCCTCGCCGAACTCGGCGCCGTGGCCCACGAAGTACTGCGCCGCCAGGCCGTCAGCGAATTCCGGCAGCACCTCGGTGAGTTCGGGGTGGATGGTGGCGCAGTGGTAGCACTCCATGAAGTTCTCGATGATGAGTTTCCAGTTCGCCTTCACGTCATAGCGGATCCGGCGGCCCAGGCTGAGGTTGGCCACGTCGTAGCCTTCGATCGCTTTGAGGTCGCCGAGCCGTTCCTCGATGGCACCCATCACTTCCTCTTCGAATGACGGCGGCTCGTCAGCCAGGCACACCCAGACGTAGCCCAGGTATTCGCGGATATGGACCTTCACCAGGCCGTACTCGTCCCGGTCGATGTCCGGCATCTTGGTCAGGTTGGGGGCCGCGATGAGTTTGCCTTCGAAGTCATAGGTCCAGGCGTGGTACGGGCACTGGAACGAGCGGGCGGCTTCGCCCTGCTCTTCCATGCACAGCTTGACGCCCCGGTGCCGGCAGATGTTGTAGAAGGCACGGATTCCGCCCTTGCGGGTCCGGCTGATCAGCACGCTCTCCCGCCCCACCTGGACCGTCCTCCAGGCACCCGCCTTGTCCAGGTCCGCGGACCGGACGGCGCAGAACCACATCTGCTCGAAGATCCGCTCCTGCTCCGCCCGGAATACGGGTTCATCCACGTAGGTGTAACCGGGCAGGGTGGGGATCAGACTCGGGGCGCTTACCTCAACAGACAATTTGTCCTCCTAACGAACAAAACGAACAACGAAAGCTGGAACTTGTTGGGACGGGATTTTTGGGTCAGGTTTCAGGCACGGTTATCAGGACACGGCGGCAGCCCCCACCAGGGCCACCAGCGCGGAGGCGTCCGCACAGGCAGCCTGCCCGCTGGGCGCGCCCAGCGGCCGGGCGGGTGCAGCGAGCAGGCGTCGCCACTTCGTGAACAGCCGCGGCTGGTTCATCCCGAGGACAGCCACCGGAACATCCCCGCGGTAGTACACGGCAAGACAGCTATGCGTCAGGACGTCGCCGGCTTCGATCTCCACCCGGTCATAGCCGGCACTGTGGCCGGCGAACTGCAACTTGACGCCGTACTGGTCGGACCAGAAATAGTGAGGCTTTGCCGGCTTCGGCGTGGCATCAGAGTCCAGCAGCGCCTCAACGGCCAGGGCCGCACGCTCCAGGGCACCGGTCCAGTGCTCCACCCGGCGGTGTGTGCCGGCTGCAAGGTCGAACCAGGATGCGCAGTCGCCCACGGCCACGATCCCGGGGACACCGGTGCGGCCCATGGCATCGCACAGCACACCGCCGCGGAGCTCCACGCCGGAGCCCTCCAGCCAGCCGGTGTTCGGCTCGGCTCCAATGCCAACCACCACGACGTCGGCGGCCACATAGCGTCCACCGGCCAGCCGGAGCCCGGTGACGTTGCCTTCGCCGCTGTAGAAGTCCTCTATGACTGCTGAGGAAATGAACTCCACGCCGTTGGCGGCATGGAGCCCGGCCACCACGCCGCCCATCTCCGTACCGAGCTGGGCGGCGAACGGGACGGCCTTGGTGTCGATCATCGTGACTTCCATGCCACGCGACGCGGCAGCGGAGGCCACCTCGGCGCCGATGAAACCGGCCCCGATCACAGCCATCCTGCTCCCGGGCACCAGCTCGGGGGCAAGACTCTGTGCGTCCGCCAGGGTGCGCAACGTGAACACATTGCTCAGCCCCGCCAAGATAGGCAACTGCCGTGCCTTCGCGCCGGTGGCAATGACAATTCCGTCCGCTGTCACGCTGCGGCCGTCCCTCAGGAGGATGGTTCGCGAAGTGGCATCCAAAGACGCGGCTCCGGAACCGAGCAGCCATTCGGCCTGCAGCTCGTCGGCGTCGGACTCCAGGAAAAGGTCCTCCGCTGTGATGGCGCCGAGCAGGAAGTCCTTGGACAGCGGCGGCCGGTCATACGGCCGGTGCGGCTCGTCGCCAATAATGACCAGCCGGCCGGTAAAGCCTTGGGCGCGGGCCGCCCGGGCGGCGGAAAGACCCGCCAGGGAAGCTCCCACAATCGCAAGCGCCTGCATTTCGACGTCCCTTCAATTGCTTCTTACGCAACAACAATCGCTATGTGCAACAGCGTGATCCATGCCACGCCCACTGTCAAGGGTCCTTCCGCCAAAGGGACCCTGGCACGAAACAGAGAGGTAATACCTTGACAAGCATTGTGACCTACCGCACTCTGTTGCTTATTGCGATTGCTGTTGTTCACTACGGAACACCACCAGCGGCAGTTGCACAGCCAAGGATCCCGACCGAAGAAGAGGTCCCTCCATGCACAAGGCATGCCCGCTCAGCGAACTGGCGCCCGGGGAAGCGCTGCGGCTGAACACCTCACCGCCCATCGCCGTCTTCCACACCGAGGAAGGCGAACTCTTTGCCATTGACGACACATGCACCCACCAGGATGCTTCCCTGGCGGACGGCTGGGTGGAGGACTGCTGGGTCGAATGCCCGCTCCACGCATCCAGGTTCAACCTGCGTACGGGAAGCGTCGACGCCCCGCCGGCCAAGCTGCCGGTCCGCTCCCACGAAGTCACAGTGATCGACGGCGACATCATGATCACCGAATCCAATGAGGTTCCCAACCTCCCCCCAGGCCTGACAGTGGACGGCCACGTCTAGCCCCAGCCCATGAATCCGAACAGAGGAATCCCTCATGGCATTGAACAGTGACATTGGCTTGAACAGCGACACGAACTTGAACAGTGACATCGGTGTGGACACCGACGTCAACGTCACCACCCCCGCCGGGCAGGCGGCAGTCCTCACGCCTTCAACACCTTTGGAAGCGGAGCCAACTGCCCCGGATCCCCTCCCTCCCGCACTCGTCCCGGATACCGAAAACTATGATCAGCTCCTGCAGGAACTGCGTCAGGGCAAGACCGAGCGGGCCGTGACGGAACGCCGGAACCGCAAGCTGACCCTCGACAAGGTCACATTCGGGATCACGGGCGCATGCGCCGTCGCCTTCGTGATGTGGGGTTTCCTCGGAAGGGATAGCCTTTCTGCCACGTCGCAGGGCGTTCTCGACTGGGTCATGGAGTACACCGGCTGGCTCTTCATGGTGTTGGCTTCTCTCTTCGTGGTCTTCGTGCTGTGGCTCGCCGTCGGTAAGTTCGGCAACATCCCGCTAGGCAAAGACGGGGAAAAACCCGAATTCCGCACCATCTCCTGGATAGCCATGATGTTTGCCGCAGGCATGGGCATCGGGCTCATGTTCTACGGCGTGGCTGAACCCCTGTACCACTACATCTCACCGCCGCCCGGAACCGTGGACGGACGGACCCCCGCAGCCATCCAGACCGCCATGGCAACGTCCATCTTCCACTGGACCCTGCACCCCTGGGCAATGTACGCGGTTGTTGGCATCGCCATGGCCTACGGCAGCTACCGTCTGGGGCGCAAACAACTCATCTCTGCGGCCTTCACCTCGCTTTTTGGCATACGGATGGTCGAAGGGCCCGTCGGCAAGTTCATCAACATCCTGGCAATCTTCGCCACACTGTTCGGTACCGCAGCGTCGTTGGGCCTTGGCGCCCTCCAGATCGGCAGCGGCCTGACGTCCAACGGCTGGGTCGGGGAGATCGGCACCCCGGTGCTCGTGGTGATCGTGGCTATCCTGACCACCTGCTTCGTGGCCTCCGCGGTATCCGGCATCAGCCGCGGTATCCAATGGCTGTCCAACATCAACATGGTCCTGGCCGTCGTCCTGGCACTCATCGTCTTTGTTGCCGGCCCCACGCTCTTCATCCTCAACCTGATTCCAGCCGCGATCGGTGACTATGCCAGGGACCTGGCCGAAATGTCTTCCCGGACGGAAGCAGTGGGAGACGAGGCACTGCGGAGCTGGATGTCCAGCTGGACGATCTTCTACTGGGCCTGGTGGCTGTCCTGGACGCCGTTCGTTGGAATGTTCATCGCCCGCATCAGCCGGGGACGCACCATCCGGCAGTTCGTCACCGGAGTACTGCTGGTTCCGAGCATTGTCAGCGTGATCTGGTTCGGCATCTTCGGCGGCACTGCCTTCAGCATCCAGCAGCAAGCCGACAAGACAGAGAACCCCGCTGACGGCCTCGTGAAAATGGTCGACGGCGCACCCTCCATATCCTTCGACGGTGCCCTCTTCGACCTGGTCAAGAACCTGAACATGCCCGCCTGGGCAACCACCGCAGTCATCGTGCTGGCCATGGTCCTCGTGGCAATATTCTTCATCACCGGAGCAGACTCAGCCTCCATTATCATGGCCTCGCTGAGCTCCAACGGAGCCAGCGAACCTCGCCGCGGACTGGTGATCTTCTGGGGCCTGCTGACCGGCGGAGTGGCAGCCGTGATGCTCCTGGCCGGCGGCGATGAACCGTCCGAAGCGCTATCCGGCCTGCAGCGCATCACAATCGTGGCCGCCCTGCCTTTCGTTCTGGTCATGCTGCTGCTGTGCGTCGCACTGGCCCGTGACCTGCGCCGCGATCCGCTGGCCTTGCGACAGAGGCTCGCCACGACCGTCGTCGAACGTGCCATCCGCACCGGCGTGGAACAGCACGGAGGCGTCCAGTTTGATCTCGTGACCAAGCATGAGTGCGACGGACGCTGTTCCTCAGCCACCCGCTGCCCCGGCGATGCCACAGACAGCGACGCCAAATCCGGAGCCTCTCCCGACGCTGTCGCCACGAAGTAGGAGGAAATCGTGACCACAATTCTTGATGGCCGCCCCGCCGGCGGCATTCCAGCCGCAACGGCCGAGGCCGCTGCTAAGCCCTCGTCGCCCAAAACCCGCACGCCTGAGTTCGTCCTCACCCTGGCCTGCCCCGAAAGGCCCGGCATCGTCCGGGCCGTCACCGCCTTCCTGGCCGACCGCGGTTTCGACATCGTGGAGCATCAGCAGTTCGATGACCACGTCAGCGGGAACCTGTTTCTGCGCACCGCCTTCACCGGCGGGCGCACGGACACCGGTGACGGAACCCGTCCAGATCCCGGTTCCGACGGGCTCAACGACCGGGTTTCCATCGCGGAGAGGCTCACGGCCGGCTTCGCGGCAACGGCCGCCGAATTTGGCATGAACTTCACCTTCCACGACGGCCGGCCGCAGCGCCTCCTGGTCATGGTCTCCAAATTCGGCCACTGCCTGAACGACCTGATCTACCGGTGGCGCGCGGGCAGCCTGGGTGCGGAGATCGCCGTCGTGGTTTCCAACCATGAGGACCTTCGCGCTATGGCCGAAAACGCCGGGCTCCCGTTCATCCATGTTCCGGTGACCCCCGACACCAAACCGGAAGCCGAGGCGCGGCTGCTGGAACTCGTGGCCGGGTACGACGCCGACTTGGTGGTCCTGGCGCGGTATATGCAGGTGCTGTCCAATGATCTGTGCACAAACCTGCGCGGCCGGGCCATCAACATCCACCATTCCTTCCTGCCGGGCTTCAAGGGCGCGAAGCCGTACCACCAGGCTTACGACCGCGGCGTGAAGCTCATCGGGGCCACGGCGCACTACGTGACGCCGGACCTGGATGAGGGCCCCATCATCGAGCAGGAGGTCTTCCGGGTGGACCACAGCCTGGATGCGGACGCCCTGGTGACGGTTGGCCGGGACGCCGAATCACAGGCCCTGTCCCGGGCTGTGAAGTGGCATTGCCAGCACCGCGTCCTGCTCAACAACACCCGCACCGTCGTATTCCGCTAACGCGAACCAGGAGAACAACTTATGAGCGCATCACCACGCGTCGTCATCATCGGCGCCGGCATCGTCGGCACCAACCTCGCGGACGAACTCGCCAGCCGCGGCTGGAACAACATCACAGTCGTCGAACAGGGTCCGCTGGAACTGGCCGGCGGTTCCACCTCGCACGCCCCCGGCCTGGTCTTCCAGACCAACCCGTCCAAGACCATGACGGAATTCGCCAGCTACACGGTGGACAAGCTGCTCTCCCTCAGCGCCGACGGAGTGTCTTGCTTCAACCAGCTCGGCGGGCTTGAGCTTGCCACCACCGAGGTGCGGCTGCAGGACCTCAAGCGCAAGCTGGGGTACGCCACCTCTTGGGGTATCGAAGGCCGGATCATCGACCCCGACGAGTGCGGGAAGCACTACCCGCTGCTGACTACCGGG
The DNA here is from genome assembly GCF_056406175.1 of Arthrobacter sp. P1_D12. NCBI lineage: Bacteria > Bacillati > Actinomycetota > Actinomycetes > Micrococcales > Micrococcaceae > Arthrobacter > Arthrobacter sp. P1_D12. The sequence continues at coordinate 12,168 of NZ_JBFUAR010000006.1, forward strand.
GCGCTGGCGAACGGCAACGAGGTCCTCGGCGGCCTTCACGTCCCGACGGACGGCCTGGCCTCCGCGGCCCGCGCCGTCCAGCTGCTGATCAGCCGCACCCGCCAAGCCGGCGTGACCTACCTCGGCTCCACCACCGTGACGGGCATCCAACAGGCCTCGGGCAGGGTCACCGGCGTCGAAACGGCCGACGGCGTGATCCCGGCGGACATTGTGGTGTCCTGCGCCGGGTTCTGGGGCCGCGAGCTCGGCAAGATGGTTGGCTTGAAGGTGCCGCTGCTGCCGCTGGCGCACCAGTACGTGAAGACCACGCCACTTCCAGAGCTGAAGGGCCGGAACGAACTTCCCAACGGAGCCCGACTGCCCATCCTGCGCTTCCAGGACAAGGACCTCTACTACCGCGAGCACGGCGACCGGATCGGCATCGGCAGCTACGCGCACCGACCGATGCCGGTGGACATGGCACGGCTTCCCAGGGTTGGCGCGGAGGAGATGTCGGATCACCGCATGCCCTCCCGCCTGGACTTCACGATGGAAGACTTCCTGCCCGCCTGGGAGGACAGCCAGGACCTCCTTCCGGCCCTGCGCGGGGCCCGGATCGAGGACGGGTTCAATGGCATCTTCTCTTTCACTCCCGACGGCGGCCCGCTGATGGGCGAGTCCCCCGACGTCGACGGCTTCTTCGTTGCCGAGGCAGTCTGGGTCACCCACTCAGCCGGCGTCGCCAGGGCCATGGCGGAGCTGCTCACCGAGGGCCAGTCCCGCACCGACCTGCACGGCTGCGAGCTCACGCGCTTCGAGAAGGTTCAGACCAGCGACCAGTATGTCAGCGAAACGTCCCAGCAGAACTTCGTGGAAATCTACGACGTCCTGCACCCGCTGCAGCCCAAGGAATCCCCGCGGGACCTGCGCGTCAGCCCGTTCAACATCCGGCAGAAGGAGCTCGGGGCGTTCTTCCTGGAGTCCGCTGGCTGGGAGCGCCCGCATTGGTTCGAGGCCAACCGCGGCCTGCTCGACGAACTGCCGGCGCAATGGCAGGCACCCGAGCGGGACGAGTGGTCCGCGATGTTCCACTCCCCCATCTCGGCGGCCGAAGCGTGGAAGACGCGTACCGCCGTCGGGCTTTATGACATGACGCCGCTGAAGCGGCTGGCGGTCACGGGGCCCGGGGCGCTGCCACTGCTGCAGCGGCTGAGCACCGGCACCATCGCAAAGAAGCCGGGGGCCGTGACGTACTGCCTCCTGCTGGCGGACGACGGCGGCATCCGCAGCGACGTGACGGTCGCCCGGCTCGCTGAGGAGCAGTTCCAGCTCGGCGTGAACAGCAACGTGGACTTCGACTACCTTCGTGTCGAGGCCAGGAAGCAGTCGGCGGCGGATCCAGCCCGGTGGGTGCACGTTTCCGACATCACCGGCAGCACCTGCTGCATCGGGCTCTGGGGGCCGCTGGCACGTGAAGTGATCGGCAAGCTCAGCACGGACAACCTCAGCAACGAGGGCCTGAAGTACTTCCGCACCAAGGACATCTCGGTGGGCGGCATCCCCGTCACCGCCATGCGGCTCTCCTATGTAGGCGAGCTTGGCTGGGAGCTATACACCACCGCCGAGTACGGGCTGAAGCTGTGGGACCTCCTCTTCGAGGCAGGAAAGGAACACGGCATCATCGCGGCCGGGCGTGGAGCGTTCAACAGCATGCGGCTCGAGAAGGGCTACCGGTTGTGGGGCACGGACATGACCTCCCAGCACCACCCTTATGAGGCCGGCCTGGGATTCTCGATCGCCAAGGACAAAGAGGGCTTCGTGGGCTGCGAAGCCCTGGCCGCATGTAGGGATCAGCCGGCCACAAGGGCGCTGCGGTGCCTGACCATGGACGACGGCACGTCCATGGTGCTGGGCAAGGAACCGGTGTACGTCAACGGCGAGGCCGCGGGCTATGTCACCAGCGCCGCGTACGGCTACACGGTGCGCAAGCCGATCGCCTACGCCTGGCTGCCTGCCTCGGTGACCGAGGGCGACGCCGTAGAGGTGGAGTACTTCGGCGGGCGCATCGCGGCGACCGTCACGGCCGAGCCACTCTTCGATCCCGGCATGGAGCGGCTGCGCGGCTGACGCGATCCGGCCCGCCGGTCTGGGGAAATCCCGAGGCTGGCGGGCCGTTCGCGCGAACAGACAATGGAGTCCGCCCTCCTGCCGCCAGCTGGCATTTAACGGCAGTCCCGGCGTCGGACACTGCCGTCATCTGCCACCTGGAGCAAAGAGGCGCAACAAAATGGCCCCGCCTCCCGGGCTGGATTCCAACCAGGAAGCGGGGCCGCTCCGTCGTAGTGGCTAGCTCGCCGTGGCCGCCCCAAGCGCGGCAGCCGGCTCGAGGCGCTCCACAGGGTGCGGCACGAAGCGGACGAACATCGCCTTGAAGCCCGGGGTGTTGGATTCCCGTGCCACGTTCTCCTTGTGGACCAGGGCGTTGGCCTCGGGGAAATACGCCGCAGCGCAGCCCTTGGCCGTCGGGTAGGCCACCAGGCGGAACTTGTCCGCCTGCCGGTCGTGACCCCGGAACGTGCTCACCACGTCCACCAGGTCCCGGTCCCGGAAACCAAGCTCTGCCAAGTCCTCCGGATGCACCAGGATTACCCTGCGCCCGTCCGAGATCCCGCGGTACCTGTCATCCACGCCGTAGAACGTGGTGTTGTACTGGTCGTGGCTGCGGATGGTCTGGAGGACCAGGTGGCCCTTCGGCGGGGTGAGGTACTCCAGCGGGCTGACGGTGAACCGGCCGCGGCCGATGTCCGTCTTGAAGGACCGGGTGTCCCGCGGCGGGTTGGGCAGAACAAAGCCGTTCTTGGTCCGGATCCGGGCGTTGAAGTCCCCGAAGCCCGGGATGACGCGGGAGATGTGGTCCCGGACCACGTCGTAGTCCCCGGCCATGGCCTTCCAGTTGACCGGGTGGTCCTCGCCGAACGTGGCGTCGGCCATCCGGGCGATGATCACCGGCTCCGCGAGCAGGTGCTCGGAGACCGGCTGGAGTCTGCCCTGCGTGGAGTGGACCACGGACATGGAGTCCTCCACGGACAGGAACTGGGCGCCGCCCGGGTGCTTGTCGTCCCTGTCCGTCCGGCCCAGCGTGGGCAGGATGAGCGAGGTGCGCCCGTGCACCACGTGGGAACGGTTCGGTTTGGTGGAGATGTGGACGGTCAGGCCGATCCGCTGCATCCCGGCTTCGAGGGTTTCGGTGTCGGAGCAGGCGAGGGAGAAGTTGCCGCCCATCGACACAAAGACGTCCACGTCGTCGCGTTCGAAGGCCTCCATGGCCTCCACGGCGTCAACGCCGTGGCCGCGCGGGGACTGGATTCCAAATTCCTTGTCGAGGGCCTCCAGGAGCCATTCCTTGGGCTTCTCCCAGATGCCCATGGTCCGGTCACCCTGGACGTTGGAGTGCCCGCGGACCGGGCAGGCCCCGGCCCCGGGCTTGCCGAAGTTGCCCTGCAGGAGCAGGACGTTGACCATTTCCTTGATGGTGTCCACCGAGTGCGGCTGCTGCGTCACGCCAAGGGCCCAACAGAAGATCGTGGCCTTGGACCGGATCAGCATTCCGGCCACGTCCTCGATCTGCGTCCGGGCCAGGCCGGTGGCCTTCTCGATTTCGTCCCAGTCCAGCTCCCGGCGGGCGTCGCGGTAGGCGTCGAAGCCGTCCGTCTGCGCCTCGACGAAAGTCCGGTCGACGACGGTGCCGGGTGCCCGATCTTCCTCCTCCAAGAGCAGGTGGCCCAAGGCCTGGAACAAAGCCAGGTCCCCGCCCACCTTGATCTGCAGGTACTCGTCGGCCAAAGGTGTGCCGTTGCCGAGCACACCGGAGACGGTCTGCGGGTCCTTGAAGTTGAACAGCCCGGCCTCGGGCAGCGGGTTCACCGCCACCACCTTGCCGCCGTTGTCCTTGCATTCCTTGAGCGCTGAGAGCATCCGGGGATGGTTGGTGCCGGGATTCTGCCCGACCACAAAAATCAGTTCCGCGTCGTGGATATCGTCAAGGGACACGGTGCCCTTGCCGATCCCGATGGTCGGATTCAGCGCCGAGCCCGAGGACTCGTGGCACATGTTTGAGCAGTCCGGCAGGTTGTTGGTGCCCAGGGCCCGGGCGAACAGCTGGTACATGAACGCGGTCTCGTTGGCCGTGCGCCCGGAGGTGTAAAAGACGCAGCGGTCAGGGGTTGAAGCGCGGATGTGCTCCCCGATCAGACCGAACGCTTCGGCCCAGGAGATCGGCGAATAATGCGTGTCTCCTTCGCGGATGACCACGGGCTCACTGAGCCGGCCCTGGTTGCCCAGCCAGTATTCCGTCTTCCCAGCCAGTTCGGCGATGGAATGCCGGGCCCAGAACTCCGCCCCGACCGTGCGCAGGGTGTTCTCCTCCGCCACCGCCTTGGCGCCGTTCTCGCAGAACTCGGCCGTTTTGCGCTTCTTGTCCGATTCCGGCCACGCGCAACCCGGGCAGTCGAACCCGCCGCGCTGGTTCAGCCGCAGCAGCGAGTGGGCCGTCCGGGATACTCCGGCCTGGGCCACGGCGCGCTCCAGCGCCACCATCACCGCCTTGACGCCCGCTGCTTGCTTCTTCGGTGTGTGGACTTCCAGCTCGTCCTCGTTGATGTCCGCGACGGGAGCCGGCTGCCTGCCTAATTTCACAGCTTCACCTTGGCCAGCGTCTCCCGCTCCGCCCCGATCGTGGTGCTGTCGCCGTGCCCGGTGCGGACCACGGTCTCGGGAGGGAGCGTCAGCAGCCGTTCCCGGATCGAGGCGAGGATGGTGGGGTAGTCGCTGTAGGACCTGCCGGTCGCCCCCGGGCCCCCGTTGAACAGAGTGTCGCCGGTGAACACCGTTCCCTCCCCCGCCAGCAGGAAGCAGGTGGATCCGGGTGAGTGGCCGGGGGTGTGGATGGCCCTCAGTGTCGCGCCTCCCACGCGGAAGACCTCGCCATCGGCAAGATCACGGTCCGGCTTGACGTCGGGATAAACCTGTTCCCAGAGCATCAGGTCATCGGGGTGCAGGTGGATGGGGGCATTCACCGCCGCTGCGACCTCGCGGGCCGCGCCAATGTGGTCGTTGTGCGCATGGGTGAGCAGGATGGCAAGGACCTTCCGGCCGCGGACCTGGTCGATGATTGCTGCTGCGTCGTGCGGGGAGTCGATGATCACGCATTCTTCGCGATCGCCGACGATCCAGACGTTGTTGTCCACGTCCCAGGTGCCGCCGTCGAGCGAAAACGTCCCCGACGTCACCAGGCTCTCGATGGTGACGCTCATGCGGACTCCGCCACGGCCGCGAGATCGGCGGACGGCCGGATTTCAACCACGGAGCGCAGGACCTTGCCCTCGTGCATCTTGCCGAAGGCCTCTTCCACCTGGTCGATGGTGATGCGTTCGGTGACGAAGGCGTCCAGGTCCAGATTGCCGAGCTTGTAGTGCTGGACCAGCATCGGGAAGTCGCGGGACGGCAGGCAGTCTCCGTACCAGGAGGATTTCAGCGACCCGCCGCGGCCAAAGACATCCAGCAGCGGCAACTCGAGCAACATGTCCGGCGTCGGCACACCCACCAGCACCACGCGGCCGGCGAGGTCCCGGGCGTAGAACGCCTGCTTGTACGTTTCGGGGCGTCCCACCGCCTCGATCACGACGTCGGCACCGTTGCCGCCGGTCAGCGCCCGGATGGCTTCTATCGGGTCTTCCCTGCTGGAGTCCACGCCGTGGGTGGCGCCGAGGGACTTGGCCATTTCCACTTTGTTGGCGTCGATATCCACCGCGATGATCGTCGTCGCGCCAGCCAGCTTCGCGCCGGCGATCGCGGCGATGCCCACGCCGCCGCAGCCGATGACGGCGACGGATTCGCCGCGCTTGACCTCACCGGTGTTGATGGCGGCGCCGATGCCCGCCATCACACCGCAGCCGAGCAGCCCGACAGCTGCGGGATCGGCGTCCTCGTCAACCTTCGTGCACTGCCCGGCCGCGACGAGCGTCTTCTCGGCGAAGGCCCCGATGCCGAGCGCCGGCGAGAGCTCCGTGCCGTCCTCAAGAGTCATCTTTTGCGTTGCATTGTGGGTGTTGAAACAGTACTGCGGCTGGCCCTTGGCACAGGCACGGCACTCGCCACACACCGCGCGCCAGTTCAGGATCACGCGGTCCCCGGGAGCCACTTCGGTGACGTCCGGGCCGACGGCGCTGACCACGCCGGTGGCCTCATGGCCCAGCAGGATGGGGAAATCATCGGTGATTCCGCCCTGCTTATAGTGGAGGTCCGTGTGGCAGACGCCGCAGGTCAGAATGTCCACGAGCGCCTCACCGGGTCCGGGATCCGGCACGAGGATGTTCTCGACCGAAACAGGGGCATTCTTTTCTTTGGCGATGACCGCCTTTACTTTGTGAACCATCGTTCCTGTGTTCCTTTCCTGAGTCCGCGAGGGACTCTTTTGCGGGACTCTTGGCGACGGACACGCGATGCCAATCTGGCCCAGCCGTTGCGGCCCGAAATCGTCTGCCCGTGCCCCCAAGCTCTTGTCCTGTGCTTGGACGGTGAGGGCACGTCCCCCACCTGCCATCGAATTGCGTATTACACAACACGATTCACATAGCGCGTACTCTGAAAATATGGCAGTCATCACACCGGAGTGTCAATAGATTCCCGCAGTGCGACCTTCGCGTCCTGACGTGAAAGCTCTGCGGCGCGCGACACCGTACAGAACTCCACGCAGATCCCTTTTGTACGCGCCAGCAACCTGGGCAAAAAGTGTCAGCTACATCGCCGCCCGCGTGCCAGAATCCTCACATGAGCAAGGAACGCAATGAACTGAAGAGCATCGGATACGAAATCTTCATCGGTATCCTTTCGATCCTGTCGATCGTCAATCTCGTACTCTTGTACGCCGCGCAGGACGAGTCGCTCGACACCGTACTGAAGGCGATGAACGCCCTGTTCAGCATTATCTTCGTCGCCGACTTCCTCTACCGGATCTTCACCGCACCATCGGCGGGCGCCTATTTCTTCAAGCACTTCGGCTGGGCCGACCTGTTGGCCAGTGTGCCTTTGGCGCAGTTCAAGATCCTGCGCGTTTTCCGGCTTGCCCGGGTGTACCGGCTGCTTCGCGATGTCGGCATCCAGACGGTCGGCCGAGCGCTGATCAAAGATCGGGCCGGCAGCTCCCTGTACATACTGCTGCTCATGGGCATTTTCGTGCTGGAATTCGGAAGCCTCACGATGCTCGGCGTCGAGCAGTACGCCCCAGGGGCCAACATCACGACCGCCTCGGACTCCCTCTGGTACACGATCGTCACGATCTCGACCGTCGGATACGGTGACCAATATCCGGTCACCGATGCGGGCCGCATGATCGGGACGGGCATCATCGTCGTCGGTGTCGGCATCTTCGGCACATTCACCGGCTATCTGGCCAACTTCTTCCTGGCTCCCAAGAAGGCTTCCGCACCGCCCGTCGATGCGGCTGACACGAGTGCCGCAACGGTCGAGGGGCTCCGCCTGAGCCTCGAAGAGTCCGAGGCAAAGCTCGCCGAGATCAGAAAGCTCCTTGCCGGGCCAACCGAGTGAAAGTTCGCGCCAGACCCGACGCCACGTGTGCCAGCCCCTCGTGACCCGGCGCCTCTGACCCGGCGCCTCTGTTGAAGGGATTGTTCAACCAGACGGGGGCGTGAACTGGCTGGCGGTAAACTCCGCCCCCTGGGGGTCCCGGATCAGTGCCGTGCGCGTCCACTCGGTCTCGCTTTGGCTAAGGACTTGGGCGCCGAGCCGCTTCGCATCAACCACCGTCTGGTCCCGGTCGGCAACGGTGAACGAGACGTGCCACTGCGGCAGCTCGTCGGGGGCCGTGGTCGCGATCCAGGCGATCGCATCCTCGAAGCCAGGTGGAGGGGCCAGGGCTGACTGCCTCGCCCTGATGCCCGGATCGATTGTCGCCTCAAGGTGATCACCGTAACCGGGCCTGCGGACCATGATCCCGAAGCCGAGGTCGTCGACTTGCCAGCCAAACACGTCCTCATAGAACTTGATGGCCGCGCCGGGGTTAGGCGTGTGGAGGTCGCTGAAATTCCAGGACCCCGGCGCATTGGCGACCTGTGCCCCCAAGCGTCGCCTGGCTTGCCAAATGCGGAACCCGACGCCCCCTGGATCGGTCAACGCAGCACTGCGGCCGCCTTCTCCAGCGTCTGCGGCTGCCGACCGCACCGTAGCGCCGGCTGCGACCAGACGCTGCACTGCGGTATCCGCGTCCTCGACGGATATGTAGGTATTCCATGCCGCGGCACCACGGGCGTCCGCCATCCCGGCGACGTCCTGGCCATCGAGCTTGGCTATCAAGTATCGGCCCGGCGCGCCCGCCGGCACGGCGTCCTCGAACGTCCAGCCAAAGAGGCCGGCATAGAACTCGGCGGCCGCCTCGACGTCGGGCTGCTCGGTGTCGATCCAACACGGTACGCCCTGAGGGTAGGTTCGCTGCGTCACATCTCGCTCCCGTCCATGGACATAGCCTAACGAGCGGGGGCCCGGCCGGGCGCTCAACTCCTCTATTTAAATAGTCTTACTATGAGTCTTTGAGAGGTCCTTCGGACCCCGGTCAGGAAAGATCCGATATGGGCCGAGCCGTTGCCTGGTCAGGCACATGCGGCCCTCAACTAAAGGTGGAGTAGCAATGGTGCCAGGTTCAAAATCCGAAAAGAAACGCGGCGTCCTTTTCGACGTCGACGGGACCTTGATTGACTCCAGCTATTTCCACGCCCTTGCTTGGTGGCAGGCGTTCCGGCGGGAGGGGCTGGACGTCCAGATCTCGGCTATCCACCGCTGCGTCGGCATGGGCGGCGACAAGCTCATCGAACACTTGGTCCCCGGGTGCACCAAGGACATGCAGGACGACCTCAAGTCCTCGCACGGCGCCGTGTTCTCCACCTACTGGCCTTCCCTGCGCCCCTTCGACTCTGCCCGGGACCTCCTGGCCGCATGCTCCGACGCCGGGCTGGCCGTAGGCTTGGCATCATCAGCGCAGGAGCGCGACCTGGACGTCACCCGGCGCCTCCTGGACGCCGGCACGTCCATTGATGCGTGGACCAGTTCCAACGACGCCGCCGAGAGCAAGCCCGCTCCCGACATTCTGCTGGCGTGCCTGGACAAGCTTGAACTCAGCCCGGCGGACGTCGTGTTTGTTGGCGACGCCGTCTGGGACGTGCTGGCCGCCGCGGCAATCGGAGTTCCCGCCATTGCCCTGACCTGTGGCGGAATCAGCGAAGCCGAACTGCGGGAGGCCGGTGCCGCAGAGGTCTACGACAATCCGCGGCACCTGTTGGAAAACCTTGAAAGCAGCGCGATTGGAAAGCTGAGCGCCTGACTACGGCACGCCTGGCCTCAGGGCGCCCGGAGCCTCCCGGCGCGGACTGCCCACCCAGGGCCCAAGTCAGCCAGCGGCGAATTGAACACAGCGTGGTCCGCTGAGCTGTGACGTGGCGGCCCGGCTCAGGGATTACTTCGTCGTTTGGCTGCGGCGAGTTCGCGTTCCAAGTGCCGGTTGGCCGCCTCCAGCTCGAGGACGACCCGGATCCCGGCAAGGTTGAGCCCGTCCTGAAGGAGCGCGCTGATCCTGCGAAGCGCTACCAAATCCTGCTCGCTGTACAGGCGGGTACCGCCGTCGGTCCGGCCCGGCTGCAACAGCCCCTTGCGTTCGTAGAGACGCAAATTCTGCTGTCCCATCCCCACGAGTTCGGCCGCCACAGAGATGGCATAGACGCCCGCGGCCCCACCGGTGTCCGGCCCCATAGGATCCTCCTAAGACCTGTTAATTAACCTCTTGCACCAGTGTGGCACCGGTGTTATAAAAAATCTATCGCAGTCAGGATAGATAATCTGGCTGGGCAACGTCATACACGATCTGTAGGGAGTGAGATAGCCATGCTGATGCGCACCGACCCGTTTCGCGAGCTCGACCGGCTCACCCAGCAGGTCCTCGGCACGGCGGCAAGGCCCGCCGCGATGCTCATGGACGCTTGGCAAGACGGAGAGGAATTTGTCGTCGCATTCGATCTGCCCAGGGTGGACGTCGACTCGGTGGACATCGACATCGAACGCAACGTCCTGACGGTCCGCGCCGAACGGAAGAATCTGACGGACGACACCACGGAACTGATTGCGTCCGAGCGTCCCCGCGGCGTTTTCAGCCGCCAGATCATCCTCGGCGATGCCCTGGACACCGAGGCGGTGAAGGCCAGCTACGACGCGGGCGTGCTGTTGCTACGGATCCCCATCGCCGAAAAGGCAAAACCCCGCCGGATCCAGATCGAGACCAGTAGTGACCAGGCCCAGGAGATCAGCGCCTGACTGCCTCCACACTGACGCCGTCAGGAAAGCAGTCAGCCAAGCAGGGAATTGAGCGACGGCGCCCAGCCCAGGCGGGGGCGTCGCGCACCGGGCAGAATTCTCACCACATCCCAGGCCGGATCCGGAACAACGAAGTCAGCCAAGCTGAAGCCGAGGGGCCGGCCACGAGCAACTGCAGGAAAGGAACTGACATGACCACCACCCACTTTGACAGGTTCCTTAGCGAAGCTCTCGCCACTGGCCGCGAGTCCGACACCGGATTGGGGAAGGACGAGCTCTACGGCCTCTACACGAGTTGGTGCCTGATAAACCAGGACCGGCCACAGCCCGCCCGGTCCCTCTGGGCGGCACTGAAGGAACACCGGATCAATCCTGCGGACAACCGCCTGACTATGACCGGACCGGCCGCTACGGATTACATCCTGGCCAGCGCGCCCAACCTGGCCTGATCCGGCACACCTCCCGGCGGGCGCAGGCCTCGCACCCACTCCAACTCTCGGGAGCAGGTCACAAGTGCGCCCGCCGGTGTGCTCGCGCCGTTCCCGGAATCATTACTTCTTGAAGGCGTCCTTGACCTTTTCGCCGGCCTGCTTCAGGTCAGCTTTGACTTGGTCCCCTTTGCCTTCGGCTTCCAGCGCCGGGTCGTTGGTAGCTTTGCCGGCCGCTTCTTTGCTCTTGCCACCGAGATTCTCGGCGGCGTTCTGGATCTTGTCTCCCGCTCCCATGATGGTCCTCCGATGGTTGCGCCGCGGGCCGGTCGCCAGCGGCGATACTAAAAGTTTAAGCACCCAGGGTTTGCAGCGCGAGATGCTGGGCATCGCGTGGGCGGATCACAGCCCAGGTGCTGCCGGCTCTTTGGGTGCTCACGGTTCCGGAATGCTCACGGCTTCGCGGCAGGCGCGAGTCTAGTCCGGCAAGTGTCCAGCAGCAATGTCTCCAGGGCCTGAATTTGGACCGCCGCGCGGTTACTTAGCTGTTCCATGCGGTCCGGGTCGATGCGCTTGTCTTCACGTGACAGCACCTGGAGTGTCTTCCAGAGCAGCAGTTTTCCGGTGACGGCTGAGATCAGCGACTCAAGCTCGAGTTGCCCTTTGGCTCCCTCGATGGAATGCAGCGGGTTGAGCGGATCGAGGGCGGCAACCTGCGCCCCGGCCCAGGCAACGGGCTTCTTGTAGGCAGGCATGCTCGAATGAAGTTGTTCGCAGATTTCTTCCAGCGCCCGTTTGTCTTCACTCACCTCGGCTGCGAGCCTGCCGACTTCGCCGGCATGGGACGTGTCCCGCCAGGACTTGGCGGCCTGCTCGAAGAGACGCTCCCCCGCGCTGGCGGCGGTCAGATGGCTGTGCAAGTATGCGGACAAGGAATGGCTGGCAGCTGTATCTTCGGAATCGGCGCTCTTCTTCATCGCAATTTCCCCTCTGTGATCGGACTGATGGTCGTCTGCGGACCGGCTGTGTCCCCGGCATGGTCGGGGGATTTGCTGCGGGGTGTGCCGTCGAAGCTGCGGATCCGGTCCACCACCGCAGTGGTGGACTGTTCAGGAACGTAGTCCAGGATCGCCACCCGGCCGCCATAGCGCTCCACGACGGAGGTTTCTGCCAGCATTTCGGGGCTGTAGTCGCCGCCCTTTGCGTAGATCTCCGGACGGATCCTCTTGAGCAGGGGAATGGGCGTGGGAGTGTCGAAAACTGTGACATAGTCCACGCAGCTAAGGGCGGCAATCACAGCGGCACGGTCTGTGATGGTGTTAATGGGCCGTCCGGGCCCTTTCAACCGGCTGACGGATTCGTCGCTGTTCAGAGCCACCACCAGGACATCGCCCAACTGTTTGGCTTGATTGAGGTAACGGGTGTGGCCGCGGTGCAGGACGTCGAAGCACCCGTTGGTGAGAACCACGCGGCGTCCCTCCTCACGGTGCCGGCGCACTTGCCGGGCGAGCTCGTCGGCGTCGAGGGCGGCACCGGTGAACCCCTCAAGGTGACGGCTGAGATCCTCAGTACTGCACACCGAAGTTCCCGGACGGTGCACCGCAACGTCGGCGGCGGCCTGGGCAAGATCAACGCTGGTGGTCAGCGGCAGTGACGCCGCCCGGGCAACTGTCAGCGCGGCAACGAAAGTGTCGCCTGCGCCGGATGCTTGCGCCTCCTGGACGGGACGTGCCCAGGTCCGGTGGACTTCCCCGGATTTGGGCAACAGAACCGTCCCTTCGCGGTCCAGCGTCACAACGACCGCCTCCGCGCCGGCCGCTTCCAGCAGCTCGTTGCGGTGATCGACGACGGCGGCCGCCCGCTCGGGTCCGGCGGTGAGCTTAACGCCGAGCATGGCGGCAGCTTCCAAGGCGTTCGGGGTGGCCAGGTCCGGTTTCAGTCCGGCCCAGGCGCGTGGCTGATGCGCGTCCACGACCAGCAGAAGATCCGAGCGTCCCGGCAGCACGTCAAACAGAGCGCTCCGTACCGCTCCGCTGAGCGCCCCGGCTCCGTAGTCACACAGGACCACTGCGTCCTGGTCTTGCAGCAATTGAGGGATACATTGTGCCAATCGGCTCAAGGAGTCCGCCGGGGTCTCACCTGCGACTTCGTCGAGCCGGAGCAGAATTTGGCCGCCGCTGCTGATCCGGATTTTGGTGGTTGTGGTCAGACCGGCCACCTGGTCCACGTAGGTGGCGTCCACGCCACTGTCCCTTAATTGGCGGAGCAGCTCGGCCGAGGCATCATCGCGCCCCGTTAGCCCTGCCAGTCGTACCTTGGCCCCGAGGGCGGTCAGGTTCACGGCGGTGTTGGCGGCGCCGCCCGGAGAGAATTTCCGCTGGCCGACTTCCACGACCGGGGCCGGCGCCTCACGACAGAGCCGGTCAATGGATCCCGACCACCAGCCGTCGAGCATCACATCGCCGATGACGGTGATGGAAGGCTCAGCCGCCGCCAGCCGTCGGGGCAGCCAGCCGGTCAGGCCGCGCTGGTCCGAGAGGCCGCCCCGACGCTCGTCGCCATCCTGCGGGCGCGGGCGGGTCACGGCTTCACCCCGCAGTGTCTGATCTGCACGATCGCTGGCATGTTGTTCCTTTCCGGCGGCCCTGTGGTTTGAATGCAGACTGCCCCGTCACGGTCCGGGCGGGAGATCACTCCTACGTAGACCCATACCCTCGTGCCGGGGCATCTACACCCTGCAGCCACGGACAGTTTCACGTTCCCGAACATCCAGTGCCGGTCCGCGGAAACCGGACCATTGCTTGCGGGGCGAAATGTAGCCAAACGTTGCGTCCGGGATTTATGGTGGCCCCACACATGTGCACCGGACGGACAGGACAGGACGGGTGGTGGCGGACCTCAGGGTGGAATTCGGTGGAGCTGACATAGCAGGCTGGGGCGTCGGGCCGGTGCTGGAAAAATTTCCGAAGGTCTCGCGGATCGCGGTCCTGCGGGGCGGCGGGCTGGGTGATCTGCTGTTTGCCCTGCCGGCAGTGTCGGCGCTCGTCGCGGCGTACCCCGGGGCAAGTGTCACGATGCTGGGGACCCCCGTCCACACTGAACTGCTGGGCGGCACCCTGGGGCCGGTCAGAGACGTCCGGGTGCTGCCCATAGTGGAAGGCTTGAGGCCCGGCAGGGAAGACCCCGCAGCGATCGACGCCTTCCTGGCCTCCATGCGGGACGAGGAGTTCGATCTCGCGGTTCAGCTCCATGGCGGCGGCCGCTACTCCAATCCGTTCCTCCTGCGCTTGGGGGCCCGCCACACCGTGGGAACGCGGACGGCCGACGCTGCGCCACTGGAGCGTAGCGTCCCCTACGCCTATTACCAGCACGAGCCGCTTCGGGGGCTGGAGGTGGCGGGACTGGCCGGCGCTCCCCCGGTTGACCTGGAAGCCAGGCTGCGGCCACAGGACCAGCACCTGTCCAAGGTCAAGGAATTCCTTGATCGCCTCCGCGACAGCCCGGCAACCCCTCTTGTGGCTGTCCATCCCGGCGCCATGGATCCCCGCCGGCGCTGGCCGGCGGAGAGGTTCGGCGAGGTGGCGGCGGCCTGCGCCGCCGATGGCTGCCGTGTGGTGGTAGTGGGCACCGCGGACGAACGGCAACTCGCTGACGGGGTCGTGACGGCGGCCGGCTCAGACCGGGTCATCTCACTGGCCGGCACACTCAGCCTGGGCGCCTTGGCGGCGTTGTTGGACAGCTGTGCTGTGTTGCTGGGCAATGACAGCGGCCCCCGTCATCTGGCCCAGGCCCTGGGGACGCCGACGGTGGGCTTGTACTGGGTTGGCAACCTGATCAACGCAGGGCCGCTGGGCCGGAGCCTGCACCGCATCCATCTGTCATGGGTGACGCGGTGCCCGCAATGCGGCGCCGACCTCACCCAGGTGGGATGGACGGCGCCGCGCTGCGAGCATGATACCTCCCTCCTGGCGGGAATCAGTCCGGCGGATGTTTACGCGGACGTGCGGTTGTTCACGGCCAGGACTCCTCTTGCGCATGGCAGATGAGCAACTCGCGGACTTCACAACCCGGAGGCTGGCAAAGTGCAAACATCACGGCCTGCGCCACCCTGGCCGGATCGTTCAGGCGCGAACCGTCCTGGGGCTTGTACTTCTCGGCCCGGTCGTCGAAGAACCGGGTATTCATCCCGCCCGGGATCAGCGTGGTCACGCCGATCTCTGCACCCGTCTCCGCGGCAAGCGCCTGGCTGAATCCGATGACGCCGAACTTGGACGCGCAGTATGCCGAAGCCTCCGGCAGCGCCCGCAACCCCAACGTCGAGGCCACCGTGACAACCCGGCCGCGGGAGGATTTCAGGTACGGCAGGGCCGCCCGCACCACCGAGACTGTACCGAGGAGATTGACGAAGATGACCTGTTCCCAGTCGTCTGCCGGGACGTCCTCAAGCTTTCCGCACCGGTCAATTCCTGCCGCTGTCACCACCGCGTCCAATCCTCCCAGGGCCTCCGCGGCCTGCGCAATGGCGGCCGTCACCGCTGCCCGGTCAGCAACATCGACTTCGAGGGCCTTCGCCGCGGACACGTTCCGGACATCGCGGTCGAGGACGAACGGCGTCCCGCCGGCGTCGAGCACGGCGTTGACGACGGCGGCACCAAGTCCTGATCCCCCTCCGCTCACCACGACCCTGCCGGGCGTGGATGGGGCAGGTGGGCTAAACCTTTTCATGGTGTTCCTTTCATTGGCGGCCAATACCTGGCCGGGTTGGATTCACGGGAATTGGATTCAGATGATCTGACCATTTGCCGCTGGGTCAGCCCACCCGGGCGAGCGCCGCGGCGAGCAGGGTCGTGGAGCGGGCAGGGTGGAAGGGAACGCTAAGGCAACGGCCTCCCCAGCTCTCCACCAAGGCGGACTCGGGCAGTTGTTCTGCGTCGTAGTCACCGCCCTTCACCCAAATGTCCGGGCGCAGCCGTTCAAGGCACCGTTCCGGGGTGTCCTCGTCGAACACCACTACGGCGTCGACGCTTTCGAGGGAAAGCAGCAGCTCGGACCTGTCCTGTTCGCCCATGATGGGACGGCTTGCCCCCTTGATGCGGCGGGCCGAGGCATCTGAGTTCAGGCAGACGACGAGGCAGTCGCCCAGGGCTCTGGCTGCTGCGAGGGTGCGGGCGTGTCCGGCGTGCAGGAGATCGAAGCACCCGCCGGTCGCAACCACGGTTCCACCGTTTTGCCGCACCCTGCGGATCCAGTCCAGCGCGTCAGTTTCCTGTACCGGGAAGGGAAGTGGCGGAGGCGCCGACGGCAGGGCGGCAACGCCGCCTGTAGCCAGGAATGACGAGGCCTCGCGGACCGCTCGGCGGCAGGAATCTTCGAGCCCCCCTCCGGCCATAAGGTGGACCGCCAGACTGGCCGCGAGCTTGTCGCCCGCACCGCAAGCATCAGCCACAGCGGTCCGCGGCGCCGGGAGCTGAACAGGCGCGGGTGACGACTCCCGTACGAGGGTCGCTCCCTGTCCGCCCTGCGTGACGAGGACGGCCCTGCTGCGCCAATGCCGCAACAGCTTGCCCGCGAGTTCACCGGTCCCCGCCATCGAGTCCGTCCCTGCCTCCGGGAACGGAGCCGCCGACTCCCTGGCCCTCAGGGCGGCCGCGATGTTGGAGGCCTCGGAGTGGTTTGGTGTCACGACGGCGACCCCTGGAACAGGATCGGCTCCGGCCGGGTGCGGGTCCCAGATGACGGGGATGTCCCGGGCGAGGCGTTCGAGTGCAGTGCGCAGGGCACGGTTCGACGTCAGGCCGCGGCCGTAGTCCGCCACGACCACGGCCCCGGCTCCCTCCAGTGCCTGGAGCATGTCTGGCGTCACTTCCGGCAGGGGCCGGCACTGGCAACCTTCGTCAAACCGGGCCACCGGGTGCCCTCCTGCCCGAAGGCGGGTCTTGACCGGGGTCGGCGCTCCTGACGGGCCGGCGACCACGGTGATGCCGCCCAGCTGTTCCAGGAGCCGATGGCCTGGTTCGTCCCGGCCGAGTGCGGTCACGAGGCACACCTGGTGGCCGTCATTGCTCAGCATCCGGGCCACGAGCCCGGCACCCCCGGCTCTCGCTCTGACGGCCGCGACGTCCACGACGGGCACCGGCCCGTCCGGGCAGAGCCGGGTCGCCGAACCGTCAAGGTCAACGTCGAGCAGCACGTCACCCACCACCGCGATCGTCATCGCCTGCCCCGTTGCTGCTGGTCGTGCCGGTCCAGTCGATGGATCTCGGCGTCGAACGCCCGACACATTGCGTGCAAGGCGATCAGATGGCACTCCTGGACGTTGGCTGCGGGCCCGTCGATGGCAATCGCTTCATCGCAACTGAGCGACAGGGGGTTCGGCCCCCGGCCGGTCATAGCCCACGTCGTGACGCCCACCCGGGCGGCAGCCTCGGCCGCGCGGAGGAGGTTGGGGCTTTTTCCGCTTGTGGACAGCAGCATCAGGATGTCCCGGCGGCGGCCGTGCGCCCGCACTTGCCGGGCGTACAGCTCCTCGAAGCCGTAATCATTGGCGATGGCTGTCACCGCGGAGGTCTCGGCGTGCAGCGAAATGGCGGAGAACGGCGCCCTTTCGGCGTCGAAACGTCCCACCAGCTCGGCCGTGAGATGCTGGGCCTCCGCCGCGGAACCGCCGTTCCCGGCGGCAAGCAGGCGGTTTCCGCCCAGCAGCCGCCGGGCAAGTTCCTCGCCCCAGGCAGCCAGTGTCGGGGACTGGCTCAGCAACGATTCCAGGGACGGCAACACACATCCCAGGTGCGCCTGGACTGCTGCGACCGAGTCAGGACGAGTCTTGGTGTCCGCGCTTTCGCCACCATGAACCGCTGACGACACCAGGCCGGCCCACGGGACCGATCGGGATGTGATTTGTGCCTGCGTAAGCGGCGGCTCGATAGTCACAGCACTGCTCCTTCCGCGGCGTGCACTTGGCCGGCGGCGCCCAGCCGCCGGGCCGTAGCGTTTCCGGTGAGGGTCTGCAAATAGGCCTTCTCAGTCTCGGCCGCCACCCGGTCCCAGCTGTAGCGGGCCCGTGCGCGCTGCTGGCCTGCGCGGCCCAGCTCCTCCCGCAGCCCCTTATCGGACAGCAGCCGGGCGAGCGCAGCAGCGGTGGCCCCGGGGTCCAAAGGCGGAACGTGCAGGCCAGTGCCGCCGTCCACTACGGTGTCCCTGAGGCCGCCCACGGCCGAGGCGACCACCGGGACGCCGCAAGCCATGGCTTCGAGGGGCACGATGCCGAACGGTTCGTACCACGGCGTACACGCGACGGCGTCTGCGCTGCGGAAGATCTCCGGCATGGCCTCCCGGGGCACTTGTCCACGGAAGATGACGTGCTCCCGGACACCGAGTTCCGCAGCGATGACCAGCAGGCGGCGGGCTTCGGCGTCTGACTCGGTTGCTGTGGCATCGCCTCCGCCGCCAACGATCAGGAGTTCGACGTCGGAAAATCCGGCGTCCATCAGCAGCGGCAGTGCCCGGATGACCACGTCGACGCCCTTTCGAGGCACAAGACGTCCGACAGACAGGATTCGGTGGGTCCTGTTGCGTTTGTCGGCGGGTCCGGAACCGGTAAAGAGATCCAGATCGACCCCGCATGGGGCTATCGAGATCTTCTCCGGAGGAATCCCCATCGCCTTGAGCTCGAAGGCTTCGTCGGAGCACGTGGCGATGATCCGGTCCGCACCTTGGCCGACAGACGGCTCCAGCCATTGCCTCTCAAGGGGGCTGGTGTCCGCTCGGCCCTGATGGCGGCGTTTGACTGTGCCGAGGGCGTGGAAGGTCTGGAGCACCGGGAGGTGGGCGCTGCCGCCCGGCTTGCGCCGCGCCGCGTCAAGTGCCGCCACGCCGGACATCCAGAAGTGCCCGTGCACCAGATCAGGGGGCCGTTGCTCCCAATCGCGTGCCAATCCGTTCGCCAGTTCCCCCATGAAGGGAAGGAGTTCGTCCTTGGGTACCGGCATCGATGGGCCGGCCTGGACGTGGACCACTTCCAGCCGCGGGGAGATCCGGACCCTGCCCGGCAGGTCCGCTGAGTCCCGCCTGGTGTACACCGTGACGTCGTGGCCGCGCCTCGCCAGTGCGGCCGACAGGGCCGCCACGTGGACGTTCTGCCCACCTGCATCAACTCCGCCGAGGGCGGCCAGGGGGCTGGCGTGCTCGGAAACCATTGAAACTTTCACTGGTTCTTCCCTTCTTGAGTTGGACTAAGGAGCCGGCCGGTGCGGAAGCGCGGGTCGGTCACATCCCCCAGCAGGACATCCCAGGCAGCGAGGAAGGCCTGGAGGCCATACCGGTCCAGGGCCACCTCGCGGGCAATGTCACCACGCCGTCTTGCTTCCTGCGGGTCCTCGATGAGCACCCTCGTGGTGCGCACGAGTTCGTCGACGTCGGTGGAGATCGCTCCCGCTTCCGGCGGCAGTGCGCGTATCGCCTCTGTGGTCGCCAGCGCTACTGCGGGCATGCCGAGGTGCATGGCCTCGAGAAGTGCCAGGCCTAGAGAGGTCCAGCGGAAGGGGTGGAGGTAGACACGGCAACGGGACATTTCCCGGTGCAGCTCGGGCGTGGGCAGATCTCCGCAGATTGTGAGCCTTTGGGGCGGCAACGCGACAGCGGCCCGCAACCCGTTGGCGCCCATGCCAAATATCCGCAACGGCGCCGCCGCAGTAAACCGGTCCAGGAGGTCTGAGCCGGTCACCCGCCACCGCCGGACGGGCTCGTTGATGACGGCTGCCAGCTCGGGAATCTCCCCGGTGTAGGTATGCCCTGGATCAGGGATGCCGTGCTCAATCACCAGCGTGGGCGCGGCGCCGTTATCCCAGAACAGTTCATTGAAATGCGTGACGTGGACTATGGGGATGAACTGCTGGTCTGCCAGCGGATGCACCGAATTCGGCACGTTCCCCTTGGGGGTGTTGTGCTCTACATAGGCTGCCGGCAGGTCTTTCCCGGGCCGACGGCCCAAGACGCGGGTCACCTCGCCCAGTTCCTCCGGCCGTTGCAGCACCACAGCATCCACACTGTCGGCATCAAGGTCGACGAGCCGGACTTCGCGGACAGAGGTCGGCCAGGGCCGGCCTGCCCGGCCCATACCCCATGGCCCCCGTTCGGGCAGGACCGGCAGGAGATACTGATGGGCACCGCGGACGAACGCGTCCGTCCAGGATCCATGTACGTGCCAGAGCAGTATTCTCATGGGTGACGCACCTTTCGGCGGGTGGATAGCGAGGACACGCCGCCGATCAGTCGTTCCACTGCATCCACGAGCTGTTCGGGAGCCACAGTCGACAGGCAAGGATGGCCCGGGACCGGGCACTCCGTGGCACGGCTGAGTTTGCAAGGTGCGTTCTGGTCGCCGAGGATCTCCAGGGGCGCGCCGTAGGGGGCCCATCGGATCGCGGGCACCACGGGCGAGAACAGGCATGCCACCGGTGTACCCAGAGCGGCGGCGAGGTGAGCGGGCCCTGTGTTTCCGGTAACCAGGGCTTCGGCTCCGGCAAGCACACCGGCTAGGGCCCTCAGGTCCGTGCGGCCGCCCAGGTCCAAGGCGGATGGGCCGGCGACTGTTGCCGTGAGGCCCGTTTCTCCGGGCCCTCCTGTCACCACTACCCGGTGTCCTGCCCCTTCGAGCAGTTCCACGGCCGCGGCGTGATGCAACGGGGGCCACGCCCGTGCGGGGGCGGACGCCCCGGGGTGGACCACGACATAGGGCTCCTCCCCCACCAGATCCCGGACATCGGGATAATCCTGCACCCGGAGCTTCCCGGAATCTCCGCGGGGCAAGGTAAAGCCGGCTGCCTGGGCGATGCCGAGCGCACGTTCGGCTTCAGGCTGGTCTTCGGGAAAATCCTCACCGGGCCTGAGTCGAACGTCCATCAGAGTGCCGGCATAATCCACTGAAGCTCCCGTGATCCGTCCGACTCCGGCAAGCCGCAGCAACAAGGCCAGCGGCAAGGGAGACTGATGGAAGGAAGTCAAAATGACGGCCTCGGTGACCCTGGAGTCCCTCACGAACGATGTCAGGGTTTCCAGATGGGGCCCAGCGACTCGTGGAGCAGGCTTCACGATCCACGGGCAACTCCAGCTGTAGACCTCGGACACGCCAGGCAGGAGGGACGCAGCTGGTTCACCTTGGGGGCCACATAACAGGATGACATCGTTCGGCGCCCCGCCATCCGGATGCCGCCCGTTCGCGACTGCACGGATCGCTGGCCCCGCCAGCAGGACATCGCCGACCCCGTCCAGCCGAGCCACCAGGACGCTGCTCACGAGGCGGCCCGTCCGGATGGTGCCTTCATCAAAAGGCACAACGCGGAACGAAGATCCACAGCGACCTCTGGAGCAGCGTCAACTTCCGCCGGTCGTGTCAGGGGCGTGGGGACCATGACGC
The DNA here is from genome assembly GCF_056406175.1 of Arthrobacter sp. P1_D12. Taxonomy (NCBI): domain Bacteria; kingdom Bacillati; phylum Actinomycetota; class Actinomycetes; order Micrococcales; family Micrococcaceae; genus Arthrobacter; species Arthrobacter sp. P1_D12. The sequence continues at coordinate 33,363 of NZ_JBFUAR010000006.1, forward strand.
CGCGGGCACCCGCCGCGCGGGCCGCCTCAACGTCAGCTCCAATGTCGCCAATGTACGCGGCCTCGGCGGTAGTGATTCCCAACCGGCGGCACGCCCCGCAAATCATGAAGGGTGCCGGCTTCCGGCAGTTGCAGCCGTCCTCGGGCCGGTGCGGGCACAGTTCCCAGACATCGAACCGTCCCAGGAGCTGCTCAACCCGAAGATTGACCGCCGCAACCTGCTCCGTGGTCAGGATCCCGCGGCCTATCCCCGATTGGTTGCTCACGACGCCTACGGCAATTCCCATGGACCGAAGGGTTTGCAGCACGTCCCTGGCGTGAGGCATCGGTTCCACCAAATTGGGATCGCCATTGTATGGCACGTCACGGATCAGGGTGCCGTCCCGATCGAAGAGTACGGCCCTCAGCGGTGGTCGGGCAAAAGGTCCCATAAGTGCCTTGTTCCCCGATATCAGTCCAGCTAAACGCCCGGCGGGTCCATCTCCGGACTAAAATCCGAAATCAGGCGAACTCGGAAGGGCGGCCACGATGGGCGGATTTCGAGAAGATGGACGGCCGGTACTGCTGGTCCTACGGGCGCTGCAGCTCGGCGATCTGCTGGTTGCCGTCCCGGCTCTGCACGCCCTGGGCCGCGCGTACCCCAACCACCGCCGGCTGTACGCGGCACCGAGCTGGCTCGGCGAGGCGGTAGAGCTGGTCGGGGGTTTTGAACTGTTGACGGCGGAAGGGCTAAATGAGCCACTGGCACTGAAACCCGGGAGCGTGGACGTTGCGGTAAACCTCCACGGCCGCGGCCCCGAGAGCCAATCCCGGATTGAAGCGCTCCTGGCCACCCGGGTGATCGCCCACGACGCGGGCGCCGGTGCTGGTTCCGGGCCGGCTTGGGTGGAGGGCATCCACCAGCGCGAACGCTGGACGCGGCTACTGCAATGGCATGGAATCGACGCTGACGCCGAGGATCTGCGCCTGGCCGCCCCGGCCGTCGCGACGCCGCAGCCGGGGGCCACAGTGGTCCATGTGGGCGCTGCCTACGGCAGCCGGTTGTGGCCTGCCGGACGGTTCGCCGAGGTTGCTGGACTCCTGCGGGACGCCGGGCACAGCGTGCTCTTCACAGGCAGCGCCGCGGAGCGGGGCCGCGCCTCGGAAGTTGCCAGCGGGGCCGGGTTCCGGGCCGATGCCGTCCTTGCAGGCCGCCAACCGCTGGGGGAATTCGCGGCTCTGATTGCCGGGGCCCGCCTGGTCATCTCGGCTGACACGGGTGCGGCCCACCTCGCGTCGGCCTACGGGCGGCCCTCCGTTGTGCTCTTCGGGCCAGCCACGCCGGCGGAATGGGGCCCCCCGCCGGGGCCGCACATCACCTTGACCAAAGCCGAACTGCGCCGCGGCGACCCCTTTGCCGGGGACCCGGATCCTGCGCTTTTGGGTGTCTCTGTTCACGATGTGCTCGAAGCGGTCCGTGGGCTGGGGTTGCTCTGAGATTCCGTTTCCGTGAGCCGCCGCTGCAGTTGCACGAGCACCCGTGAGAGCCGGCGCGAAATTTGCATCTGCGACACTCCAAATCTCCTGCCCAACTCCGTTTGGCTTTCCCCGCAAAAATAGCGCCGGTACAAGAGCGCCCTCTCCGGGGCGGAGAGCTCGGCGATGACCCGGGTCAGGCACATCACCTCCTCAAGCCGCTCAAATCCCGGCTCCTGCACCGCCGGCTCTTCCGCGGCCGGCGGTGCGTCACCGCGGCCGTCGGAACTATCGAGCGAATCGGGGCGCATGCTGGAAACAGCTGCCGCTGCCTCCAGGACGGACTCGACCGTTACACCAAGTTCCCGCGCCAGCTCCGCAGGAGTGGGGGTGCGGCCGAGGTTCTGCGCCAGGGCCGGCTCAGTGCGCAGGAGTTCGGCACGGAGGAGCTGTATGCGCCGCGGGGGCCGGACGACCCAGCAGCGGTCGCGCAGATAGCGTTTCAATTCCCCGGTGATGGTTGGGGCGGCAAAACCGGGGAAGGTGGTGCCTCTGGATTCGTCGAACGCCCTAGCCGCCTTGACGAGTCCCAGATAGGCCACCTGGATCAGGTCTTCCCGCTCGTGGCCCCGGCCGGCGAAGCGTGCCGCCAGGGACTCAGCGAGATCCAAGTAATCAAGGACAAGCCGGTTCTCGAAAGCCTGGCGGATCTGCCCGTGCGGGGCCGGAATTTTCCTGGAGTCAGCCATGTCAGTGGTCCCTTTGAACATGGATTCTGGTCTAGCCCGTGGCAGGACTTAGAAGCAGGAAAACATAAGTCTACTTATAATTCAATGCCCCTTCCTTCTCGAGTCCCTCCTCGGAACCCCCGAGGCGCGAAACACCGCCGTGCGATGCCAGGATGGGACTCTTCGGAAAACTCTGGACTGCTGCTAAGCATGCTGATAAATCTGGTTCTCGGGCCGATGTTTCAACAACGGGACCCGCACTTCAATGGCCGCGTGGTCTCGCCAACAGCCGGGGCGGCCGGATGTGCCGGGTCCGGCAACTGCAGGGGTACCGCTCCTAACGTGCGGGGCAGCTGAACAGGAGGATGAGAGTGGTTGACCGGATTGCCGAGATTTGGGGCACACGAACCCCCTATCCGAAGGACGGCCTGTGGCCGGTGCGGGTGGACCAGGCTCTGGATGCGACCGTCACCGAGGGCGACGTGGACCGGTGGGTTCAATCAGCGTGCGTGCTGTGCAGCAACGGCTGCGCGTGCGACATCGCCGTAAAAGACGGCGCCATGGTCGGGATCCGCGGCCGCGCAGGGGATCTGGTCAACCATGGCCGGCTTGGGCCCAAGGGCCTCTTTGCAAGCTGGCAGGGGATGTCCGGGAAAGACCGGCTCACGCGGCCTTTGATCCGCGAGAACGGCCGGTTCATCGAATGCGACTGGGATACCGCGATGGACCGGATCACCCAGCGAAGCCGGCAGCTGCTGGGGGAACGGGGACCCCTCAGCCATGGTTTCTACACCAGCGGCCAGCTGTTCCTCGAGGAGTACTACGCCCTTGCCGTCCTCGGCAAGGCCGGGATTGGCACTCCCCACATGGACGGCAATACCCGCCTCTGCACGGCGACGGCGGCTGCAGCGTTGAAGGAGTCTTTCGGGGCGGATGGCCAGCCCGGAACCTATGCGGACATCGACAGTTGCGACGCGATCTTCCTTTACGGGCACAACATGGCCGAAACGCAGACCGTGCTGTGGTCGCGTGTGCTTGACCGCATTGCGGGACCGGACCGGCCCAGGCTCGTCTGCGTCGACCCCCGCGACACCGAGGTTGCCAAGTATGCGGACGTTCATCTGGCTGTCCGGCCCGGTACCAATCTCGCCCTGATGAACGCGCTGGTCCGTGAAGTCCTGGCCAACGGCTGGGCCGACCAGGAGTACGTGCGGGCGCATACTCTCGGCCTGGACGAACTCAGGGCCGCGGTCGAGCCATGGACGGCTGAAGCGGCCGCAGCGGTCTGCGATGTGGACGCCGCCGGCATCAGGGAAGCGGCGAGGATCTTCGGCACCTCATCGCGGGTGCTCTCCACTGTCCTTCAGGGTTTCTACCAGTCCGCCCAAGCCACCGCGGCGTCGTGCCAGGTCAACAACCTCCACCTGCTGCGGGGGCTGCTGGGCCGGCCAGGGTGCGGGATTCTGCAGATGAACGGCCAGCCAACGGCGCAGAACAACCGCGAATGCGGGGCAGACGGCGATCTCCCCGGCTTCCGGAACTGGGAAAACCCGAACCACATCGCGGAACTCGCGGCGCTGTGGGACGTGGACCCCCTGACCATCCCGCACTGGGCTCCCCCGACCCATGCGATGCAGATCTTCCGCTACGCCGAACAGGGCTCGATCGAATTCCTCTGGATTTCGGCAACCAACCCAGCCGTGTCCATGCCCGAACTCCCTAGAATCCGGAACATCCTGGCCAACCCCGGGCTGTTCCTCGTGGTCCAGGATCTGTACCTGACAGAGACGGCGCAGCTCGCGGACGTCGTGCTTCCCGCCGCCGGGTGGGGCGAAAAGACCGGTACCTTCACGAACGCCAACCGGACAATCCACCTCTCGGACAAGGCCGTGGAGCCGCCCGGGGAGGCACGCAGCGACCTGGACATTTTCCTCGATTACGCCCGCCGCATGGGCTTCACCACGTTACGCGGGGAACCCCTGTTGCCGTGGGCGGGCCCTGAGGAGGCCTTTGAGGCGTGGAAGGAATGTTCCCGCGGCCGGCCCTGCGACTATACCGGCATCACCTATGACAGGCTCCGCGGCGGCAGCGGCATCCCGTGGCCGTGCAACACCGGCAATCCGGAGGGCAGGGAACGGCTCTACGAGGATGGCATCTTCCCCACCGACCCTGACTACTGCGAAAGCTACGGTCACGATCTCCTCACCGGCGCCACCGCCGGGCCGGAAGCATTCCGAGCCCAGGCGCCGGGCGGCCGCGCCATCCTGAAAGCGGCGGACTACCGTCCCCCGCATGAGGAGCCCGACGGCCGCTACCCGTTCCGGTATACGACCGGCCGGACCGCCTACCACTTCCACACGAGGACCAAAACCGGAAGATCCCGGGTACTGACAAGCGCGGCCCCCACCGCGTGGGTGGAAATCAGCCCGGACGACGCCGGCCGGCTGGGAATCCGGGAAGGCGACCTCGTCAAGGTGACGTCGCGGCGGGGCCGGATCGAGGTCCCTGCCCGCGTCAGCGACATCCGAAACGGCACCGTCTTCGCACCGTTTCACTACGGTTATTGGGACCAGGACGGTGCCCCCGGAGAACACCCGACGGCTGCCAATGAACTCACGATCACGGAGTGGGATCCTGTGTCCAAACAGCCCGTCTTCAAGAATGCCGCCGTGAGTGTCGAGAAGATCAGTGACGCCACCGGGCCCGCCCCGGCACCCACCACGACGGCATCGCGCCCGGCTGCTGCCGCTGGGCCACGATCCATACGGCCGACCGCTGGAGGCAAAGACGCCGAAGCCACTGAACGGGTCGGCGCCTCTCCGCCCCGTTTTCCCGATGCGGTCCGGCGCGGCCCGCAGGGAGGAACGCCATGAACCTGAAAATCTATTTGGGTATGCTCCGTAAGGCCGAACTGACCCTCGCGGAGTCTTTCCGCCAAGTGGCAGACGGCCACGCCGCCGAGCCCGACGTGCACTTCCTGTGCCATACGCTGGCAACGCAGTGTGAGGAGCACAGCCGGCTGCTGCTCCCCGTCGTTCAGCGCTACGGCGAGGACCGCTCAGATAACGAGCCCGAACGGATCCATGCCGAAGGGCTGTCCGCAACGCGGCAGGGTCCGGTGGGCCTGCTGCGCGACCTCCAGGACCTCTATCTCCTGGCGAGCCTCGTCGATGTCACCTGGGCCATGGTCAAACAGGCCGGCTCGGCGCTCCGCGACCGGGAACTCCTTGACGTCGTGTCCCGCTGCGACGGCGAAACAGCCGTCCAGCTGCGCTGGTTGCAGACCCGGATGAAGCAGGCAGCCCCGCAGGCGCTCGTTGTAGCGCGCTAAAACCTGGCATCCAACGCCTGAACGGCCGCCCGGGCAGCACAGTCTGGAATTCTCAGTCCGTGCTGCCCGGCGGGTGTCCTGCGTGTCTTACCTGGACGCCGCGGCCGTCAGTTCGCCCCGGCGCCGACGCCTGCCTCGACGGCCGGGCCGGCTGTGGAGCCGGCGAGCCGGAGCCAGGTGTCCACCACGGTGTCGGGGTTCAAGGAGACCGAATCGATGCCTTCCTCGACCAGCCACTCGGCGAAGTCCGCATGGTCGCTCGGACCCTGGCCGCAGATGCCGACATATTTGCCGCGCGCCTTGCAGGCCGCGATGGCCATGCTCAGGAGCTTCTTGACGGCCGGATCGCGTTCATCGAAGCCGCCCGAGACAATCGCGGAGTCCCGGTCCAGGCCCAGGGCCAGCTGGGTCATATCGTTGGAGCCGATGGAGAACCCGTCGAAGTAGTCCAGGAACTCGTCGGCGAGCAGCGCGTTGGATGGGATCTCGCACATCATGATCACCTCGAGGCCGTTCTCGCCGCGGGTGAGGCCGTTCTCCCCCAGCAGTTCAATAACGCCGCGGGCCTCATCCAGGGTCCGCACGAACGGGATCATCAGCTTGACGTTGGTCAGGCCCATTTCGTTGCGGACAAAGGACAGGGCCTCACACTCGAGGTCGAAGCAGTCCCGGAAGGACGGCTCGAGGTAGCGTGAGGCGCCGCGGAAGCCGATCATCGGGTTCTCTTCGTGCGGCTCGTAGGCGGGTCCGCCGATCAGGTTGGCGTACTCGTTGGACTTGAAGTCGGACATGCGCACAATCACGGGTTCCGGCGCGAACGCCGCCGCGATGGTGGACACGCCCTCGGCCAGGCGCTTGATGTAGTAGTCGCGCGGGGACTCGTACGCGGCGATGCGCTCACGGATTTCCGCGGCGACGTCCGCCGGCTGCTCGTCGAGGTTCAGCAGTGCCTTGGGGTGGATGCCGATCTGGCGGTTGATGATGAATTCGAGCCGGGCCAGGCCCACTCCGTGGTTGGGCAGTTGCGCGAACGTGAAAGCCTGCTCCGGGGTGCCGACGTTCATCATGACCTTGACGGGGGCCTCGGGCAGCTGGGTAATCTCGGTTTCCTCGACGCTGAAGTCCAGGAGCCCTTCGTAGATCACGCCGGTTTCACCGTCGGCGCAGGACACGGTCACGTCGAGGCCGTCGGAGAGGGCATCGGTGGCGTCCCCGGTGCCGACGACGGCGGGAATCCCAAGTTCCCGGGCAATGATGGCCGCGTGGCACGTGCGCCCGCCGCGGTTGGTCACGATGGCGGAGGCACGCTTCATGATCGGTTCCCAGTCCGGGTCGGTCATGTCGGCGACGAGGACATCACCGGTTTTGAAGGCGGCCATCTGGTCGATCGCGGTGAGGATGCGGACGCTGCCGGCGCCGATGCGCTGGCCAATGGCGCGGCCCTCGACCAGCACCCGGCCGGTCCCATTGAGGCGGAAACGGCTCAGGCTGCCGGAGGCCCGGCGGGACTGCACGGTCTCCGGGCGCGCCTGCAGGATGTACAGGCCGCCGTCGATCCCGTCTTTGCCCCATTCGATGTCCATGGGGCGGCCGTAGTGGTTCTCGATGGCGACGGCGTGCCGGGCGAGCTGCTCGACGTCGTCGTCAGTGAGGCTGAAGCGGTTCCGCAGGGACGCCTCGACCGGCACGAAGTCGATGGTGCGGCCGATTTCGCGGCTGCTCGTGTAGGTCATCTGCAGGGCTTTCTCGCCCAGTCCGCGCTTGAGGATGGCGGGCCGGCCGGCCTGCAGCGCGGGCTTGTACACGTAGAACTCGTCGGGGTTGACGGCGCCCTGGACGACCGCTTCGCCGAGGCCGTAGGAGGACGTGACGAACACGGCGTCCTGGAACCCGGACTCCGTGTCCATGGTGAACATGACGCCGGAGGCGCCGACATCGGAGCGCACCATGCGCTGGACGCCGGCCGAGAGCGCCACCTCGGCGTGCTCGAACTTGTGGTGCACCCGGTAGGCGATCGCCCGATCGTTGTAGAGGGACGCGAACACGTCCTTGATGGCGAGCAGGATGTTCTCGATGCCGCGGACGTTCAGGAAGGTTTCCTGCTGCCCGGCGAAGGAGGCATCGGGGAGGTCTTCCGCCGTGGCGCTGGAACGGACGGCCCAGGACAGGTCCTCAGAGCCGCCGTGCTTGTCCACCAGCTGCTGGTATGAGTTCCGGATCTGCGCTTCGAAGTCAGGCAGGAAGGGCGTCTCGCGCATGAGGGCCCGGATCTCCTGCCCGGCGGCTGCCAGGGCGGTGACGTCATCGGTGTCCAGGCCGACCAGCCGGTCGGCGATCTTCTGGTCAAGGCCCGAATCCGCCAGGAATTTGCGGTAGGCATCCGCGGTGGTGGCGAAGCCGTCGGGAACCTGGACGCCGGCGGAGGTCAGGTTCTGCACCATCTCACCGAGGGAGGCGTTCTTTCCGCCCACCCGGTCCAGGTCCTTGAGTCCGAGTTCTGAGAACCACAGGATGTCTGTCGTCATAGTTACTGCTCCTTTGCAGATGATGGCATGCAAGTGCGCCGCCCCGCTTGCGGCGATGGCCGGTTGATGGGCGCAAGTCCTGTCCACAGTGACAGGTCTCCAGCGCACTTTCCACATGACGTGCGCCACACTAAGTTTGTGAAACTTTTCCCTAATGCTTGAGGTTCATCCGCTGCAGGATGGTTGCCGCCATTTCCTCGACGGACACCGTGGCCGAATTCAGGTACGGAATCCTATGGGAGACGTACAGCTGCTCGGCGCTGCGCAGCTCGAAGCCGCACTGCCGCAGCGACGCGTAGGGTGAGCCCCGGCGCCGTTCGGTGCGGATCTGGCTCAGGCGCAAGGGGTTGGAGGAGAGCCCGAAACACTTCTCAACGAAGGGCCTCAGCGGCTTGGGGAGTCCTTCCCGTTCAAAGTCTTCGTCCACCAGCGGGAAGTTGGCGGCGAAAATGCCGTGCTGCAGGGCCAAGTACATGGTGGTGGGCGTTTTTCCGCAGCGGGACGGCGCCACCAGGATGACTTGGGCCTTTTCGAGCGCCCGCAGGCTTTGGCCGTCGTCGTGTTCCATGGCGTATTCGACGGCGGCCATCCGGGATTGATACCGCTCCGCATTGCCCAGGCCATGGGCCCTGCCGGGTTCGCCGCTGGCCGCGGAACCGAGGGCCTGCTCCAGCTGTCCGACATGTGTCCCGATGAGATCCACGATGATTCCCTGGCATGTACCCAGGACCTGGCGGATATCGCTGCTTACCGCGGTGGAAAAAACGATCGGTTGCAGGCCCGTGGCGGCCAGTTTGTCGATAGTGCCGACCACCGTCCTGGCCTGTTCGACCGTGGTGATGAAGGGGACCGTAATGCGGTCAAAGTGGTTTGCGGGGAACTGCGTCAGCAAGGTGTTGCCGAGCGTTTCCGCGGTGATGCCGGTGCTGTCCGAAAGGAAGTAGACAGGCCGAAGATCGTCTTTGGTCATGAACGCATTCTCCCCCACGCCGGGACCGGTCCGGTATCGGGCAGCCGGCGGGTCCCTACCCGGCCTCCGGTCCCGGACGTAGACTGCTCGCTTACAACGCCACCAGCTATCCGGGAGATCGACATGAACTATGCAGGGACCGGGAACGAGAAGGCCGTCGCGGCAAGTGACCTTAACCGGACACATGTCGGACTGACCGTGAGCTTCCAGCCGGACGAATTTACCGTGGTCTTCGGCCGGATTGGCGCCATTGCGCGCAAGGAGGGTGGTGTGACCATCGCGCTGGCAGGGGTGGACGGTACAGCTGGCCTGGCGTCCCACTACAGCCTGCCTCCCGCCCAACAGGTCTACATCCAGCCGGACATGCTCACCAATACGGAGACGACCATCAAGGATTTGTTCGGCAAGGTTCAGGAGAATCTGCGGAGCCACAAGGGAGATCAGCGGCCGGACACCGTGTAGGGCGTCACTGACCATTTACCGGCGTGGTGCGCCGCCGCCACACCGTTCTGCCTCCCTTGCGGTATCTGTGACATCGGGCACAATGTGCTTCATGGGGCGTTGGAGCGAGGAACGGGTGATCAGCGCCGCGCCCGACCCATCGTCACTGACGGCCGCCCGCAAGCTGGCACATCCCGGCCCCTGGTCCGACACGGGGAGCAACGACGTCCTGGTCTGGGGGAAATGCCAAGGCAGCGGAAAGACTCCCTACCAAGTGAGCATTGATGTTGCCGCTCCTGCCTATCGATGCTCCTGCCCGAGCCGGAAGTTCCCGTGCAAGCATGCCCTGGCGCTGCTGCTTATGTGGACGCGGGGCGAGGCGGCCGACGCCGCCGCGGAGACAGCCGCCTTCGCACAGGACTGGGCCTCCCAGCGGGCGGAGCGGACGGCCGTGCGCGAGCGGCGCCAGTCCGAGCCGATTGTGGATCCGGCGGCACAGGCCAAGCGACTGGCCGACCGGCTGGCATTGATGGATGCGGGGATTGACGACTTTGCCCGGTGGCTTACGGACCTGGTGCGGACCGGTCTGGCTTCGGCCCGCACCCAGCCGTATTCATGGTGGGACGGCGTGGCGGGGCGCCTTGTGGATGCCCAGCTTCCGGGGTTAGCTGCCCAGGTGCGGGCGATGGGATCAGATGTGCACGCCCGGACCGACTGGGGTGTTCATCTGCTTCTGCGGGCCGGGCGCTGGTGGGCGCTGACCAAGGCGTGGCGCAGACGGGACACCCTGACTCCCGACGAGCTCGCCGATCTCCGGGTGGCCGTCGGCTGGGCGGTGCCCACCGCCGAAGTTGAGGGCACCGAAGCGCTGCACGGTCCGTGGCTGGTGCTTGGCACTCACCGCAGCGACGACGGCCGGCTCCAGCAGCAGCGGACCTGGCTTCGCGCACCCGACGGAACGGTCATCGTGGTACTCGATTTTGCTGCCCACAGCGACGCTCCGGCGACGCCCCAGCTCGCGGGTGCGGTGCTGGATGTCACCGTCGCGCGGTATCCTGGCTCCGGACCCCGGCGGGCAATGTTCACCGGGCCCGTAGCCCCGCAAGGACTGGCGGCCAGCCTCGGCGAGGGTGGGAACATTGGGCAAGCGTTGGAAATTGAATCGGCGGCGGTGGCAGTCTCCCCGTGGTGTGAGCGTCACCCGGTCCTGTTGAGCGGGGTGCGCATCTGCCCTGGCAATTACGGCTGGCTCCGGGACGGATCCGGCAACGCACTCCCCCTGGTCGACGCGCCCCTGGATTCCCTGTTGGCCCTGACCGGCGGCCACCCTGTGGACCTGTTCGGCGAACTGGAGGAGGGCCGCTTCCGGCCTCTGTCCGCAGTCGTCGGTGGAGCGGTGGTAACCCCATGACTTGGCTGGCCGAGCTTCAAACGGCGGCACTCGTTGGCACCGCGCGCCACCCGGCCCCGTTTCCGCCTGTGGAATTGGGTGTCCGCCCGCCGGATGGCGTCTCCGGCGAGGAGTCACTGCTGGACCAAGCAGCCATGGCCGATGCAGTCACCCGCGCTGCCCGGCCTTCCACTTCTATGGACGCTCCAGATTTCCCTCGTCCGGCCCCACCGGACGATGCGCCCGAGGCCCCGGGCGAGGCCTGCCGCCTGCTGGACCTGCTGCTCACCCAGCCGCCCGTCGGGCTGGAACTCCGAAGCCTGCTGGTGGTCGATTGGCTGGTGCTTGCCGAGGCTTCCGGACGGCGTGTTCCGCACCGGCTGCTGCCCAGCCTGCTGATGTTGGCAGAGGCAAAATCCAGTGTGGCGGAGCATTTACATCCTGCGATCGGAACCCGGGGCCGCTGGCTTCAGGACCTAACGGCCGGGGGCGCCGATCCGCGTCCGGCGATGACGACCGACTGGGCAGAGTTGAACAGTGCTGACGCCACGACGGAACTGGAACGGCGTCGCCGTAGTAATCCGGCCGCCGCCCGCGAGCTGCTGGTCACGCATTGGGATACGCTCGGTGCCCGGGAGCGCGCCGCCCATCTGGCCACCCTGGCCGCGAACCTGCGGGCAGATGACGAGGAGTTGCTGGAGCGGGCCCTTGACGACACCGCAAAGAGCGTGCGGGAGGTAGCCGCCGCCCTACTGGACCGGCTCCCTGAGAGCGCCCGCGCGGTCCGCATGGCTGCCAGGCTGCGGCCGCTGCTTCGCTTCAAAGGATTGTTGCGCAAGCAATTCGAGATCGACCTCCCGCCTGAGCCGGACGCGGCAGGACTGCGCGACGGGATCGCGCCGGCCCCACGCAGTGGTGAACCCGACCGGCTGGGCCGGCTCGACGCCATCATCAGGGGTGCCCCCCTCGATGTTTGGACGACGGCGGCCGGCCGTACGCCAGCGGCGAGCGTGGCGCTGCTGAAGGGCGAACCCCGCGCCCTCGAAACGATCGTCACTACCGCTGCGCTGCGGGCCGACCTTGACTGGGTGCGTGCGCTGCTCGACGTCCGCACGGACCTGCGGCTGCTGAATTGCCTGCCCGCCGCCGAGCGCGAGGACACGCTCGTCCGGCACCTGCGCGGCGGCACGGCAAACCCCTGGACACTCGTTCAACCGCTGCGCGACATGCCAAGACCATGGGGACGCCCCCTGGCTGATGCCGTGCTTGAGCAGATCAACGCCAAGAACGGCGGCCAGCTGGCAACCATGCTGGCCGACACCCTCCCTGCGGCGCTGCCGCCCGAGGCCGCCGAACAAACCCGGCGGCTGCTTGAGCATCCAGACGCAGACGCCGCCCGGCGCCGCGTGCTTCGTGATGCCGTTCAATACCAATCATTTCGACAATCCCTGACGGAGGCTTTTCAATGAACGACGCCCCGACCGCCCCCGATGTCCTCCGCGCCCATGCCGAAAACGCCTACGCTGAGGAGCTCAGCGCGTTGACGGCTGTTGACGACCGGCACCGGCCGCCCAGTTGGCAGCTGTCTCCGTGGGCGGTGACCACCTATATCCTCGGCGGCACCCTGCCGAACGGCGTACAGATCACACCAAAATACCTGGGTTCCGCGCGGCTCGTCGAAATCGCCGTCGCATCGCTTGCCACAGACCGCGCGCTGCTGTTGCTTGGCTTGCCGGGCACCGCGAAAACCTGGCTGGGAGAGCACCTGGCCGCGGCCATTTCGGGAGCCTCTACCCTCGTGGTGCAGGGCACCGCAGGCACGCCGGAAGAGGCACTGCGGTACGGCTGGAACTATGCCCGGCTGCTCGCGGACGGCCCGTCCCGGGCGGCCCTGGTCCCGGGACCGGTGATGCGCGCGATGGAGGCAGGGAGCCTGGTACGGGTGGAGGAACTGACCAGGATCCCGTCCGATGTGCAGGACTCCCTGATCACGATCCTCAGCGAAAAGACCCTGCCGATCCCCGAACTCAATGCAGAGGTCCAGGCCCGCAAGGGCTTCAACATCATCGCGACGGCCAACAACCGGGACAAGGGCGTCAACGATCTGTCGTCGGCATTGCGCCGCCGCTTCAACACCGTGGTGCTGCCGCTCCCGGACAGCATCGAGCAGGAGATCGAGATCGTCACCACCCGCGTCCGCAGCCTGGGCACTGCCCTGGAGCTTCCGGCTGATCTGGGAGCTCTCTCCGAAGTCCGGCGGGTGGTCACCGTCATGCGGGAACTGCGCGCCGGAGTAACGCAGGACCAGCGCACAACAATCAAATCGCCCTCAGCGACCCTGTCGACGGCAGAGGCCATCTCGGTGATGACGAACGGGCTCTCCCTCGCCGCCCACTTCGGTGACGGCACCGTCCGGGCCCTGGATGTGGCGGCCAGCCTGGTGGGCGCAGTGGTCAAAGACCCCGTCCAGGACCGTGTGATCTGGCAGGAGTACCTGGAAACCGTCGTCCGGAACAGGCCGGAGTGGAAGGACCTGTACCGGGCCTGCCGCGACCTCGAATCATCGAACTGACCGATGACAGACGTCTACGTCCTGGGGATCCGGCATCACGGCCCCGGTTCGGCGCATTCCGTCGCCGAGGCGTTGGCATCCCTCCGGCCGGATCTGGTGCTGGTTGAAGGTCCCCCGGAACTTGACCAGGTGATTCCGCTGCTGTCCGATCCGCAGATGACGCCGCCCATCGCCGGGCTGATCTACGCAGCCGATGAGCCTCGGCTCGCTTCCTTTTACCCGATGGCGAGCTTCTCGCCGGAGTGGGTGGCGTTTGGCTGGGCGCTTTCCACCGGCACCCAGGTGCGGGCGATCGACCTGCCCGCGGCGCACACCTTCGCCCTCCGCATGGCTCCCGCGCCGGACGGGCCAATAACAGCCATCGACGACGGCGATCCCCCCGTGGATGGCGCCGAACCTCCTGCCCCGATGCAGCAGCCGTACCGCCCCGATGCGATTGGGATGCTGGCCGGCGCCGCCGGCTACACCGATCCGGAGCGGTGGTGGGAGGACGCCATCGAGCAACCGAATACAGACCCCGTCGAGCGGTTCGCGGCGTTGACCGAGGCCATTGCGGAGATCCGGGCGGCCGACGACAGGCCCAGCAGCCATCCCGACGTTATGGAGAACAACCGTCGGGAAGCGGCGATGCGCCGCCTGCTGCGTGCCGCCATTCGCGATGGGCATGGGCGGATCGCCGTGGTGTGTGGTGCGTACCATGCGCCTGCCCTAGTGCCCTCAGGCTTTCCCCCGGTCTCTGCCGACAACAAGGTGCTGGCCGGGCTGCCCAAGGCCAAGGTCGCGGTGACTTGGGTGCCATGGACCTCGGACCGGCTCAGCTTGCGCAGCGGCTATGGGGCCGGTGTCACTGCGCCCGGCTGGTACCAGCACCTCTTCACACACTGGATGGCGCAGGAGCCCGGCACGGACGTTTCCACTACCTGGCTCGTCCGGGTAGCCCATGCACTGCGCCGTGAACACCTCGACGCATCGACTGCCTCTGTAGTGGACGCCAGCCGAATGGCGAATGCCCTTGCCGCCGTCCGTGGACGGCCCAGCCCGGGACTGTCCGAACTGGACGACGCCGCGCAGGCAGTTTTGTGCGACGGTTCACCTCTGCCGCTGGCCCTGGTCCACCGTGAACTCACCGTTGGGCTCGAGCTGGGGAATGTACCGGAGTCTGCGCCCACAGTCCCCCTGGCCGCCGATCTGGCAGCCACTCAACGCAGGCTCCGGTGGAAACCGAGCGCCATGGAAGAGGTCCTTACCCTTGACCTGCGCAAGCCAAACCAGCTGGCCCGCTCGGTTCTGCTGCACCGGCTGGCGCTGCTTGGAGTGCATTGGGGCACACAGAGCGAATCCGGCCGGACGACGGGCACGTTCAAGGAGGTGTGGACACTGAACTGGGAGCCGGAGCTGACGGTGGCCGTGGTGGAGGCCAGCCGCTACGGCACCACGGTCGCCTCCGCTGCCGCGAACTGCGTGGCCGAACGCGCCCAGGACGCAGGCAGCCTGACGGCGCTCAGCGAACTGCTCGCAAGCTGCCTGCTCGCTGACCTGCCGGACGGCATCGGCGGCGTGGTGTCGGTGCTTGCCGAGCGCACCGCCTTGCAACAAGACGTCGCGCCGCTGCTGGAAACCATCGCCCCCCTTGCCCGGACCTGCCGGTACGGCAACGTGCGCGGCGTGAACGTCACGGGCGTACGGAAGATTCTTGACACGACGGTTGTGCGGGCGTGCGTGGGGCTGCCCACCGCCTGCGCCGGGCTGGACGACGAGGCCGCCGACGCCATGCGACGCGCCGTCGATTCGGCCCAACAGGGCCTCATTTTGCTGCCCGACCTGCCACCGGACGACTGGCACCGGGCGCTTGCCGCCGTCGCAGGCTCGGACGGCATCCACGGCTCGGTGGCAGGTCGGGCCACGAGGCTCCTTCTGGACGCAGGCCTGGTCGACGGGAACGACGTCGCGGCGACGCTGAGCCGGCGGCTCTCGATCGCCACTCCCTCACGGCAAGCCGCCGCTTGGCTGGACGGCCTCATCTCCGGAGACGCAACACTGCTGATTCATGATCGGCGGCTCCTGCAGATCGTGGACGACTGGGTCGCCGGGGTGGACGACGCCATCTTCGACGACGTCCTGCCGCTCCTGCGCAGGACATTTTCAGCATTCAGCCGGCCGGAGCGGCGCGAGATCGGAGAGCAAGTCAGCCGCATTGGCGACAAAGTGGGCATCGTCAGCCAGACCGACCTGGACCTGACCGCCGCGGGCCCCGCGGTCCGGACGATGGCCAGGTACCTCGGATGGGAGGCGATCGCGTGACCGACGCAGATACCGACGGCCGCGGCCGGCTGGGCCGCTGGCGCCTTGTGCTCGGCGGCCATGAGGCCGACGGCGTCACCACAGCGGAGGGACACAGCGTCGTCCTCTCCACCGCTGACGCCCGGCGCGACCGGGCCCTGGAGGACTTGTACGGAGCCGAAGAAAAGAAGGGCCGCGGGGGTCTGGGCGCGTCCAGCCCTCGCGTTGCCCGCTGGCTCGGCGACATCCGGGGCTATTTCCCGTCCACGGTGGTCCAGGTGATGCAGGCCGACGCCATGGACCGGCTCGGCCTTCGGCAATTGCTCCTCGAGCCGGAGATGCTGCGAACCGTGCAGCCCGACGTCGGGCTGGTGAGCACGCTCGTCGGCCTCGGCCGTGTCATCCCCGAGCAGTCACGCGAGACCGCCAGGACAGTCATCCGTCAGGTGACGAACGAGCTTGAGGACCGTCTGCGCTCCAAGACGATACAGGCGCTCTCCGGAGCATTGAACCGGGCGGCACGGACACGACGGCCCCGGCATCGGGACATTGACTGGAACAGAACTATCGCCGCAAATCTTAGGCACTACCAGCCCGCATACCGGACGATCGTGCCCGAGCGTCTGGTCGGGCACACCCGGCGCAGCACCGAGGTCCAGCGTGAAATCATCCTGTGTATCGACCAGTCCGGGTCGATGGCCGAGTCCGTGGTCTACTCCAGCGTGTTCGGGGCGGTGCTCAGCTCGCTGCGGTCGGTGCGGACCCGCCTGGTGGTCTTCGACACGGAGGTTGTCGACCTGACGGACGAGTTGGACGATCCGGTTGATGTGCTCTTTGGTGTGCAACTCGGCGGCGGCACGGACATCAACCGCGCCTTGGCATACTGCCAGGACCAGATCACCCGGCCCACCGAGACGATTCTGGTGCTCATCAGCGACCTCTACGAAGGCGGCATTGCCGAAGAGATGCTGCAACGGGCGGCCACGATCGTCGGGTCGGGGACGACCATGATCGCGCTCCTGGCGTTAAGTGACAGCGGTCATCCGTCGTTCGACTCAGACCATGCCAGGGCACTTGCCGGAATTGGCGTCCCGGCCTTCGCCTGCACGCCCGACCTGTTCCCGGATCTGATGGCCGCGGCCATTGAACGCCGGGACGTGGGCGAATGGGCAGCCGCCCAGGACATCCCGACGAGCCACGAGGGTTAGAGGGTCGACGGCTTGCCCGGCACGGTACCCGGTCCGGGAAAGACCGGGAAACGGAAGTTTCCCCGAAGGTGGCTACGTGTTGAGGTCCCAGTGGACACGGATCGCCTCGGCAACCGGCCCAGCGGTGACATCAATCCGGAAAGCAACGGGCGCGGTCCCAGTCTCCTCGATGACGGCGTCATGGTAAACGCGGCCGCAAGAGGAGCACAGGGTGTAGAGATCCTCGTCCTCAGGCCAGGTAGCCAGGCCCGCGGGCACGGGAACGTTGCCGCCAATGTGAACGGGCATTCCCTCTGAGTTGGCCTGAATCAATCCCTCGCTGCTGACGGTATTGCCGCAAACGCAGGTGATGGTGGTGACGTCATGATCGATGACCTCGGCGAATTCGGTATCCATGATCAGCTCCCCTCAGGTTCCGCAGAAGGTCCGGTACGGGCCAAAGCTTTCCGGGGCGGCAGCGGCGTAGCGCTCGAGGCCGGACCGCTCGTCGAAAGGTGCGGCGACTGCGTCCAGCAGCCGTGCCAGCGGATCCAGGTTTCCGCCGGTAGCGGCCGCCAGGGCCTCCTCCACCAGGTGGTTCCGCGGGATGTAGACCGGGTTGACCCGGTCCATGGCGTCAGCATCCGGCGCCAAGGCACGCCAGCGCCCTACCCAGGCATCGAAGGCTGCCGTGTCCAGGACCTGGGCCCGCGCGGCTTCGGCACGGCCGCGGGCGGCTTTGCCGAGGTGCCGGAAAAACGAGGTGTAGTCGGCCCGTGACTCCTGCATTAAGGCCACAACTTCATCCACGAGAGCCGAGGTCACGCCGTCGTCGATCCCGTCACGGAACCCCAGCTTGGCCTTCATGCCTGCCGACCAGGCGTCACTGTACTGCCGGCGGAACTCGCCGAGGGCTCCCACCGCGAGCTCCACCGCCTGCTCCTCGTCATCGTGGAGCAGGGGCAGAAGCGACTCCGCGAGCCGGGCAAGATTCCACTCCGCCACCACCGGCTGGTTGCGGTAGGCGTAGCGCCCGCTCTCGTCGATCGAACTATAGACGGCGGCCGGGTCGAAGCCTTCCATGAAGGCACACGGCCCGTAGTCGATCGTTTCGCCCGAAATCGTCATGTTGTCGGTGTTCATGACCCCGTGAACGAATCCGACGAGCATCCACTGGGCCACCAGCGAAGCCTGGGCGGATATGACCGCTGGGAAGAGTGCTAGATAGCGGTTCCCGGCCTCCGCGGCGGCGGGGTGGTGACGGGTCAGGGCGTAGTCGGCGAGGCGGCGAAGGAGGCCGATGTCGCCCGTGGACCGGGCGTACTGGAAGCTGCCCACGCGCAGGTGGCTGCTGGCTACCCGGGTCAGAATGGCGCCCGGCAGGAGCGTTTCGCGCTGCACCGAACGTCCCGTCGCGACGACGGCGAGGGAACGGGTCGTGGGGATGTGCAGCGCGTGCATCGACTCGCTCACGATGTATTCGCGCAGCATGGGACCGACCACCGCCTGGCCGTCCCCGTTGCGGGCAAACGGCGTGCGTCCTGATCCCTTGAGGTGGACGTCGCGGAGCTGCCCGTCCGCGTGCCCGATCTCGCCCAGCAGGAGCGCGCGCCCGTCGCCGAGGCGGGGCGCGTACCAGCCAAACTGGTGGCCGGCGTAGGCCTGCGCCACCGGACTGGCATCGGCAGGGACGGCGTTGCCGGTCAACAGGCGCAGACCCTCCGGACTCCGGAGGAAGGCCGGATCGAGGCCCAGCTCAGTGCCGAGGTGCTCGTTGAGCACCAAAAGGTGCGGCTCGGGCGCCTCCTCCGCGCGCCAGGGAATGGCCATCTCCTGGAACTCCCGGGCGAAGCGGCCATCAAATGTGACGGTTGAATGCGCTGTGCCACTCATCTTTCAAGGATACCGGCCACAGCGTCAGCAATGCCGCTGGTCGCGGCGGAGCAGATTCGGGCCGGTGCCATGACGTGGCGCGGAGCTGGTGGCAGGATGGGCGCATGGAACTGCACATCACGGGCGACCCCGCCGCCGACCAACTGCTCAGCAATGACGCGTTCGCACTCCTCGTTGGCATGCTGCTTGACCAGCAGGTGACCATGGAGTCTGCGTTTGCCGGACCCGAAAAGATCCGGACGCGCATCGGGTCCATGGCCCCTGCCGCAATCGCCGAATACGACCCGGCCGGCTTCGTTGAGATCTTCAAGGAGCGTCCATCCATCCACCGCTTCCCCAGCTCCATGGCCGGCCGCGTCCAGGACCTCGCCGCGACCGTCCAAGGCGATTGGAATGGGGACGCAACTGCCATCTGGAACCAGGACGGCCCGGACGGTGAGGAAGTGCTGCGCAGGTTGAAAGGCTTGCCCGGCTTCGGAGAGCAAAAGGCCAAGATCTTCCTTGCGCTGCTCGGCAAGCAGTGCGGCCTGCAGGCGCCAGGCTGGCGTGAGGCCGCCGGCCCCTATGG
Source organism: Arthrobacter sp. P1_D12 (assembly GCF_056406175.1). NCBI lineage: Bacteria > Bacillati > Actinomycetota > Actinomycetes > Micrococcales > Micrococcaceae > Arthrobacter > Arthrobacter sp. P1_D12. The sequence continues at coordinate 52,702 of NZ_JBFUAR010000006.1, forward strand.
CCAGGAGAGCGCATTTCTTTCTGTCGCCGACATCGTGGACCCCGAGTCGCTGAAAAGAGTGCGCGCCAGCAAGCAGGCTGCCAAGGCCGCCATCAAAGCCGCTAAGGCATCCGAGCGCTGATACGGAGGGCCTGGATCAGCGGCTTCCAATGGCTTCGCCCGGGAACACGATGCCGAGCTGGTTCCTGACGGCGTCGGCGACGGCCATGGTCCGGATGGATTCGGCGAGCGGCCGCTGCGGAACCTCCAGCCGCCCCGCCGCAATGGCGCGGGCGACGGCGGCAGCCTCGAAGTGCAGGCCCTCGAAGTGCGCTCCGGCCGGCTCCTCGTAGGCCAGCCGGGTACCGTCCGGGAAGTGGACGCTGAAGTTGCCTGGCATGTTGAAGGGCCCGTCAATTGACAGTGAAGCCTCGGTGCCCACAATGGTGGCGGACGTCGGCGTGAAGTTGTGCAATTGGGTGTTCATCATGGCCTGGCGTCCGCCGGCAAAGGACATGACGGCCGACAGCTGGGCATTGACTCCGGATTCGTGCGGTTCACCGAGTGCCAGGAGGCGATCCGGTTCGCCCAGGACGGACGTGATGAGCGAGAGCGGATAGGTCCCCAGGTCCAGCAACGGGCCGCCCGCCAGAGCCGGGTCAAAGATCCGGTGGCTGGGGTCAAAGTGCTCACCGTATTCGGCGAAGACCGTAGTAACGTCCCCGAGCATTCCGGAGTCGAGCACTTGTCGGATGACGTCGAACTTGGGCAGGAAAAATGTCCACATGGCTTCGGCGGCGAACAGGTCGGCGTCGGCGGCCCGGCTGGCGATGCCGGCCGCCTGCGCGCGGTTGATGCCTATCGGCTTTTCGACCAGAACGTGCTTGCCGGCGTCGAGCGCCATGAGGGCGGCCTCGTAGTGGAAGTTGTGCGGCGTGGCCACGTAGACGATGTCGACGTCGGCGGCGGCCAGCTCCTCATAGCTGCCGAAGGCAGCGGGGATGCCGTGCCGTCCAGCAAAGGCTTCGGAACGGTCCAGCGAGCGGGACCCGATTGCGGAGATAATCTGCGAGGTGTGCGCCTGGACGGATTCCGTAAAGCGCTCCGCAATCCAGCCGGGACCCATGATCCCCCAGCGGAGTGGTGGTGCGGTTCGGGAATCCGGGACCCGGGACACCGGGAGTGAGGAGTTCCCGGTCATGTGCCGGCTTCCATTGTGTTGACATCGATTCGCATGAGACTCATCGCCCTTCCCTGGATTTGTCCTGACATAGTAACAAATCGCTTCATCGGTAAAAGCCTGAAGAAATACCCGCTCCACCCCGGCGCCACGCACCAGGCTTCCGGCGTCCTCCCCGCCGCCGCGCCCGCACGGACTTGCCCCAACCGGCCGCCTCCAGGACGCCCGTCGACCCTTTGAGCGCATGTCAAGACAAACTCTTGACTGTCGCGTTAGAGCGCTCTAACGTAGAAGGCACGTGATCCAGCGCACTCCCGGAGAACGCTCCGAATTCAAAGTCCGCCCTTCAGGTCGGCCGAATCGAGGAAGTCAACAATGTCGTTGCACACAGCAAGCTCGCCCGCATCGGGCTCGAAACATCGCGGATATCTCGCCCGTCTCACTGTCATCTCCACACTCGGCGGACTCCTGTTCGGCTACGACACCGGTGTCATCTCCGGTGCGCTGCTCTACATGCAGGACTCCCTGAACATGAGCCCCGTAGAAGAGGCCACCGTCGTCAGCGCACTGCTCTTCCCTGGTGCCGCGGTGGGCGCGCTGAGCGGCGGCAGGCTCGCCGATAAGCTCGGGCGGCGCGGCACGCTGCTCGTCTGTGCGCTGCTCTTCCTCCTCGGAGCGATAGGCTGCGCCATCGCGCCGACCGTCGGGTTCATGGTGGCGGCCCGCGTCATTCTCGGCCTTGGCGTCGGCGCCGCCGCCGTGACGTGCCCCCTCTACCTTGCAGAAATGGCGCCTGCACACCTGCGCGGACGCATGGTCACCATCAACGAACTGATGATCGTGACCGGCCAGATGCTCGCTTTTGCCATCAACGCACTCCTCGACGCCGTCATCCACGACTCCGAGGTCTGGCGCATCATGCTTGGCATTGCCTCCATCCCCGCCATCGCACTCCTGATCGGCATGCTCGCCCTGCCCGAATCGCCGCGCTGGTTCGCTATCCGCGACAGGCTCGACGACAGCCGCCGCATCCTCAACCTCAGCCGCAGCCCTGAGGAAGCCGATTTCGAGTACAAAGAAATCGTTGAGTCCGCGAATACCGCCCGGAACGAGCGCGCCAGCGCCTGGCGCGATCTGAAGAACAATCCCTGGATGCGCCGGCTCCTCTGGGTCGGCATTGGGCTCGCCGCAGCCCAGCAGGCAACGGGCATCAATACCGTGAACTACTACGCCCCCACCATTCTCGAGCGCAGCGGCCTCGGCGTGAGCGCATCGCTCGTGGCAACCATCGCCGTCGGTGTGACGTCGGTGGTGATGACCGTCCTGGGCATCTGGCTCCTGGGCTTCGTCGGGCGCCGCCGCATGCTGGTCATCGGCTTCTCCGGGGTCGTGGCTTCGCAGGCACTCCTCGCCGTCGTCTTCACGCTCCCCCAATCGGACCTGGTCAGCTACATCATTCTGGCGGCGATGATGCTCTTCGTGGCCTTCGTGCAGTGCTTCATCGGCACGTGCGTGTGGCTATTGCTCTCCGAGATCTTCCCGTTGGCCATCCGTGGCTTCGCGATGGGCATTGCGGTGTTCGCCCTCTGGACCGTGAACGCGGCGATCTCGTTCCTGTTCCCGATCCTCGTCGTGGCCCTGGGCTCAACCGGCACGTTCACCCTGTTCGTGCTGGTGAACATTGTTTCCCTGATCTTCGTGGCGAAATTCGTGCCTGAGACAAAGGGACAGTCGCTGGAAGAGCTGGAGGTGCATTTCCGCACCGGAGGCATACCCATCATCGTGCCCCCCACGGTACCGGGCGAGAAGGCGGTATCTCTCTGAGAATCGAACGTCCGCAGCCATTGCCGCCGGGGCCTCCCCCACGGGACAGGCATGCGGCCGGTGTCAGGCAGCAGTGGAACCGGTGCGGTTGCCCATGGGGCGGCGGCCGGAACCGCTGTGTTTCCCGCGATACGCTTGCCGGCAGGAGGCCATTTGTCCAGGAACGAACTGAACCAGCATGGAGCGGCCAAACGCGCCACCATTGAGGATGTGGCGCGCGAAGCCGGCGTATCTCGCGCACTCGTTTCCCTGGTGCTGAGGGGTTCACCAAAGGTGAGTGAACAAAAAAGGGAAGCTGTTGCCACCGCCATAGCCGCACTCGAGTACCGGCCCAGCAATGCGGCCCGCTCGCTCGCCAGCGGACGGACGCAAACAGTAGGAGTGCTGCTGGACGACCTCTCTAATCCCTGGTTCGTGGACCTGCTCGACGGCATGCAGAACATCTTCCGGGAGCAGAACCTCCGGATGGTCCTCGGCGATCCACGCTATCTGGCCCGCCCAGGGGAAAGCCCGGTGTCCGCCTTCATGGAATTGCGCGTCGACGGCCTCGTCATCGCCGGAGACTTCAACGCCGATGAAGACCTCACCCGCGCCACACTGCTCACGCCAGCCGTCGTCGCCGGCACCCGCGCCTTCGACCTCCCGGCAGCGGACCGCGTCAGCAACGACGACGCCGCCGGCGCCCGGATGGCCGTCGAACACCTGATTGGTCTCGGCCACAGCGACATTGCCTTCCTCACCGCTCCCACCGGGTCCGCTACCGTGCGGGCCGACGCCTACCGGGACACTATGGCCCGCCACGGCTTGCAGAACTACATCCGAGTGATACCAACGGACTTGAGCGAACATTCCGGCTTTGAGGCAATGAGCCGCCTTATCGACGGCGGCCTGCCCCCGTCAGCAGTCTTTGCCGCCAACGACATCCTCGCCGTCGGTGCGCTCTCGGCCGCCGACGAGCGCGGCATCAGCGTGCCGGGACAACTCTCACTGGTCGGATACGACAACACCTATCTCGCCGGGATCCGCCACATCTCCCTGACCACCGTCGACCCCGTCAGCCGGGACGTAGGCATCCGCGCCGCGGAGTTTCTCCTCGCCCGCATCGCCGACCCCTCCCTCCCGCCACGTACCGAAGTGCTGGCCCCGCGCCTCGTCGTTCGAAGCACCACCGGTCCCGCCGCCCACACCTGACACCCTTGGCCACCCAAAGGCGGGCGGGAGGCGGCCGCTGCCCTCTGTCGTGGTGCAGTGGCCCTGGCTAGACTTGAATTGCGCCGGATTAGACGCATGGATTCGTCTCTGGAGGGCAGGATCATGACAGACCGCAGCGACTCCGAATTGCCCGCGGACCAGGCGCCCGCGGACGTGAAACCAGAAGATAAGGAGCTCCGGGGCCGGTACGTCGAAGGAGCGTACGGTAAGGCTGGCGTGCAGAGAGGCCGGCACGCCGAGGACGAGGAAGGCCAATACGTCCAAGGTGACTACGGTGCGGGCGGCAGGGAGGGCGGCCTGCCCGAACCCTTGGGAGACCGAGCCAAGGAATCCGGGCGCTACGTGGCAGCCGACTACGGCGGCGCTGGTACGGTTCCGGGACGCACGGCCGGGTCGGAAATCGGCCAGTACACCGAAGGTGATTACGGTGCGGACGGTACTGTAGATCCGCTGCGCAAGGCCGGAACAGGTACGCCTGGCGAAATGCCGATGACCGAGGCGCACGGTGGCCACGACGCTGAATCGCAGGCCCGGAACGCCTCGTCGGGTGCCGCGGCCCAGAGCGATGACTCCCGCAGCGGTGCAGATGTGCGCGAAGCGGTCGACATCGCGGAGGCGGGCACCAAGGCGCAGGGGGATCACTCGCATCCGGAACGGGCCAAGACAGGCGAGGCGCCCGTGGAGCAGGTGTTCAACGACCCCGCCATGACCGAGGGGCAGCGGACCGTGACGGACTCCGCAAAGACATCCGGATCTGTACCGCCGGGACCCTCACCCGCCGAAGCCGGATCCGGTGGCGCCCAGTCCGCGGTTGGGGCCCGGGAGTCGGACCGACTCGCGGCGGGCGAGCCGCCGGCCGCGGGCAAGCCCTTCGACGCCGGCAGCGAGGAGGGCACTTAGAGCGCCTGCCCGGGTGGGCAAGCAAGGACGTATCACGAGGCGATTCCGGGCTGGTAGGTGCCGGCGCTCCATTCCTGTCCTTGGGGATCGAGCACCCGGCAGCGCCGGGCGCCCCAGGGGGTGTCTTCGGGCTCGATCACTGAGGTTCCGCCCGCGGCGAGGGCCTTCTGATGAAATGCGTCGACGTCTTCGACCAGGAGATACAGTCCCTGGCCGGTCGACTGGCCGATAAGTGGCGGCCGCTGGGAGGCGGCATCGCTACTTGCCACCATTAACACCGCCTCCCCCATGGAAATCTCGGCGTGCAGCACTGTCCCTGCGGGGCCGTCCTGCCGCTGAATAACGTCAAATCCCACGGCCTGGAGCCAGTCCAGGGCTGCGGGTGCGTCACCGTAGCTGAGATAGGCGAATAACTTGGCGTCCATGCCGGAATGCTATTCCCAAGCGCAGCCGTCCGGAACTAGCGTGGCGGAATGAACTCGTCGAAGACCCCCGCCGAGATCCTCAACATTGCCGGCAACGAGGTTCGCATCTCGAGTCCGGACAAGGTGGTGTTCCCCGAACCCGGACTGACCAAGCTCGACCTGGTCCGCTACTACCTCACCGTCGCCGACGGTGCACTGCGCGGCGCAGGCGGCCGGCCCATGGTACTCAAGCGCTTCCCAAAGGGGATCGGCGCCGAGCCGTTCTTTCAAAAGCGCGTGCCTGAAAACCACCCCGACTTTATCGACACGGCAACGCTGCACTACGCGTCCGGAACATCTGCCGAAGAGGCCGTCATCCGGGATGCTGCGGGCTTGGCGTGGGTAGTGAATCTTGGATGCCTGGACCTCAACCCGCACCCCGTGCGTGCAGAGGACCTCGAGCACCCGGACGAGCTCCGGGTCGACCTCGACCCGATGCCGGGGGTCGACTGGGCGCAGATCGTCGATGTCGCCTATGTCGCGCGGGAGGTGCTCGACGACGTCGGACTGGTGGGGTGGCCGAAGACGAGCGGTTCGCGGGGACTCCACATCCTCGTGCGCATCGCGCCCCAGTGGTCGTACCGCGACGTGCGGCTCGCCGCCGAGACCCTCGCCCGCGAGGTCGAGAACCGCGCTCCGGGCCTCGCCACCGCGCGGTGGTGGAAGGAGGAGCGCGGCGAGAGTGTGTTCGTCGACTTCAACCAGAACGCCAAGGACCGCACCGTGGCATCGGCGTACTCGATCCGGCCCCTGCCCGATGCCCGGGTCTCGACTCCGCTCAACTGGGACGAGGTTACCTCCACCCGGCCGGAACAATTCACGGTGCCCACTGTGCTTGAGCGCTTCGCGGCGATGGGCGACCCCCACGCCGGGATCGACGACGCGGTAGGGACGCTCGACAGGCTCATCAGTCTGGCTGCCGGGCTCGGCCCCGCCGAAAAGCCGCCGCGCGGCAGCGACGGCCTGGGCCGCCGGCAATCGGTAATGCCGCTCATCGAGGTGGCACGGACCAAGACCAAGCCCGAGGCACTCGCGGCGCTCGAGGAATGGAAGACCAGGCATACGGACCTCTTGTCAGCCCTGCATCCCGCCGACGTACTCGTCGACGGAATGCGGGGATCGAGTTCGCTCTGGTACCGGGTCCGGGTGAACCTGCAGCACGTCCCGGAACAGGAGCGGCCGCCGCAGGAGGAGCTCATCGCCGACTACGACCCCTGGGCCGGCAAAGATTGGCCGGGGCGCCCTGGATCCTGACCACCGTCCTGACACCGGCTCCTGAAACCGGCTCCTGAAACCAAGGACGGGGCTCAGGCGTCCTGAGGCTTGTCCGGCTGCGCCAGGGTGTCTGCGTGGCGATGGGCGACCTTCCATTCGCCATCCTCGCGCCGGTAGACCTGGGTCACGCGCAGTGTGTAGTCTCTCGGCTCTCCGTTCACCGAGGCGCTCGTATGCTCGTACCCAACGGTGTAGGCCATGTCCCCGATCACGTCGGCAGCAATCACCTCGTGCGTGTATGACGTGCAATCCGAGAAGGATGCTTCCAACTGACGGAAGATGCGCCCCACGTCCTCGGGACCGCTGCCGGACATCCACGCACCGAGCACGGTAACGGGCTCTCTTCGGGACCAGATGGCGAACCGCGGCGCGGCGTCGCCGTTATGCAGGGCGGTCTCGGCGTCCTTGAGACGCGACCCAACCCAGGCCATGAAGTCATCCCGCTCATTCACGTCGGACCTCCAAAGGGCTCACTGTCCGTCAACGGCAGGATAGGTCTAACGCCGTCCAGGCCGTCCCGGCCCCGCCATCCTAAGCGTGCCTCGTGGTGGCTGCAAGGGTTGGCGTGACTTCTGCCCCGGGCAGCTGCGGGCTAGAGGCCTCGTCTCAATTCCAAGCTTTCCGCAAGGGGGTTCAGGCAAGTTTCGTCCGAGGGTATCCCAATTGATTGCGGGGTGGTTGTTATGGATGAGAAGCCGAGACGGAAACTCTCGGCCCTATTTTGGGTGGTTTCCGTTGCCGTTCTGGGAGCACTTGGGGCATTGGGCTGGTATGCGGTGAACGTCATAGCCGCCCTGTCGTCCCCGTCGGTGCGTTGAATACGTCTCGACGCTGCTGACACCCAATTCGACGCACACTCGGATTGCGGGATCCATTTTGCGGTTGCCATCGCGGCCGGCCGCACATCACCGCCGTCGAACATGCAAAAGACGCGGCGGGGTGCACGACGGGCCTGAACGCCAGATGTTCGCGTTGGAAGTTGTCAGCGGCATAGGCTTCCCGACGACGTCGGGCACGCTTACGGTGGGCAAGAGGAGCAGGACACAAGGCCTTAGAAGGGACCCACCATGCTGATCTGCGCAACTTGCGCCGTGGAACGCGACGAACCTGCCCCGGGGGTTTGCCCGATCTGCGCCGATGAGCGGCAGTATGTGCCCGAGGACGGACAAAAGTGGCTCACACTGGACGGGCTGGCGCAGGAGGGCCAGCAAACGGCGTTGAAGGAGAACGAGCCGGGCCTTGTCGGGATCCGGACGGAGCCAAGAGTCGGGATCGGCCAGACCGCCCAGCTTGTGGCGACAGACGAGGGTTCGCTGTTGTGGGATCCGGTCGGATATGTCGACGACAGAGCTGTGAAGGCAGTGCTCGAGCGGGGTCCGGTCCTGGCGATCGCTGCCAGCCATCCACACATGTTTGGAGTGCAGGTCGAATGGTCGCATCGGCTCGGCGGCGTCCCCGTCTTTGTGGCGGCCGCAGACCGGCGATGGCTGGGGCGCAATGATCCGATCATCGAATACTGGTCCGGCAGTCAAACCATCGCCGAAGGGTTGACCCTGCATCAGACCGGGGGCCATTTCCCGGGCAGCGCGGTGGTGCACTGGGCTGCAGGAGCCGGCGGCAAAGGAGTTCTGCTGACCGGTGACAGCGTGTATCCGAATCCAGACCGTCGCTCCATCGCCTTCATGCGCAGCTACCCGAACCACGTGCCGCTATCCGGCGCGGTGGCGGTGCGAATCGCCGCACAACTGGGAGAGCTCAAGTTCGACCGAATCTATGGCAACTTCAACAATGTAATCGCGTCCGGAGCCAAAGCCATTCTGCACGATTCCGCACAACGGCACACTGCTTGGGCGCGCGGCGACTTCGACCATTTGACCTGATCAGTCCATTTCCCCTTTTGCGTTAGCGTGGGATCAAGCGCCGCAATAGACGTCAGAGGTATCCGAGCCATCATGGCGACAGGAGAACCCCAGGTTCTCACGGCGCTCCCATCCCGTCCCCCTATGAAAGCCGAAGAAGCGGAGTAACAGTGAAGGCCATCGTGTACGAAAAGACAGGACCCTCGTCCGTGATGACCCTTCAGGACAGGCCACTGCCGGCACCCGGACCGGGCCAGGTCAGAGTCCGGGTGGTGGTCTCCGGCGTCAATCCCACCGACTGGAAGTCCAGGGCCGGCGGCGGGAGCGGAAGCAGGCTGGAGGCACCAAGAGTGCCCAACCAAGATGGTGCCGGCGTTATCGACGAGCTTGGATCCGGCGTGCCGGGGCTGTCCGTCGGCGATCGTGTTTGGCTCTGGGACGTCGCCTGGGGCGGCACCGAGGGCACAGCCCAGGAGTACGTGACGGTGCCGGCCGCGCAGGCCGTCGCCCTTCCAGACATGGAATCCTTCGACACGGGCGCATCCCTGGGGATCCCGGCACTGACGGCACATCGTGCACTGACCGTCAGCCAGGACGGGCCGGCCAGGCTTTCGCCGGGCGCCCTGGAAGGGCGGGTGGTGCTGGTCACCGGTGGCGCGGGTGCGGTCGGCCACGCGGCCATTCAGCTCGCCCGCTGGGCCGGGGCAACCGTCATCGCGACCGTGAGCGGGGAGCGGAAAGGTGAACTTGCCCGCCGGGCCGGCGCGCACAGTGTGATCAACTACCGCACTGCCGACGTCCCGCGGGCCGTGCATGAGGCAGCCCCTGGCGGCGTTGATACAATCGTCGACGTCAACGCTCCGGCGAACATCGGCAATGACCTCAAGGTGGTGAAGCCGGGGGGAACCATTTCCATTTATGCTGCCAACCCCGGCGAATCCTTGGCCATTCCCATTCGCGAGAGCATGGGCAAGAACGTCCGATTCCAGTTCATCCTCACGTACACCGTGACGAAGCAGCAGAAGGCGGCGGCCGTTGCCGCCGTCGCCGAGGCCCTGAAAGCGGGGGCATTGCGGGTCGGCGATGAACACGGACTGCCCCTCACCCGCTTTCGACTCGAGGAAACCGCGGCAGCGCACGACGCCGTAGAACAAGGCTTCGTCGGGAAGGTCCTGGTCGACGTGTCCGGCTCCTGACCACGTTCTGCGTGTCCGGCGAGGAGCCCGTGACCAGACAATGGGTTCGGCATACTGGTTCCATGCAGGCGACGACGGTGTTGGTCGAAGGTGAGAGTGACCGGCTTGCGGTTGAGACGCTGGCCTTCCGCCTTGGCCATGACCTGGCAGCCTTGCGGGTGTCGGTCGTCCCGATGGGAGGCGCGACCAGCATCGTCCACTTTCTCGACCGCTACGGACCGAATGGCGCAGGCCACCGGTTGTTGGGCCTGTGTGATGCAGGCGAATCCCGTGGCATCGCCCGCGCGCTCGGCCGGGCAGGTATCGGGTCCGGTTCGCTGGCCGAGCTTGGGTTCCACGTCTGTCACGCCGATCTGGAGGACGAACTCATCCGCTGCCTGGGGATCGACGCCGTGCTCAAAGTCATCGCGGCTCAAGGCGAGCTCGCGTCGTTCCGGCTCCTCCAACGCCAGCCGTCACTGCGGGAGCGGCCAATAGCGGCGCAGTTGCGCCGGTTCTTCGGAGGACGCAGCGGCAACAAGATCCGATACGCGCCACTGCTGGTCGACGCCTTGCCGGCCGGACAGGCGCCTCCGCCCCTCGCCCGCCTCGTTGCATCATTCCCGCTGTGATCCTACTGTCCAAGAAAGGATCGAATCCCTTCACCGTGTCACGGGCATCCCGCTATCTACGTGCGGCGGTGGATGGACTTGTAGCTCAGGTACGCGTTCAGGCCTTCCATCCCGTACTCGGTGCCAAGGCCGGAATCGTGCCGGCCGCCAAAGGGGGCCGCATGGTTGGATGCGAAGAAGTTGAGGCCCACGGAGCCCGTGTCCATCCGGTCGGCCACGTTCAGAGCAGCCGTCGCGTCCTGCCCGAACACCAGGCCGCCGAGTCCGAACTCGGTGTTGTTCGCCAGCGCGACGGCCTCGTCAACACTGCCATCGGCGTCGTCGTATTTTAGGATGCACAGGACCGGGCCGAAGATCTCCTCGCGGGAGATCCGCATCTCCGGGGTGACGTCGGCGAAGACTGTGGGCTCCACGAAATAGCCGCCCTCAAGGCCACCGCCTAACGACGCCGCTCGCCCCCCGGTGGTGACCCGCGCGCCGTCGGCCACGCCCGACTCCACGTACTCCAGCACGGTCCGGTACTGGGACTCCGTTGCGCAAGGGCCGAACACAGTGTCCGCGTCGAGCGGATCACCCTGCTTTCCGGCCGCAATCGTGGCCGTGACCATCTCCACCACTTCGTCATAACGGCTCGCGGGCGCCAGGATCCGGGTCGAGATGTAGCAGGTCTGGCCGGTGTTGCGCATCGACGACCGGATCAGCACCTTGGACATCGCATCCAGATCCGCATCAGGGAGCACAATGGCGCTGGACTTCCCGCCCAGTTCCAGCGTGACCGGACGCAGCAGTTCCCCGCAGGCCGCGGCAATTTTCCGGCCCACCGGCGTCGATCCCGTGAACGCCACCTTTTCGACGCCCGGGTGCTTCACCAGCTGATCCCCCAGCCGGCCGGAGCCGGTTACCAGGTTGACCACGCCCGCCGGAACCCCGGCCGCGGCGACGGCGTCGATAATCACCCGGATGGACAGCGGCGTGGGCGACGCCGGCTTGATCACCACGGTGCAGCCTGCCAGCAGGGCCGGCGCCAGTTTGATGACCACCAGGTTGATGGGGAAGTTCCACGGCGCGATCAGCGCGCAGACTCCCAGCGGGTCGCGCCGGACTACTGACTCGCCGCCGCCGCGCGGGAAGGGGCGGACATCCTCATGCTCAAGGTACCCGGCGAGGGTGGCGAAGTACCGGAAGATACCGGCCGCGTTGGCTGCCGCCCCGGCGGATTCGGACACCGGTGAGCCGTTTTCCCTCGAGTTCGTCAGGGCAAGCTCCTGAGCCCGGTTCTCCACCTCCTCAGCAATCCGGAGAAGGTAGCCGGCGCGTTCAGACGGGGTAAGTCGGGGCCACTCCCCCTGAAAGGCGCGCTGGGCAGAGCCGACGGCGGCGTCCAGGTCTTCCGGCGTTCCGTCCGGCACCGAGCCCCACACTTCGCCCGTAGCGGGGTCGGTCACCGGGTTGCGGCCGGTGCCCCGCGAAGGCTGCCACGCGCCGTCGACAAAGATCGTATCCACATGCGTATGCGGCAGGGACAGCTCCGTCCGGGCTGTCAGGGCAGGAGCATCAGGCGTGGCGGAGGTCATCGGATCACCGCCGTCTTAAGAAGGGCGTTGGATCGGTTAAGGTCCGCGGCGGCCATATCGTGGGCGGCCTGGGTGATGAGTTCGGGCACGATCTCGGTGGCCAGTCTGTCGGTGTACGTGGCCGGGTCCATGCCGAACCATGAGGAGGCGAGGGCGATACCGGCGCGGTCGAAGCGCCATAGCCTGTCGGCATCGCGCATCAGGGCGTCTTCCAGGGACCGGGCCACCGGCCGGGTGTCGTGGCCGTCGATGATCTCGCAGACGCGCTCAATGAATTCGGTGGAGTATCCCAGGGCGGGGAGCACCCGGCGGGCCACGTCGCAGCCCTGCTGCTCGTGTTCGTAGCGGATGGCGGCCTTCCGCCAGTCACCGGTGAAGCCCTCGGATATGATGCGGGATTCATCAACGTGGGCCCAGCCAGTGTCGTGCAGCACAGTGGCCACGCGCACCAGTTCAGCGTCGGCGCCGGGATAGGCCCGGCACAGCCGTTCGGCGTAGGCCAAGGAAATCGGCAAGTGGATGTCGTTTCCGCGCGTCCGCGTCTCATGGACCACGGCCTTCCACAGTGCGTCGAGTTCCTGAACGGCAGCCGGGGTATTGCAGATCGCGGTGGTGTCTACCGGACCAGCCGCGGGAACAGGCCGGACGCTGTACTCCGCGGCAAAGGCCTGGGCCGGCACGTCCACCGGTTTAGCGGCGGGGCTGGCTGCGACCGGAGTCTTGGGGGTGCTCATAATGCTCCTTCGGGTGGGCCGGCGTACTGTCTGAGTGCAGTTAGCTGTCCGTGGTGATGGTCTTGAGTTGCGTGGCGGGGTCCGCCGCGGCGTCGGCAGGGATGTTCTGGCCCTTTGCCAGCGCGTTCTTGACGGCCATGAAGTCCAGCGGGGCGTTGACGCAGTCCGCGGCGATGACCTGGCCCTGGCGGTAGTACAGGACGCTGAACTTTCCGCGGTCCTCGTCCCGACGGAGTACCGTCTGGTCGTAGCCGTTGCACAGTCCGGCGATCTGCAACTTGAGGTCCGCCTGATTGGACCAGAACCAGGGGATGCCGGCGTATTCCTCGCGCCGCCCGGTCAGCGAGTAGGCGGCCACCTTCGCGTGTTCGATGGCGTTGTTGACGCTTTCCAGCCGGATCCGTTCCCCCGGCTCCGACCCTGGCACCGGGTTGGGCATGTTGGCGCAGTCGCCGATCGCCACCGTTGTGCCGTCCGAGGCCAACGCGAAGCGGTCCACCACAATCCCGTTGTCCACCGTCAGCCCGAGCTGTTCGGCCAGCTGGGTGTTGGGAATGACGCCGATCCCCACGAGCACAATCTGAGCGGAGAGGTCTGTGCCGTCCTGGAGTTCTACGCCGGCGACCGCGCTACCGCCCTCGCTTGCTGTGAAGCGCTTCGCGCTGGTGTTGAGCCGGATGTCCAGGCCGCGGGAACGGTGCGCCTGGAGGAAGTACCCGGCCGTCTCATCTCCCACGGCCCGGCCAACGAGCCGCGGACCGAATTCCAGAACGGTGACGTTCTTGCCCATCTTCCGCAGGCTGGACGCGGCCTCCAGCCCGATGAACCCGCCGCCGATCACCACCACATCCGTGGCATCCCCCACCCGCGCCTTGAGTGCCAGCGCGTCGTCGGCGTTGCGGAGGTACAGCACGCCGTCGAGGTTCCCGCCCTCAATCTCCAGCTTGCGGGCCCGGGCTCCGACCGTGAGCGCCAGCCGCTTGAAAGGGAACTGTTTTCCGGAGGAAGAATGCGCGACCCCGGCGCCGTCGGGTTCCTTGTCGATCCGGACGATGTATTCGCCTTTGACCAGGGCCACGTTGTGTCCGGCCCAGTAGTCGTTGGAGCGGAAAATCAGTGATTCGCTCTCGACCGTGCCCTGCAGGAACTCCTTGGACAGGGCCGGGCGCTGGTAGGGTCGGTGGTCCTCGTCGCCGAGCAGGGTGATGTGTTCGTCGAAGCCGAGTGCCCGCAGCGATACAGCAAGCTGGACCCCGGACTGGCTGGCGCCGATGATCAGGAGCCCCGTGCGCGTTGGAGAGCTTTGGTCCGCGACGAGGGTGTCAGTTGCCTGCTCCACTGCTTCCGCGCCCATCGCTACACCTGGGTTTCCGGGGTGGTGACGAACAGCTCCACGGCGTCTGTGAGCCGGAGCTGGCAGGACAGCCGCGAGTTGTCCTCACGGTCGACGGCCGTGCCGTAGAGCATTTCGTCTTCCATGTTCTCCATCGGCGGAAGCTGCGAAAGGCAGTCCTCGCGGACGAAGACATGGCAGGTAGCGCAGGACAATGAGCCGCCGCATTCGGCGACGATCCCGGGGACGCCGTTGCGGACGGCCGTTTCCATGACTGAATCGCCGGGGTTTCCCTGGACGTCGCGGACAGCGCCCCCGGCGTCGGTGAAATGAACCGTTGGCATGTGGTTCTCCTTTGGTTGAATCGGATGATGGCAGGAAAGAGCGCCTCAGATGAACTGGCGGCCGCCGTCCACCACCATGGTCTGGCCCGTGTAGTAGGAACTGTCCGGCCCAGCCAGGAAGAGGGCCGCGCCCACGACGTCCTCGGGCTGGCTGGCCCGCTTGATGGCCCCGCGGTCCACACCGTAGTTCTCGGCGTTCTCCATCAGGCCGTAGCTGGCTTCGGTGAGAGTGAAGCCGGGGGCGATCGCGTTGACCGTGATCCCCCGCCGGCCCAGTTCCTTGGCCATCACCCGGGTCAGGGCCACCACGCCGCCCTTGGACGCGACGTAGTGGAGCCACTGTTCCGAGCCGCTGAAGATCGTGGCGCTGGAGAGGTTGATGACGCGCCCGCCCTCGGGCAGGTACGGGCTCGCCGCACGGGTCACGAGCCAGGGGCCCTTGAGGTTGACGTTCATCACCAGGTCCCATTCGGCCGGGTCGATGTCCTCGAACGGGCTGCGGGTCACCCCCGCGTACACCGCCGCGTTGTTGAGGACGACGTCGATGCTTCCGTTCCCGAAGTCCGCGCAGTCCCGTGCCAGGATCTCAGTGGAGTCCACGCTGGTGACGTCCGCCGGAAAGGCGGCGGCCTCGGCACCGAGTTCGCGGACCAGTTTGGCCGTCTGCTCAGCGCCCTCGAGGTTGATGTCGGCCACCGCCACGCGGTAGCCGCGGCCGGCAAAGCCGAGCGCAAACGCCCGGCCCAGCCCGCCGGCGGCACCGGTGATCAGGACGGTCCTTGCAGCCGGCGCGTTCAGCTCAGACATGGCTGTGGCTGTGCGCGTGGGCGCCGGGTCCGGTGACCAGGAGCTCCGGCTGGTCGGCATCGAGGATCTGCACGGTGCCCTTGGTCCCGTCCACCCGCAGCCGCTGGCCGGTCTTGATGGTGGTGGAGGCGGAACCCGTTCCGGTCACCGCCGGAAGACCGTACTCCCGGCAGACGATCGCCGCGTGGCTCATCATGCCGCCGATGTCCGTGACCGTGGCCTTGATCTTGCCGAAGATCGGGCCCCAGGACGGCGCGGTGACGGTGGCGACCAGGATCTCGCCCTGCTGCACCTCGGAGAGCTGGTCCGCGTCGGTGATGACGCGGGCCAGGCCCTCCACCACGCCCGGCGAGGCAGCCATGCCGCGCAGTCCGCCGCCTTCGACTTCCTCGCCGGCGCCCAGCCACTGCTGGACCTGCTCGGTGGTGATGCCCCACAGCATCCGGGTAAAGGGTTCGGTGATGGATTCCGGCGGGGTGTTCAGCGCCGGGGCGGGCCGGGCGGTCTTGAGCGCGTCCACGATTCCGCGGCGGCGCTCGATTTCGGCCGGCCAGTAGTCCGGGCCGATCGGCTTGGCACCGACGCCCCAGCCCGTGACCAGGTCGAACAGCGCGTCGCGGACCTCGTTGCGGCCCAGGTAGAGGAGGTCGTCCGGTTCGGTCCAGAAACCCTCGGCCTGCATCATGCGGGACAGCTCGCGGATCTTGCGCCAGAAGACGCCCATGGTCCAGTGCTCGATGTAGAAGTTGTGGTTCTCCACGTACGGGTAGGCGGTGGCGGCGAGCCCGCGCTTGGCGTCGAAGAGGGCTTGGTTTTCGCCTTCGAGCAGCTCGCGGTATTCCTCGATGATGCGGTCGCGTTCTGCGATGAGTGCCTCCACCGGCCGCATGATTTCCTGGCCCTCGTCCACGCGGCGGATGTAGTCCGCGATGTAGCCGAGCGGGATTTCCTGGTGTTCGTTCCAGTACTTGTCGTGGCCGTAGAAGCCGTTGCCCACGGTGAAGTTGAACCACGGGTCCTTGGCGCCCTCGTACTGGGCGATCCAGCGGTCCCCACCCGGGGCTGCGGCGATGGCAGCCAGGGTGGCCTCGACGTCGTCGGCGTGACCGGTGTTACGGAAATGAGCCTGCAGCCGTAGCTCAACGGCGAGCTTGGCGAGCTGCTTGAGTTCGTCATCCGGGCGGAAGAGCTCCATGTCCACGCCCTGCACCATTGTGGCGATGGACTGGTCCGGGATGTTGGGGAACACCTGCTTGCAGAAGTTGAAGAAGTCCAGGTAGGCGATGTAGCCGAGGTTGAGGAACTCGAAGTGGTACTGCCAGTTCTGGTAGGCCAGCTGGATCAGCCGGTCATAGCTCTCCAACAGCTTCTCGGAGCCGTCCTTGCCCTTGCCGGAGAGGATGTCCTCCATGGGAACCATGTCCGGAAGCCTGGGGAAGGAGATGGTCTCCATCTCGTCGATGGTGCCCTTGACCTTGACGTGCCACTGCTTGAGGAGCTGCTCCCAGTTCTGGAAGTAGTGGCCCACGCGCTGTTCAAACAGGGGAACGCGGGCGGCGACCTGGTCTACCGGCACCGGGATGGGGGACATGTAGAGGTAGCCCAGGTGGACGCGGAACTCGATGCCGTTGGCGTTGGGGATCATCAGGTGCCGGGCGTTGTACTGGCCCAGGCACTTGACCGCAAACTCGCCGCCGATCGTCTCGAACGGCTTGAACACGGTGGGCCAATGCTGGCTGTCGCAGAACCAGAACTTGGCGTCCTCCTGCTCCTTGAGCTTGTCCTGGAAGACCAGATAGTACGGGTAGATCTTTTCCCAGCCCTCGGCCCCGGCGGGGACCGCGAGCTCGGAGGGTTTGGGGAAGGACTTCAGGGACATGGCGGTCCTTTCAATACGGGCTCGGCGTTGAGCCTGGGTGACGTAGCGGACTAGCGGTTCGGAACGTTCTAGAAGGACGGCTTCAGCACTGAGGCGGTGATGCTGCCGAGGCTAAAGCCGGTGGCGGACGACGGCGCCGGGCCGGCCGGCGTCGTGGTGGCTGGCGTCGTCGGGGAAGCGGGCGCTGCTGCAGAAATGGCGGGGCTGAGTCCGCTGAAGTAGCCGCCGGCTGCCGAGGGCACCGTTTGGGTGGCCGCCCCCGGTTTCGAAGAGTGCACCGTTTCCGGGCGGGACTGCAGCAGGAGCAGGTTCTCTCCGTCGGGCAAGTCCGCATCGAGGGCCCACTCGATGTCCTGCGGGCACTTGTAGTGCTTCTCCGCGCGCTTGGCCATCTGAGCGACGGCGGTGAGCTCGGCGCCGGTGAGGCTGCGGCGGCCGCGGCGTTCGGCGTCGACCTCCCGCTCCACTAGGCGCCCGGCAACGGCGTCCGGGACGAGTTCGGCGTGCTTGTCGCCGAGGTGTTCGGAGACGACCGCCAGCGTGACCTTGTCCAGCATGATGTTGTCCGGCGTGACCTGGCCGGAGACAACCATCTCCCCCACCCCGTAGGAGGAGTCGATAGTGATCTTGGAACGGTCGCCGTTCGTGGGGTCCATGGTGATGGCGACGCCGGAGACCCGTGCGTTGACCATCTTCTGCACCACGACCGCCATCGAGAGGCCCTCGTTGGGGATGTTGTTCTTGAGCCGGTAGATGATGGCGCGGGATGTGAAGAGCGATGCCCAGCACTGGCGGATGTGCTCGGTGACGGCCTTGACGCCGTCGAGCCAGAGGTAAGTGTCCTGCTGGCCGGCGAAGGAGGCGTCCGGCAGGTCCTCGGCGGTGGCGCTGGAGCGAACGGCCACCGGGACTGGCGACTCAAAGCGGGACATCAGGGACTCGTAGGCGGCGACGGTGAGCTCGCGCAGGGCCTGAGGCACCGCGCGGGAGCGGATGTCCGCCCGGATCTCAGCGGACACCCTGTCCACCTGGCCCATGTCTTCTGGGTCCAGTCCTGCGAGGAGCTGGTGGATGTCCCGGGTGATCCCGGCTTCCTCCATGAAGGCATCAAACTGGGCGGTGGTGACCACGAAGCCGGGCGGGACGGGCATGCCGGCGGAGGTCATGGTGACCAGGGAGGCCCCCTTGCCGCCAAGGTTTTCGAGCTTCGGTTCGATGCCTCCGTCGAAGAACTGGACGTATTCGTTGCTCTGCATATTTCTCAGGCCTTCCAGGTGACGGGGACGGTCTCGGGGACGCGGAAGGAAAGGTTCTCGCGGAAAGCGATGGCTTCCGGATGCTCCAGCTGCAGCCCCGGGGCGAGCCGGACCACTTCCTCGAGGGCGATCTTGGCCTGGAGCTTGGCGAGCATGTTGCCCAGGCAGTAGTGGATGCCGAACCCGAAGGACAGGTGCTCGCGGGCGTTGGGGCGGGTGATGTCGAAGTCCTCGCCGGCGTCGAACTTGGTGTCATCCCGGTTGGCTGAGCCCATGAGGAGCAGCAACTGCGCGCCTTCTTCAATGGCGACGCCGCCAACTTCGGTGTCCTTGAGGGCCTTGCGGCGCCAGCCGACGATCGAGCCGGCGTAGCGCAGGACTTCGTCGATGGCGGCGGGAATTTTTTTCGGGTCCTCCACCAGCTGCTTCCATTGCTCGGGGCGGGCCAGGAGTTCGCGGAGGGCGTTGGAGATCAGCGTGGTGGTGGTCTCGTGGCCGGCGAAGAGCAGGCTATAGAGGACGGAGGCGATCTCGTGGTCGGAGATTTCCGCGCCGTCCTGCTGCGCTTTGACCAGGTCCGCGGTGAGGTTGTCGCCGCCTTCCTCGTGAGCCACCCTGACCAGCCGGAGGCATTCCTGCCAGTACTCCACGAGGTTGTGGGCGTGCGGGATCTGTTCGTCGTCCGTGAGGTCGCCCCACGTCATGGCGGCGCGGGAATCGCTCCAGCGCTTGAAGGTGTCGACCTGGGCTACGTCTGCGCCGATCAGGGTGAGGATGGTGATGGTGGGGACGTCGTAAGCAAGGTCCTTGACCATGTCGCCGCGGCTTTCCGGCCGGGCCAGCATTTTTTCGAGCAGTCCGACGACATTTTGCCGGATGAACGGCTCCAGGGCCTTGTAGCGGCGGGGGGTGAAGGCCTTCTGCACCACGGCGCGGATGCGGGTGTGCTCCGGCGGGCGGCGGGCGGAGAGGCCCGAGTAGGCGGTGAAGCCGCCGTCGTCCATGATCTTCTTGGCCGCGGCACCGCGTTCGCGGACAGGCGCCTGGGCGTTTTCGCTGGAGAAGGTTTCCCAGTCTTCAAAGACGGCCTTGATGTCGTCATAGCGGGAGACGACATAGAGACCGATCCGCTCGTCGAACATCACGGGCTGCTCGGCCCGGAGTTCGGCGTAGGCGGGGAAGGGATCCTTCATCTGGAATGGCTCGTAGCCGTGGTGCCCTGTAGGGGCTTCGGCGCCGTGTCCGAAGGGACAGCGGCCGGCCGTTTCAGTCGACGATGACATCTGGGCTCCTTGGTTTTCCGGTCCCGCTGGCAGCAGCAGTGCATGCCGGGGGTTCTTCCACCAGTGTGGCCCCCGTCACCTCAGGATGGCAGGAAAGGCTTCCACTGAGCGGAAGCCACTTTGCCGCGGGCCTGCAGCTGCAGGGTTCGGCCTAGTCCGCTGCCGCGGTGTGGCTGCCCAGCAGCGTTTCCAGCGGGATCCGCGCGGTTGCGCGTTCGATCTGCGCCGAGATGCCCCTCAGGACGGGAAGGTGGCGGCTCATCGTGGCGGCCTGGCTCGTGGGAAGCACCAGGCCGATCGCGGCGCCGATCCTGCCGGTGTGGAAGACCGGGACGGCGATGGAGCACGAGCCCAGCCGGACTTCCTCGAGCGTAGTGGCGTAGCCCTGCTCCCGGATCTGGGTCAGTTCGGCGGCCAGTTTTCTCGGGTCAACGTGGGTGTGCGCGGTGTGCCGCTCGAGCTGCCGGTTCAGGTAGGCGTCGCGGACCCAATCCTCCTCGAAGGCCAGGAGGATCTTCCCGACGGCGGTCGCATGCATGGGCAGGCGTCCGCCGACGCGGGAAGCGCGGGGCAGGCGCTTGGAGCCGTAGACGCGGTCAATGTACAGCACCTCGTGGCCGGACCGGACGGCCAGGTGTGCGGTTTCGCCCGTGAGGGAGAAAAGATCCTGGATGTACGGGCGCGCCGCGTCGCGGAGCTGCCGCCCGGTGTTCTGGGCAAGCTCCCAGAGGCGGATGCCCAGCTGGTAGCGGCCGTTGGGCTCGCGCGAAAGTAATCCCCAGTCTGTGAGCTCGTTGACGAGCCGGTGGGCGGTGCTCAGGGGCAGCCCGGATTTTTCGGCGATTTCCGTCAGGCTGAGGGCACCCCGGGACTTTTCGAAGGCTTCCAGGATGGAGAGCACCTTCGAGGTCACAGTCCTACCGGGCTCACTGCTGCCGCCAGCCATCAAGGCTCCTCTGCGATATTGGCCCATCGTCGATGGTCGCCGGGACGTCCGATCAGAGTCTAGCCCTCGATCAGGAGCGAACGAGTCCCCCACAGGCTGCGGCCGACCGACAAGTAGAATCCGGGGAAGTATCTTCCATGGAATCTAAATGCTAAGCTTGGTCCATGGACACCAGAGCTGGCCAGACTGACTTCTATTCCCTCTTCAGCACGCTGACCCGACTTGAAACAGAGCTGTGGGATGCGGTCGACGCCCGCCTGCGCCAGAAATGCGGACTTCCCCTCGGCAGGTTCGAGGCGATGGTCGTCGCCTCCTCCCTTGGCACGTGCCGGGTGTTCGACATCGCGTCGGCGCTGGCCATTACCGTGGGCGGCGCCAGCAAGCTGGTTGACCGTGTTGAGGCGGCGGGGTACTGCTCGCGGAAGATAAACCCGGGCGACCGGCGCTCCTCCCTCCTTGACCTCACGGAAGAAGGGAAGGCGGTGGTCGCCCGGGGACGCACTGTGATCGAGGCCGAACTCGACAGCTGGTTCACCCCGGCCCTGAGTCCGCAGGAGACCACCACACTGCTCGACCTCCTGGCCCGGCTTCGCAGCGCGCAGCGGCCCTCCCTGGACTCCAAGGCGGCCGGTCAGTGAGCGGCGGCACCATGCGGGCCGTGGTACTGGACGGCCCAGGGCCGGCCGAGGCGCTGGTCATTCGCGACCGACCCATCCCTGTGCCGCTGCCGGGCCAGGTGCTCATCCGGGTCCGGGCGTTCGGGCTCAACCGCTCGGAGCTGCATACGCGCCTGGGCCTGGCCCAGGGCGTCACGTTTCCGCGCGTGCCCGGGATAGAAGCTGTCGGAGAGGTGGCCGACTCCCCCGGCGGCGAGTTCCGCGCCGGGCAGAAGGTCGCCACCCTGATGGGCGGCATGGGCCGCGTGTTCGACGGCGGCTATGCCGAGTACACGTGCGTGCCGGCCCGGCAGGTCATTGCCTTCGAATCAGAGCTGCCCTGGTCCGTCATCGGCGCCATCCCTGAGATGCTTCAGACCGCCCACGGCTCCCTCACCATTGGCCTGGACATCCAGCCCGGCCAGAGCCTGCTCATCCGCGGCGGAACCTCGTCCGTCGGCATGGCCGCCGCATTACTTGCCAAGCGCCGCGGGCTCGCCGTCCTGGCATCAACGCGCGACGAAGCCAAGCGGGAAGCCCTCGCCTCGATCGGCGTCGATCATGTCCTGATCGACGACGGCGACCTCGCCACTGCCGTGCGCCGCATTGTTCCGGGCGGCGTGGACGCCGCCCTCGAACTCGTCGGCACCCCCACGCTGCCCGACACGTTGCGCGCCACCCGGGTCCACGGCGTCGTCTGCTTCACCGGGATGCTCTCAAACCAGTGGACAGTCCCGGACTTCTATCCGATTGACTACATTCCGCGGGGCGTCCGGCTCACCTCCTACACAGGCGGCGCCGCCGACCTCCCCGGCGGTGTGCTCCAGGAATTCCTGCAGGCCGTCAGTGACGGCACCGCGATGGTCCCCATCGGCAAGGTCTACACCCTCGATGGCATCGTCCAGGCCCACACGGACATGGAGGAAAGCCGCGTCAGCGGCAAACTCGTCGTCACCACGTAGGACCCGCAGCCGGCAGCGAATCCTTGTTCCCCAGCGACTGTTGCGACGCCCCGCTGATTCGCAACAGTCGCTGGGGGAATACGCGACGCGCCATAATAGTTGAAACTTCAAGAGAAACTTATTGTGCCCAACACCCACGAGCAGGAGCTTTCATGCGCATCTCCGAGAAGTCCACCGATCTTGACGGCCGACACCCGGGCACCTCGGCAGTGGCGACGACGGACGGGTCGTCCGACCCTGCGGCTCCCCTGGTGGTGCTCTTGCACGGCCGGGGTTCAAGCGAGCGCGAGATCATAGCCCTCGCCGACCACCTGCCGCCCGGCCCCGCCTACGCCGCCGTCCGGGCACCGATCGCAGAGGGCGGCGGTTATGCATGGTTTGCCAACCGCGGCATCGGCCGTCCGGTTGCCGAGTCGCTGACGGCATCCATGGCATGGTTCCGAACCTGGCTCGACACTGTCGCCCCCGCAGGCCGCCCGGTCGTGCTCGTCGGTTTCAGCGGGGGTGCAGCATTCGCTGGCGGGCTGGTTCTTGCAGATCCGCAACGATTCTCCGGTGCGGCTATTCTGTACGGCACCTTGCCGTTCGACGCCGGTGTCCCGGTCACGCCGGCCCGGCTGGCAGGCCTTCCGGTTTTCGTCGCTCAGGGCGACGAGGACAAAGTCATCCCGCCGGAACTGCTGGACCGCACCTGGAACTACTTGCTGACGGATTCCGCCGCCCCCGCCTACGCCCGCCGCGACCCCGGAGGGCACCAGATCAGCGGCCAGACGCTCCGTGAACTCGGGGGCTGGATCCACGAGCGGCTGTCGTTCCTGGCTCGTTCCGGAGCGGATGAAGGCACCACCGGCGGACGCTGGTCGGCCCTGCCGGACGGCACCCTTCCCCGAAGGGCCGGTCAGCGTCCCACCGTGTCATGGACAATCCCGCAGGAACAGCGCACTGACAATGCGCCAGTGTACCTTAAGGAAAAGTTGTTCGCCAGGATCAGTTCGCTCGCCGGAGTCTCGACTTCGCAGTCCGTTATCTCCATTCCAGGCGCGCGGGGCCTGATGATAAAGCCGGAACCTGACGCACCCAAGGATGCGTTCCTGGTTCCCTCAGCCGGGGAGTTTGCCCACCAGCACCCGTCCCACGACGGCTCCCTCCACCTGGCCCTGCCGCCCCAACTGGCCGCGGACGCAATCGCCAAGGGCTGGGCAGTGGCCCACCCGCTGGCCGGCATCCGGCTGGCTCGAGGCATGGTCATGGTCTACGGGCCCCGCGACGAGAATGAGCTGCACGTGGTCGCTGCAATGGTAGAGACCAGTCACGCCTACGCCACAGGCCCCGACGCCGACAGGCTGTAACTTCCGGCAGGCCGGCCCCGATCATGCACCCCGGTGTGGCTCGCGAACCCGCGCATGGCGTTTCGCATTGTGCCGCGCCCGAGTGCGCGTGGCAACGTGGCCCAGCTTCGCCTGGAGCAGGAGAAGGCGGGGAACGGCGAAGTAGACGGCAATGGGAACGACCACAAGAGTGAGCGTAAAAGCGCGCAGGACCGGGGGCCACCCCGGCGCCAAAGCGGCCAAAATACTCATCCCGATTGCGGCCAGCGGAAAGATCGCCACCCAGGTGATAGCAGCCCTTACATGGACGGATGCCATACCGACGGTTCGGTGATGATGCGCATCCGTTTCGTCGGCCGCTAGCGCTTTACCCTCGTGTTCCACTCAATCTCCAAACGTCCGGTTGGAATTGATGCTACTGCGTGCTGTTTCGCGAAAGCAAACAAACGGTTGGAGTTATGATGGGGGCCATGGCATGGGACACTGATGCGACGCAGAAGAAAATCCTCGATGCCGCAATTACCGAGTTCTCTGATCGGGGCTTCTCCGGTGCGCGCATCCATCAGATTTCGCGGATCTCCGGGTGCAACCGCGAGCGGATTTACTTCTACTTTGGCGGCAAGGCCGGACTCTTCGAAGCGGCGCTCACCCGCGAACTCGCCACCGCCCTGGACGACCTTCCGGTCGCCGGCATGGGTCCTGTTGCGATCGGAGATTTCGCGGGACGGTACTTTGATTTTTCCAGGAACCGCCCCAGCCTCGTACGCCTTACCTTTTGGGAGGGACTTGAGCAGGGACATCCCGTAGGAGCCGAGGCCCGCACCCTCCGCTCGGCGAACAAAGTCACCGAGATCCGGAATGCCCTTCCGGCCTTGAGCGAGGCGGCTGCGGAAGACCTGCTCCTGACCATCGTCACCCTATGCCACGCCTGGGTCTCGAGCCCGAATGTCCCCCTCGTGATCACCGGACCGCCGGACGAAGAGCGCAGGCGCGCATCCATCGTGCGCACCGGCGAACTGCTCGCTCAAGATGCCGTGGATACGGCCCAGCGGCCGTCATAGGCGCGAGCCCGGCCTGCATAGCCGCCGCTCCCCCCGCGCCAAACCCCGGGGGAATTCACTTCCCACACGCGCCCGCCGCGTGGCCATTAAACGCAAACACCTCGTTCCGTTCGAAGAATTAGTTGACGCTTCAACTTTCCTGACGTACATTTAGTTGTAGCTTCAAGCGTCACTCCCCCAAGAGAACAGAATCTGATGAAAACCCTCCTGGCCCGCATATTCGGAAAGAAGTCACCCATGACGAACCTCACCATCATCGGCAACGGCAACATGGCCCGCGGCATCGCCACCCGAGCACTCGCCGGCGGCCTGACCGTGGAGATCCTCGGACAGGACATCACCAAAGCGCAGGAACTGGCCGCCGAACTCGGCGCCGGCGTCACCTTCGGGACCACGGCCGAGGCTCCGCAGGGCGCCATCGTGGTCCTCGCTGTCCCGTTTGACGCCGCCAAGAACGTCGTCAGCGCCTACGGCGAGGCCCTGACCGGCAAGACCATCGTCGACATCACCAACCCGGTGAACTTCGAGACCTTCGACTCCCTGGTCGTCGAGCCCGGCACCTCCGCCGCCGAAGAAATCGCGCAGCTTGCCCCCGCCGGCGCCAACGTGGTCAAGGCGTTCAACACCACCTTCGCCGGCACCCTCGTCGCCGGAGAGTCAGGCGGACAGCCCCTGGACGTCTTCATCGCCGGCGACAACGCGGACGCCACCGCCGCCGTGAGCAGCTTCGTCAGCGCCGGTGGCATGCGCCCCCTGGTGGTCGGACCGCTCAAGCGCTCCCGGGAACTCGAAGGCTTCCAGTTCGTCCTCATGACCATGCAGGCCAACCCCGAGTTCGCCGACTTCAACTGGGACACCGGACTTCAGGTCACCAAGTAACCCGGACTGCGATAGGCGTCAAAAAATAGACGCAAGAGGACGACGGCGGGAAGGATCCGCCGTCGTCCTCTTGTTTGCCTCGGCGGCAGGCCTCCGGTTCAACGCTTCTTGCCCCCGACACCCGGCACGGACGCGACCTGCTTCATCCACGCCGCGATCTGGCGTTCGTCAACGTCGTCCATGGATTTGAGCTCCACACCCCGCGTCGACCCGCCCATCCCCACCGGTGTCACCGGCGGTACAGGCTCGAGCGCTGCGCCTTTCACAAACATGAGCTTGACATGGCCAGCGAAAGCGCCGCAGCTGAAGCACCACCCGTCGCCGACTCCGTAGTAGGACATGCCCCACTTCACTGAGCGCCGGAGGCCGGGCAGTGTCTTTGCCGCCAAAGCATCGACCGCTTCGGCGATGCCCCGCTGCGGCTGTGGCAGGCTGGCGATATATGCGAAGACCGGCTTGTCTCCGACCGCCGCTTTCGCCGGGCTTGCCCTGCCGGTCATGGCTTCCGGCAGAGTTGGGGCGACGTCAACACGTGCGCCGGTGCGCGTAGCCGGCTTTTGGGCTTCCCTCTTACCGATCTCCCCGCTGGTCATGGAAGGTATTATTCCTCACCCATCGCGAGACGGAGCCACCACCGTTTTCTCGCGAACCGTATCGGGCTCTTCGGGTAAGTCTCTACCTGTCCGCAGTTATCGATTCCCGGACGGCCTGGAATGCCGGACTTACTCGTATCCCCAGGCCACCATCCCCTCCCGGCGCGAACTCACACCCAAGTCATGTCCAGGGTTCCGGCCGGGAATCCAGACATGCCCAAGTATCGAGACCGAGATTCGCGTGCATTGCGCTGCCCGTAAGCCGATCGGTCTGCAAGGCGTGTGTATGGTGCTGATATGGCTTCTCCGCAGACGCTAAGTGAGCCCGAGCGCCGCGTCGTCGCGGGCTGGGCCGCAGACTGCGCTGAGCGGGTGGTGGCTTTATTTGAGGCCGAGGCTCCTGCAGATGGTCGCCCCCGCGACGCCATCGCCCGGGCCCGGGCCTTCGCTCGCGGTGAGCTCGGTGCCGCCGACGAGATCCGCCGGCGGTTTGTGGCCGGCCGTGCCGCACGCGAGGTTACCAGCCCTGCTGCGGTGGCTGCCGCCCGGTCCGCCACGCAAGCCGCCGCCGTCGCCCACATGGGAGCGCACGCCCTGGGGGCAGCGGCGTATGCCGCGAAAGCGGCCGGACTCGCAGCGCCCGATCGACCCCAGACGATCGACGACGAGATCCACTGGCAACTCGAGCACATGAGCGCCGAAGCCCGGTCCGCGCTCCGGCGCCTGCCACCGCTGGGCGCGAATTCCGCCGGTCCGCTAGGGCCAGGACTTCTCGCATCCGGAATCCTCGCCTCGATCATCCGCACGATCCAGGCCGACTTGGCCCGCCCCGACCGGCCTGCCTCCGCCAGCTGAACGAGGCGGCCATTCGCCGGAGACGGTGGTCGCGGATCCCATCACCTGCTACGATCCCCAGAATCCCCACACGACCGCATGCAGGTCGCAATCACTCAGGAGGTTCGCGATGCCGGACACCACCTGCCACATGTCGATCTCGCTGGACGGCTTCGTCGCCGGGCCGGACCAGAGCCGCGAGAACCCCCTGGGCAAGCGGGGGCTGGAGCTGCACGGCTGGCACATCGGCGACCCGCGCGCCAACGATGCCGACAAGGTAGCGAACGAGTGGCTCATGCGCCCGCGCGGCGCATATGTGATGGGTCGGAACATGTTCGGCCCCATCCGCGGGGACTGGGATGAGGAATGGAAAGGCTGGTGGGGAGCCGAACCGCCCTATCACGCGCCGGTGTTCGTGCTGACCCATCACGAACATGACCCGATCCAGCTGGACGGCGGGACGACCTTCCACTTTGTCACCGAGGGCTTCGACTCGGCCTACTCCGCAGCCTGCCAGGCCGCCGGAGACAAAGGCGTGGACATCGCCGGTGGGGCCTCGACCGTCCGACAGGCACTGATCGCCGGCGTGATCGACGAGCTCACCCTCGACATCGCACCGGTCCTGCTCGGTTCGGGCGAGCGTATTTTCGACGGGGTTGAATCCTTCGGCTTCGAGCCCGCCGAGGTGCTTCACTCACCGCTGGCCACCCACATCCGCTATCGCCGCGTCGGCTGACTCCGAACACGCTGCCGGCCTCCCGCGCCGCAGACAGTACGACGTCGTCGACAACCTGGTGGAAGCGGCTAAGGCTTCCGGGGCCCGCGTCCTGCTCGGCGGCAACCCGGGCACCGACCAGCCAGGCTACTTCTACCCACCACCCTCGTAGCCGACATCGACAACAACAACCCCTTGGTGGCGGAAGAGCAGGTCCGCCCGGCCCTGCCGATAGTCCGTTACAGCACGATTGACGAGGCTGTTGCAATGGCTACCGCCCTCGACGTCGGACTCGGAGCCTGTGCCTGGTCCTCGGACTGGTCCATTCGGAATTTGCGGGTCTTGCCCTGCGAGATCATCCGGGGTAATGCTGGACGAAGGGATCCGAGCAGACTTCGAGCTGACGGTTTCCCGGCAGATTGCCAAGTGGAAGCGTGGCGAAGCCGAGGCCGACGTGAATCCCGAAGCACTGGCCCGCGCGTCGCCGCAAGTATTGCTGGATTGTTGGTGGTCGGGGCGAACCCTCACGTGACGGTTGCGAGCGTGGCCGCACCGGTCCCGGCCGCGCCAGGCAGGATTGAGGCTTGGATTCCTAAGTGCGACCCCGACGTTGACCACAATCCCAAGCCGGTACGGAATGGTGAACGGCGGCCACCCATCAGTGGCCGCACCAAGCTCCGCGGGAAAGGCTCGAACCGGATGGCCGGATCAGCCATTCTCTCGTAGGGAGCGTTTGATGCGCGGCGTTCGAACCGGCCAATCAGCGCCGCAGACCCGCGACGGATCCTCGATTTGTCGACCGCAGACTAAGGCCGTGGGGGTCCAGCAGGAGGTTTAGCCATGTATGAGAGTAAAGAGCAGAACCATCGCCCGGTGATCGAGGGCGGAGGTGAAGGTGCGGACGTCGCCCGCGCGTCAGGACCAGGAATTGACCGTCGTAGGGTCTTGGGATCGGGTCTGGCGATGGCCGCCACGGCGGGTCTGTTGGGGGCCGGTGCCGCCCCTCGGGCCAGCGCGGCCGCCCCCGGGGAGCCTGGCCCGTTCCAGGAAGTCAGCGGCCATGCCCTGTACCTCTTGCCGCAGGACCACAAATGGCACACGGGCGGAATCTTCGACACCGGCCAGTTCCAGGAGTGGCACTACTGGACCGGCTTCTTCACCGATGACGACACCGGGGAAGAGTTCGGCATTTTCTATAACCTCACGAACAACCCGAGTGCTCCCGGAGGGCCCTCGCTGTGGCAGCAAGGCGTCAGCTTCTCGTTCGGGGACTTCGCCAAGCAGGAGTTGATCTGGGCGCACCAGCCGACTGCTGTTGGCTCATTGCACGCGACACAGCCGCCGGACTCGACCTCGCCGGATGACTTCCAGTACAACGCCAAGGGCGAGAACGTGGAATTCACCACGGTGTACCGTGCCGAGCCGGACACGTGGCGCTTCCAGTTCACGGGTGTCGCCGCAAACAACGGGAACTCACCCATCGCCATGGACATGGAGAACACGGCCCAGTCACCGTACGGCTACATGCCGGTCGGGCTGGGCGGCTTTGAGAACCAGAACATCCCCTGGAACGGGCAGAACCTGGATCCCGCCACCATGTACGCGCTGTCCTACTATTACACCGGTCCGATTTCGAAGAGTAAGGGCACCGTCACCATCGGCGGTAAGACCCGCCATCTCACCGGCACGATCTGGTTTGAGCACCAGTGGGGGAACTTCAACTCCGGGCAGCAGGTGTGGACGACTGCGTATACCTGGGGGGCGCTGACGTTCAACGATGGCACCGTCTTCACCTGGCGCCAGTGGTACGGCGCGCCCAACGGATCGGCTCCGCTCCAACCGATTCTGGAGATCGGCCGCAACTCGTTTGGGACGCCCAATGGCACACCGCAGGGCAGCCTTACCTTTCATGTGGGGAACAATGCGGAGTGGAAAGCGTTGAAGACCTGGAAATCTCCGGTGAGCGGGCGCAACATCGCCACCCAGGCACGACTGACCAGCACCTTCGGGATCTGGTACCTCACGAGCGTCTTCGACAACTACGAGATGCCCTGGGGCTACCCGCCCTACGGGAACAATCCATACAGCTTTGTTGAATCCGCGATGTGGGTCCGTACCGGCTCGGTCGACGGGCCGATTGTCGGCCACGCGTTCATGGAGCAGGCCAACCAGTTCACCCTGTACCAGGGTGCAGTTCCCGGGTAGCGGTTGCGGCTGCCTCGCATGTCCCGCACACCGCGCGCGGGAGGCGGTGGCTCGAAGGGTGAACGAACGCCTTAGCGACATTCAGTCATCGGACGCGGCCATGTCTTCGCCCGCGGGTTCGGACAATCACAGCGAGGTGACGCCGCGCACACGGTGGCCAACGGCGATCGACTCCCCAGTGATGGCTCCAGCGATCGGAGACAAGAGGAATGCGATCAAAGCAGCAACGTCGGAGGGCCGGACCTCTCCCTCCTTGCCGATCTCCACTTCAGCAGCGGCGTCCTCGCGGACGACGCCGGGCCTCACGGTGTTGCCCGTGACACCCGTGCCGGCGACGCAGTTGGCAAGGTTCTTCGCTGTGATGATGAGCGCCGCATTTCGCACCGCACCGTCACATTTCCGGTGAGGAAAGCATTTTGACCGGATGACGATGCCGCTCTCCGCGCTGGACTCGCCTCATCCGCGACCCGAGGCGGGTGGGACGGGACCTACTGGTTATCGCAGCAGAAGCGGAGCATACTCGAAGGACTGCCGCTCGCGCTGATTTGCCGTCCTCCGGTGCCCCCTGTCAAGGGTCGTTGTCAGGGCCCGATTGAGGAACGTGCCCATGGCCGATGATCCACATCTGTTGTTCCCGGATCTCCTCGTCGACCACTTG
Source organism: Arthrobacter sp. P1_D12 (assembly GCF_056406175.1). Taxonomy (NCBI): domain Bacteria; kingdom Bacillati; phylum Actinomycetota; class Actinomycetes; order Micrococcales; family Micrococcaceae; genus Arthrobacter; species Arthrobacter sp. P1_D12. The sequence goes on from NZ_JBFUAR010000006.1 coordinate 83,249, forward strand.
CAGGATCTTGTCCTGAAAACTGAGGGCGTGAAGGAGATGCTCGATGAACTTGCCGAGTTCTCCGCCGTCACCTTGGCCGACCCCGCCATCGCCTTCTGCAGCATCACGCTGATTCAGCGAAAGAAGCCAGTGACCGTGGCCAGCAGCGAAGAACGCGCCATCCGGCTGGACGAGACTCAATACAGTTCTGGCGATGGGCCCTGCCTGTCAGCGATCCGCCAGCAGGTCGTCGTGCATGTGCCTGATCTGACAAACGAATACCGCTGGCCCGCCTACACCGCGGCCGCGCTGGAGGCCGGAGTGGGATCCAGCCTCTCCATACCGCTGATCCTTGAGGGTGAGGCGGAAGCGGGCCTTAACCTGTACTCCACACGCTCCCATGGATTCACCGGTGAGGACATCAGCACGGTTGAAACATATTCCTATCATGTGTCCAAAGCACTTCGCCTGGCCGTGCGGATCAGCCAGCTGGCCGAGGCGAAAACCAACCTCATTGCTGCTATGGAATCCCGGACCACCATCGACCTGGCGTGCGGCGCCATCATGGCGCAAAACCGGTGCAGCCAGGAAACGGCCATGAAGATCCTGAGGATCGCTTCCAACACCCGGAACGTCAAACTCCGGGTCATCGCCGCATCAGTGGTCGCTTCAGTCTCACAGGACCCGAGGGTCCGGACGCACTTTGACGCGTAAGGACGGTTTTCAAACGGCCTGAAGACCATCGGGGCGGGTGCCATAGCAGCGGCTTTGGTCCCGCGGCGCCCGCCCGCCTGGTGCGGGGCCGTGGCAGGACGGGTCCATCTTGGACCGACGGCAGCGGCGCGCTCCTGACGCCGCATGGGTGATGATGTATCTGCTCGGGCTGAACCGACAACACATCGCTGCTCTCCAGCCCGTCCCGTCGGCCGCGGCAGGCCACGGCGGTGGATCTACCGTTGGCCTGACACGCCGGGCGGACCATAACTTGACTCTGCGGCTCCCGTCCCGGGTCAGGACCTACACTCCTGACCATGACCACCCACAACGAACGGCAGGCCCGAGCGGAACACCGTTGGCCCGCCGTCATCGGCCTTCTCATCGCCTTGGCGCTTTACGCCACGCTGCCCACAACGTTCCTGCCGGCAGTACGCTACTCCGTTGTCGTCGTCGGCCTGGCGCTGCTGATTCCGCTTATTGTCCTGAATCCACGCAGGCTGGTCCGTGAAACCCGCTGGTCTAGATACCTTTCTGTCGGCCAGGCCCTGTTGCTTGTCGTGGCCAACGAGGCAGCACTCGTCCAACTGGTCATTCTCCTGACCAGCTCCAGCAACAGCAACGGGCCGACGCTGCTGCTCGCGGCTCTCCAGGTTTGGGTTACAAACGTCATCGCCTTCGCCTTGGTCTACTGGGAACTTGACCGGGGCGGTCCAGTCATCCGGCGCCACGCCCCGCGCCATGAGCTGCCCCTGGCAGACTTCCGGTTCCCCCAGGACGAAGACCACGACGCAGTGAAGGAAGTTGCCGCCCGGTCCTCCGTGAAGACGGACTGGACGGCTTCCTTTGTCGACTACGTCTACTTTTCGCTTTCCAACTCGATGGCTTTCAGCCCCACCGACACGATGCCCCTTTCGCCAAGGGCAAAATCCCTGATGGGCGTGGAGGCCTTCGGAGGGTTCGTGCTGCTCGCACTCGTCATCGCCCACGCCGTCTCCCTCCTTGGTCAGTAGCCCCCGACCAGCAACAGGCCCTCCACGAAAGCCAGCTGTTCGATGATCGACGCGCCCTGTTCCTCCGCGCTCGTACCGGGAGACAGGAATCGCTCCATCCTCAAGAGGGACGGAGCCTTTCTGCAGCCAGTATTGCGATACCGCACTTCCAGAGACCTAAGCAAGAACCATCGCATGATGGCCGTTCCAACTTTTGGGACGCAGGTCAATTTGTGCCGGCCCTTTCCGTGGCTGCCTCGCCGACCACTCCCCCCAAAGTCCTTAACGCTTTTCACTTCGCCGATGTGCGGGGTTTCGTCGAATCGGGCTTGGCCCGTGCTCTGGACAGGGCCGCCGGAACTCCGTTAGATTCGGAACAGTCCTAGACAGCCCTTCCGGGTTGGGACCCTTTGCCGTCGGGTGCACGGCTGCAAAGAGAGCCGCTGTAGCCGGACGGCGGCATAAGAATGCACCCGCGGAGAAGAGCCCCTCATGGCCACCTCGCACTTCGAAAGATTCCTCCTTGAAGCCACCGTCCCGGACGAAACGCGCCGGCCCTTAGGGCCAGATTCTCTCCGGGGCCTGTACACAAGTTGGTGCCTGCTCCATAACATCACCCCCGTGGAGGATGTCACCTTCCGGTCAGCCATGCAGCGCTGTGGCGTCGATCTGCGCAACAGCCATCGGCGGATTACGGGACAGGCCGCAAGAGACTACATCCTGGCCAGCTACCCCGCGACGGCCTGAGCATGTTCCGTCGACCTTCCAAGGCCCGCGCACGGATGCCGCCAAGGCTCCGGCCGACGACGTCGACGTCGGCACACATGCTGGAAATGCTGGACCGGTGGTCGTAACACTCGTGGGCTACGCCACTACCGAAGCCAGCATCAACAACTTCACAAAGGGGCTCGCCCAACGGCTGGCCCCCGAGGGCATTCGGGTCAAGGCCGCGGCGGCTGGACCGATCCGGACGCCACTGCAGGTCGGCAGCGGCCAGCCGGAGGAGGCTTTGCCCGAGTTCGGCAAGGACACGCCGCTGGGCCGCGCCGGCCAGCCCGCGGAACTGGCACCGGCTTACGCGTTCCTGGCTTCCGCGGAATCCAGCTTCGTCGTGGGCGCAACCCTCAACGTCAACGGGGGCAGCACCACTCCATGACCAAGCGGGCCCCTATTCGTCGTGGCCCTGGTCCCGGCTCATCTGGTCCTCGGCCGGGGGCGTCTCTCCCGGAGGCACTCCCCCGCCGGGCTCCAGCCCGGTGATCTTTCCGCTGAGCGGATCCGGGTTGGCCGAGGCAGCCGGCTCGACGGCCGGATCACCCCCCGTGTCCGGATGCGCTGCATGTTCCTCGTGGTCCGCCTCCTGAAGCGGATCCGGGTTGGCCGGGTCACTCTCGGGATGATACGTACTCATGATTGTTTCCTTTCCCTCGTGTGGCGTCTCTGCACTCTTTGTAAGCATGCTGATAATTCTGGAACCGTCAAGGGCGGGGAATCCGAAACAGTCAAGCGATGTGAGGAGCAAAGCGATGGGAATTGGTGACAGCGTGAAAAAGCCGCGGAAAACGCCATGGAGGACCTGGCCGGGACCTCCAAGTCGACCGATGACGCGCATGTGCCCGAGCCGGGCGCACCCGACGAGGACATCCGGGTTCATTCGTCCATCAGCGAGGGGTCCAACGCCATGGACGATGCCAAGGAGACACTCCGCCGTAGCAAAGACGAGCAGCAGCTACCGGACGAAAACACAGCCCCCGGCGGCGAGGCGAAAACCGGCGACCCCGAGGGTTCGGATGCAGACAGTGCGGTCCGTGAGGTTCCGCGGGACGTGCCGGGCCCGGCAAGCCTGCCCGGCCCGGACCCGGACGTGCTCCGCGCTGACCCATCAGAGGGTGACGAGGATCCCTCCAAGGACATGGGCCGAAGCTGAAGGGCACCCTCCCGGACCCGAACGTAGAGACGTCGTGACGTGGTGGAGGTTCGCCGACTCTGATATCAGCCAAATCGGCCCGAAATCAGTCCAGCTCCGCGAGGGCTACATCGCCTACAGCCCGGCTCTCCACAAGGGAACCCAGACGCGGTAGCCCCGAAGATCGCCAAGGCTCACCAATATTAAGTGTCTGTCCCGGGGCGCCGGTTGGCGCGTTAGGCAATTCTTTCTCGGGCCGCGGTAGCCCGCAGGAACCCGGCACGCCGGCCATCTCCGGGATATCCGCCCCGGCAAGGGCGTCAAACATGTTGATCAGCCGGGTGGGTGACGAACGGCCCGGTAGCCATCACGGCCGCAGCCCACTCCCGGCCGAGGGGATCGACGGAGACAAGGACTAGATGATCCCTGCTGGAAAACTGGCAACTAATGGAGCCCGCCGGCGCCGCCCGGCATGCCCGCCTTGATCAGCTCCATAACTGACGAGTCCGCCAGCGTGGTGACATCCCCGATCGGCCTGTCCTGCGCCACATCTTTGAGGAGCCGTCGCATGATCTTGCCGGACCGGGTTTTAGGCAGCTCGGCTACCACCATGATCTGCCGGGGCCGGGCGATTTTGCCGATTTCCTTGGCTACATGTTCGCGCAACTCCTGCACGACCTCCGGTCCCCCGTCGCCCGCATCGCTGCGCAGGATAACGAACGCGACAATGGCCTGCCCGGTCGTCTCGTCAAGGGCGCCGACAACGGCGGCTTCGGCCACCTTCGGATGGGCGACGAGCGCGGATTCGATCTCCGTCGTCGAGAGCCGGTGTCCGGCCACGTTCATCACGTCGTCCACCCGGCCGAGAAGCCAAATATCCCCGTCCTCGTCCTTCTTCGCGCCGTCGCCCGCAAAGTAGAGGCCCGGGAACCGTGACCAATACGTCTCCACGTACCGGTCGTTGTCACCCCAGATGGTGCGCAACATGGATGGCCAGGGTTCCCTGAGTACCAAATAGCCGCCAGAGCCGTTGGCAACCGGTGCGCCCGCGTCATTGACGACGTCGGCCTCGACCCCGGGCAGTGCCCTCATGGCCGCGCCCGGTTTGCCCGCTGTGACTCCCGGGAGCGGACTGATCAGGATGGCTCCGGTCTCGGTCTGCCACCACGTGTCCACAACGGGCGTTTGGTTGTGCCCGATGTTCTCGCGGTACCAGATGTATGCCGCCGGGTTGATCGGTTCGCCCACGGTGCCGATCACGCGCAAACTCCGGAGGGTGTACTTGGCCGGTATCTCGGCGCCCCATTTCATGAACGTACGGATGGCGGTCGGGGCACAGTAGAGAATCGAGACTTTGTACTTGTCGATGATTTCCCACCAGCGGCCCTGGTGCGGGGTATCCGGCGTGCCCTCGTACAGCACGGAGGTGGCACCGTTGGCCAGGGGACCGTACACGATGTAGCTGTGCCCGGTGACCCAGCCGATGTCCGCGGCTGTCCAGAAAATATCGGACTCAGCCTTTAGGTCAAACACCGCCCAGTGGGTGTAGGCGCATGCCGTGAGGTAGCCCCCAGTGGTGTGCAGGATGCCCTTGGGCTTGCCAGTAGTGCCGGAGGTGTACATCACGTAGAGGGGACGTTCGGCGTCGAAGGTCTCGGCCTCGTGTTCGGGGGAAGCCCGCTCAACCGATTCGTGCCACCAAATATCACGGCCCGGTGTCCAGTCGACCTCCTGGGCTGTGCGGCGGACCACCAGGACGTTGCGAACGTCCGGGCACTCCAGCAGGGCCTCGTCGACGGCGGGCTTCAACCCGTTGGCCTTGCCGCGGCGGTAGGCGCCGTCGGTCGTTATGACGATCCGCGCGTCGCAGTCGTGGATCCGCGTCCGGAGCGCGTCCGCGGAGAACCCGCCGAACACGACGGTGTGCGGTGCTCCAATTCGTGCGCAGGCCAGCATAGCCACGACGGTTTCCGGGATCATCGGCATGTAAATGGCAACCCGGTCTCCCGGCTTGACGCCCAGACCGGTCAGCGTGTTCGCCGCCTGGCAGACCATGTGGGTGAGCTGGGCATAGGTGATGGCACGGGTGTCCCCCGCTTCTCCTTCAAAGTAGTAGGCGACCTTGTCTCCGCGGCCGGCAGCTACATGCCGGTCAAGGCAGTTGTACGCGGCATTGAGCCTGCCCCCGACGAACCATTTGGCGAATGGCGGATTCGACCAGTCCAGGACCTCACTCCATTTTTGGGACCAGTCCAGCCGCTCCGCCTGCCGCGCCCAAAACGCCAGCCTGTCGCCGGCAGCTTCGTCATAGTCCGACGACGTCGCGTTGGCCTGCGCCGCAAAGCCGGCGTCCGGAGGAAAGCGCCGCTGCTCGTGCAACAGGTTTGCGAGGGTCTCATCCGATTCTGTTGGGTCTGCTGCCATGGCCTGTCACCGTCGTCCCACCGGAAGCACAGTCCGTTTGTAGGTGGAGTTGGCAACCACCGCGAGGGAGCAGTACCAGGCAATCAGCGCCGTCACGATGCCCAGCCAGCCGCCCAGCATCGACAGCCCGGCTGCCCCGAAGAAGGCGCCGAGAAACAGCGCAAGGAAGGTCAGGGTCAAGAAGACAAAAACGGCAAAGACACCCATGCTGACGCGCCAAGCTGAAACGGTCATGTAGGCGGTAAAGATTGCCCAGCCCAGAAGATAGAGGCCGACAGCTTTGCCGGCGTCCGCTGCCGGAAGACTGCCCGCGCTGAACTGGCTCAGGAACCAGAAGGACAGCCAGAAGGCTCCGTACGAGCAGAACGCCGTCGCGCCGAAAACGTTGCGGTTGGCAAATTCCCAGATTCCGGCGGCGAACTGCGCCATGCCGCCGTAGAACAGTGCCAGTCCCAGGACAACGGGTTCGACTGCTTTGGGGATCAGGCCGGCATTGATGACACTGAGGACAAACGTGGTCATTGCGAAAGCGCCCAGACCTAAAGCTGCCGGATCGGCAAAGGGTAGGCTGGCGGTCCCCTGTGGAGAAACAACTGCGTCTTGGGCTGGTACGGGATTTACAGCCCTGCGACCACCTCCCGCCGGGACGGTCCCCGCCGCGGAGCTTGATTCGACACTCATGGCACGACTCCTTGGTCAACACCAGCACCATTGCTGGTGACGTATAACAGGTTACTCCTGACTGCACAAGGCCAACTTCGAAACTGAACCCGGTTTCGTTGGTTGCTTGACCAGGCGAGCAATTCGCCCAGGTGCAAAGCATTCGACGAACCGTCGAGCCGAACGGTGGCACATGGCTGCATCCGCGGATAAGAGTCACCGATAACCACCTTGCCCTTCGAACGATTCCTCCGGAAGCCGAGGGTGCGATTCACATTCTCGGAGAGTGATCGGTAAGGATAGGGAACTCAGAGGGCGGACGGGTTGCGACGCGGCGGGAAGAAGACGCGTACAGGGAGTACGAGCCCGATCAACGAGAGGGCKATAAAGACGACCTGGTGGACGTGATCCGTACCGGGTGGGAGGTTTCCAAGCAGGTGGGCCAACCAGAAAACGGGGTAGAACCAGAGCGCGCACCACGCCCACCGCTCGATGCGCCGATACGGCACCAGCACGATCAGGGTCCCGAAAAGGCCGAGTCCGGTCGAGGCGAGACCGTCCGCACGATACAAGGCGGCGTCCCCACCCGTCGGAACGACCGCGACCACGACACCAAAGACGAGGATGGCCAGGCTAACGATCGCGAGGCAGATCCAGCCTATCTGCACCGTCAGCTTCATCGCGAGCACGACGTCACCTTACACCGCGCACGGGAGTTGACGGCCCGTGTGGTGCTCACCCGAAACCTCCTATCCCACGTTTTTGGGAACATTCAAATGAACGCGCGCACCTCACGGTTCACTTGACAATATTTCTGAGTCAACTCAAACTTGAGTAGACTCATTTTTCACCAAGCCTTACGTCATAGAGGAGCAGCACGCCATGAGGGCATTCGTCGTCACCAAGTACAAGGAGCCGCTGCGCGCAGCAGACGTCCCTGAGCCGACCGTCGGCGAGCGCGATGTGCTGGTCCAGGTCCAGGCAGCTGGCCTCAACCAATTGGACGAAAAGATCCGCCTGGGTGAGTTCAAGCAGATCCTCCCGTACAAGCTCCAGCTGATCCTTGGCAACGATGTCGCCGGCACAGTCATCCGTGTCGGGGCGAAGGTGCGCGGCTTCAAGCCCGGTGACGAGGTCTACGCCCGACCCGACAAAGACCGCATCGGCACGTTCGCCGAGCGCATCGCCATCACCGAGACCGACCTGGCACTGAAACCCGCATCGATCAGCATGGAGGAGGCCGGCTCACTACCGCTGGTTGCACTTACGGCGTGGCAGGCCCTCGTTGAGCAAGGCAACGTACGGCCGGGGCAGAAAGTCCTCATTCACGCCGGGGCCGGCGGGGTCGGGTCGATCGCGATCCAACTCGCCAAGCACCTCGGGGCGGCCGTCGCGACCACCGCCAGCGCCGCCAACGCCGACTTTGTGCGCGACCTCGGCGCGGACACTGTGATCGACTACCGTACGCAGGACTTCGAACAGCTCCTCGCCGGGTACGATCTGGTGCTCGACAGCCTCGGCGGGGAGAACCTCGTGAAGTCACTGCGCATCCTCAAGCCCGGCGGGAAGGCGATCGGAATCGCCGGTCCGCCGGACCCGGCGTTCGCGCGCAAAGCCGGTCTCAACCCTGTGCTGCGCCTTGCCATCGCTGGGCTCAGCAGCAGGATCCGGCGGCAGGCGAAGAAGCTCGGCGTCAGCTACGAGTTCCTCTTCATGCGTGCCAGCGGCGACCAGTTGCGCCAGATCACCGCCCTGGTTGACGACGGCGTGCTGCGCCCGGTCGTAGGGCAGGTCTTCGACTTCGCCCAGACCCCACAGGCGCTCGAGTCGCTGGCCAAGGGCGGCCTCCGCGGCAAAGCCGTCGTCACCCTTCCCTCCTGAGCCGCCGGCAGCCATTCACCTCACAGACCACCCAGGAGGACTACCAGCATGAGCAGCTTTGACACCCCGAACGGCTCTGTCGCCACCTCGTACGCGAAGTCCGCCACACGCTCCATCACTTCAGGTGGCGTTACCTACGCCTACCGCGAGCTGGGGCCCAAGACCGGCATCCCCGTCGTGTTCTTCGTGCACCTTGCCGCGACCCTGGACAACTGGGACCCGCGCATCATCGAGCCCATCGCGCAGAACCGCCACGTCATCACCTTCGACCAGCGCGGTGTCGGCGCCTCCACCGGGCAGGTTCCCGACAGCGTCGAGGCGATGGCCGACGACGCCTACACCTTCATCAAGGCCCTCGGGTTCGACCAGGTCGACGTCTTCTCCTTCTCAAGGGGCAGCATGATCGCCCAGGACCTGGTCCTCAAGCATCCCGACCTCGTCCGCAAGCTCGTGCTGGCTGGTACCGGGCCGCGGGGCGGCAAGGACATCGACAAGGTCGTCGGCACCACCTACTGGGACGTCCTCCGCGCGACCCTGACGCGCTCGGACCCGAAGGAGTTCCTGTTCTTTAACCGCAACGCGACCGGCAAGCTGGCCGCGAAGGCGTTCATCAAGCGCCTTCAGGAGCGCACTGTCGACCGCGACAAGCCGATCAGCACCAAAGCCTTCCAGACTCAACTGAAGGCAATCCGGAAGTTCGGCCGCTCCGCGCCGTCGGACCTGTCAAGGCTCACCCACCCCACCCTCATCGCCAACGGCGACAACGACCGCATGGTGCCGTCGGTCCTGTCCGGGGACCTGCACCGGCGCATCAAGGGATCCGAGCTGATCATCTACCCCGACTCGGGCCACGGCGGAATCTTCCAGTTCCACGACAGGTTCTCCCCCGTCGCCGTAGAATTCCTCGCCCACTGACCAGCACCTACCTGACAAGATCCCGCCAACAGAGCAGAGAGCCGCTGTGGCTGTGCCCGCCCGTGAATACGGGCGCTCACTTTTGGTGAACGCGGTGGCACCGGTTGTTCCCTTATGCGTCTGTGTCCACCAACTGCGGGTAGACCGCTTCGAGGGGTGCGCTGAGTCCGGCCTTGAGCTGGACAGACGTGCCGTCGGCGAGGACCTCGTACTCCCCTGCCTCGGTGGCGTCGAACACGGTGCGCACCAGCACGGCCGGGTCGAGCTTCGGGCCGGTGGCGTGCGCGGCCATCGCGGTGTCGACGTATGCGACGTGGACGCCGACGACGTGCACGCCGGCGGGAGCGAGTTCGAGGCGGAGGGAGTTGGTCGCGGACCAGAGGGCGGCTTTGGTGGCGCTGTAAATGCCGGCGACGGCGTACCAGCTCAGAGCCGAGTGCATGTCGATGATCATCGCTCCGTCCTTCACCGACAGGACCGGAGCGAACGCGCGGGCGACGAAGAGCGGCCCGAGGAAGTTCGTCTCGACGTTCCTGCGGATCTCCTCGTCCGTGTGGGTGAGGATCCCGGCACTGGAGACCGACGCGCCGGCGTTGTTGATCAACACTGTCACATCCGGTGCCGCCTCGACCGCTGCCTGGATGGAGGCGGAGTCGGTGACGTCCAAGGCGAGCGGAACGATGCGCTCGTCGTTCCAAGTGCGGGGGGTGCGGGCGGACGCATAAACCTTTGCAGCTCCCCTGGCGAGGGCTTCGTGCACGAACTGCGTGCCGATTCCGCCGTTGGCTCCGGTGATGAGGACGACTGCTCCGTTAAGTGAGGGCATGGCTGTTTCTTCTTTCTGATCGGTACGGGGTATGTAAGGTCGGCGGCGGACGGCCCGCGGCAGACGATTAGGCGTGTGCCAGGGCCGGATAGTCGGTGTACCCGGCCGCGCCGCCGCCATACAAGGTTGTCGGGTCCACCTCATTCAGTGGCGCACCAGTGCGCAGTCGCTCAACAATGTCGGGGTTCGCCAGGGCGAAGCGGCCCAGCGGCGCGATGTCCGCGAGCCCGGCGTCGATGTCGTCGGCAATCTGCTCACGGTCGCGCCCATAGCGGACGACGAGGATGGCTGCAGGCCACGCGTCGCGGAAGGACCGCAGCAGTTCGTCGTCACCGAGGTGGTGTACGTGCAGGTACGCAAGGTCCAGTGTGGCGAGTTCGCCGACCAAGTGGCGGTACTGGGTCCGGACGTCGGCGGGATCCCCTTCGTTGATTCCGCCCAGCGGAAACGCCGGTGAGATTCGTATGCCGGTGCGGTCTGCCCCGATGTCCTCGGCCACCGCGCGGGCGACCGCGACGACGAACCGGGACCGGTTCTCCACGGATCCGCCGTATTCGTCCGTGCGGTGGTTCGAGTTTGGCGAGAGGAACTGGTGGAGCAGGTACCCGTTCGCGCTGTGGATCTCCACGCCGTCCGCTCCCGCTGCGATAGCGGAGGCTGCGGCGTGGCGGAACCCGGCGATGGTGGCCTGGATGTCTTCGGCAGTCAGCTCACGCGGCACCGGCGTCTTCTGCGGGCCCGTTGGAGTGAACATGTCCTGCTCGGCCGAGATCGCCGATGGGCCAACGGGCTGACGGTGGTGCGGGGTGTTATCCGGGTGCGACATCCGGCCGACGTGCATCAGTTGGATGAACAGGGCTCCGCCGCCTGCATGCACCGTGTCGGCGATCCTTCGCCATCCCTCGATGTGTTCGGGAGTGTAGATGCCGGGGGTGTTCAGATAGCCGTGGCCATCCTCGGACGGCTGTGTGCCCTCGGTGATGATCAGCCCGAGCGAGGCGCGTTGGCCGTAGTACTCCGCGGCCAGTTCCCCGGGGGTGCCGTCCGGGTTTGCGCGGCTCCGGGTCAGCGGGGCCAGCGCGAGCCGGTGCGGCAGCTCCACATTGCCGAGGGTGAAGGGTTGCCAGAGGGAGGAAGTCATGTGTGCGGTCCTTTTCGTCGCGGGGTAATAGCGCCACCACTCCGCCGGGACGGAACACCGGGGTTCGGCCCTTGCGTGGGAGAATGAACGAAGGAACATTCGAACCCACACAGTAGTGACTACACTCATAACTGAGTGCAGTCAGAATCTATTCCGGAGGATCCATCACCATGTCTCTCGCCTCCCAGCCGGTCGGACGGCGCGAGCGGAACAAGCAGCAGAAGCTGGACCGCATCACGGCCGCGGCAAGCGAACTGCTGGCCGAGCACGGCATCGAGGATGTCACGACCCAGCAGATCGCCGACAAGGCGGACATCGGCACCGGGACCCTGTTCCTTTACGCGAAGACCAAAGGCGAACTCCTCCTCCTCGTGCAGAACGCACACTACGCCGAAGCGCTTCAGCAAGGTCGGGCTGATGCCGAAACCACCCCGGATATCCTCGATGCGGTGCTGGCAATCGTACGGCCGATCGTGGAATGCAACCGCGTCCAGGTCGACAACGGACGCACGTACCTGCGGGAAATGGTCTTCGGTGATCCCGCGGAGCCCCGTCACGCTGAGGCCCTCTCCATCGTCGCGCAGACCGAGGAGGCCATCGCTGCCGTCCTGGGCAGGCAGGAGCTGCCTCGTGCGCAGGATGCCGCTACGACGGCCCGCATCGTCAGCGCCATCATGTTCCTCAGCATGGCAGCGACCGTGAACGCTGCATTGAGCATCGACGAGATTGTTCAGGACATCCGGACCCAGGTCGGCGTACTGCTGTCTCGCTGACACAATCAAGTGCTCGCACTAACGCCGGTGTCCACCGATTGCCTGGGGTCGTGGATCGGCAGAAGAACGGCCACCGCTACTGTACTGGATGCGCAGCCTCTCACCGGGAGCGCGGTTCGCGGCATTCCGGGTTTTTAAGTCCGGCCGGGCAGCAGGTGGGGTCCCATCCGATCGGTCCGGGCCGCCATGAGTGCGTCGGTAAGCCGCCGGACGTCCCTTGCCCGCACTTCGTCTGTGGGTGGCACGGTGCAGGACTCGCTGGTGCAGGTCAGCAGCGCTGCCGTGACCTTCGCGATCAGAGCCGGGGATGGGCTAAACCGGTATCCGCCGTCGGCAGGGTCGTCAGAAGAATTCAGCGCCCTGGTGATGAACACGGCGGCCTGCGTCCTGCTCGCCATGCCGAGTTTCCTCAGAATGGTTGAGGTCAGATTCTTCACGGTCTTTTCCGCCAGCGACATTTCCTGGCCGATCTGGCGGTTGGTCAGCCCTCTCCCCAGTCGGATGGCGGTATTCATTTCCTGTCTCGTAAGGGTCAGGAGTCTCCTATCCAGGGACTGGGTTGCGGGCCCGACGAGCGGGGTAACGAGCGCGGTCCGGAACCGGCCGCTGTACGCGGTGTGYCCGGCCAGGGCACGGCGGATGAGCCTGAGCTGTTCGCAGCTGCCGTCCTGTTTGGACAGGCACCCCCATGCGCCGGCCAGAATCGAGTCGATCAGCACGGCTTCGTTGGCATCTCCGGTCATCAGGAGGCACCGGATGGTCGGGTCCGCCGCAGCGATGGCCCGGCACACGTCGGCACCTGAACCGTCAGGGAGATCATCGTCCAGGATGACCAGCTCCGGGCGGAGGGCAGGGATTCGCCGGAACGCCCGGCGCGCGGATCCTGATTCTCCGGCGATGCTGAGACCACCGGACTCCAGTAGATGGCGCAGGCCCCGTCTCACGACCTCGTGGTCGTCCAGCAGATAGACGCCCCGGCCGGCCAAAGGGGGCGGCGGGTGGATTTCCGGTTCAGCCATCATCGCCATTACGTTCCTTCGCTTTTAGGGCACCGAAGGCGTGCTGGATGATCCCGTCCGGTCCCCATCCAGCGTGCATCCATGCGCACACTGCCCGACAGGCCCCACAGTAAACCGATAGTGCCGACCCAACAAGGGCCCGCGGGGGTGGATCCGTGGCTTTTCTGAAGGTGTTCTGCAGATAACCGGTGTCGTAACCTCAGACCGCCACTAGAGGTCCGCCGGGGAGTATGGCCCAGAGCACGCTCGGGCAGCGTCGGGCGCTCTTGGACACTGCGCGCTTCTCCGATGGCGCTCATCATCCCGTGGTTCGAACGTGTCGGCCGAGGATTTCGGCGCGTTTCCTGACCGCGCTAACGTAATCGGTGAAAGCCTGCTGCGTGTCGGACGCAAACTCCCGGAGCAGCAGCCCGCAAAGCGGGCCAGTGAACTCTTCTCTTACGAGCAGGTGCGTCATGCCGCCCACCGGTTCAAGCGTGAAGGTGCGCACCCCGGTGAGCAGGCCCAGAGGCAAGCCCTGGGTCCAGGTCATCACCTCGCCGGGCATCTGCTGCACGCGCAGCCGGAAGGTGCGCTCCCCTCCGGTGTGGGTTCGGATTCTAATGGTGCCACCGTTGCGCAACTCGCCCCTGATGTGCGTGATGCCGGATTCCCAGACGGTGAAGTTCCGTGCATCGGTGATGACGTCCCAGACGGTGGAGCTTCGGGCTTTGATCAGTGTCTCGGCCCCGACCGAGTGCCTGGCCATGCTGTGACCCTGGCCGAGAGGGCGCCGGGTTGTGGGCACCTGGTCTGTAGACATCAGCCCGCAACCCAAGGCATTGGCCGCGGGACCGGACCGCCGACGCGACCAGCCAGGCATCGGCAGGCTCCACGGCCGATAGCGCCGGCAAGGGACAGCGCCGCGTTCTGGACGGCCATGACACCGCAGCCCTCCGCGGCAGCCAGATCGTGCATCACCAGCACGACGCTCCCTACTGATTCTTCAGACAAGGGGTTCTCCTTTTCTAAACGGAGTGACAGCCGGATAGTAGCCCGGCTTCCTGTGGGCAGCCGGAGAGTCCACTGATCGGGTTATGCCTCGCAGCCTCGGCCGGTCCGAACCGCCTGCGGGAACGCCCCCGACGGCTGGCAACCGGCCACCGTGCCGCCCAATGGCATGGAGCGACAGTCTGGCGGTTGCGCAGAAGGACACCGCACCCTGGTCGAGGACTAAGACACCACCTCGTCCATGGTCATTGCATCTGCTGCCAAGCGGTGCTGGGTCGATGGCGCTCTCAGACCAGAGCCTTGGTCTTGATTCTTTCGAATTCATCAGCGCTGATTGTTCCGGAGTCCCGAAGAGCCGTGGCTTTGGAGATCTCGTCGCTCGGACTCGGTGCAGCGACGCTGCGGATGTAAGCATCCGAGGCCTCCCGGTTCACCTGGGCCCGTGCCATGGACCGCTCCGTCATGCCCTTACCGCGGGCAATCACGTAGACCAGCACACCCAACAAGGGCACGAAGACCAGGAAGAGGATCCACACGGCTTTCCACCAGCCGCTCAGCGTGTCGTCGCGGAACAAGTCGCCGATGACGGCGAACAACGCCCAGAGGAAGGCGATGAACGCGTATACGAGGAAGAACCACCAGAAGATATCCCAAAAGTTTTCCCAGAAACTCATGTCAACTTCCCTGCTTTCTGTAGGAGCGGTGTGGGGCGGGAATGCAGCCGGGCAGGACTGAGGCTAGCTGCAGACCTGCCCGGAGGGGCCTTGAGGTCAGCATTTAGTCGCCGTCTGGAGGTCACTGACCGCGGCCTGGACGTTGGCGGCGTCGTCCCGCAGGGAGGCGGCCGCCTGAGTAAGGGTGGCATCATCCGGGACGGCTCTGACGGCTGCGTCGAACTTGTTTTCGGCCGTCTTAACTGCGTCCATTTCGTCCTTGGCTACGTCCTGGCTGGCCTTGACCAGGTCGTCGTAGGTCTTCGCGACCTGTTCCCGTGCCGATTTGATCTGTTCTATCGTGGCACCGGGTTTGAGTGTCTGTTTGAAATTTGTCAGGGATCCGGCGAAGGCACTGGCAGCAGCGCATGCCTGCGAAACGTTCTTCTCCGCTCTGGCGCTGCTGACACTGGTGCCGGGGCTGGACGTGCCGCAGCCCGTGAGCAGTGCGATGGCTGCCCCGGCTGCGATCGATCCGGCAAGGATCGGGTGTGGTCTGGACACTGGAGGCCCCTTTCCGAAATGGAATGCGGCAGGGAACCCTGCCGCACGTAAGTCCGACCATTGTCTGCCCGAAACACGGGCGTGGGCCTCATCCGGGGAAGGTGATACGTACTGCTAGCACCCGGAATCCCTCGGCGCCCCGCCACCAACCGGGCGCCGACCGCGGGATCTCCTACCCACATTGGGCAGCAGCAGATCCCGGCCGTCGTTACGCGTCCCGTTCCCCGGAAGGTATGGGCGATGGTGCCACGTGCGTCTGGATGACCGTCTTAGGGGCTTTTCCTTCCGGCATGCTGTTGTTGGGGATATTCTGGGGATCAGCAGCGCGAGCGGGCCGGTGATCATGGCTTGCGGAGGAGGGCTGTATAGCTTCATTGGCAGCCGCCTTGCAGTGGCAGGGTTGGAGGCCTTCCTGTTAGGAGCTGCCTTGAATTCTTCAATGACGAGACCACCCAACCGTTCTGGCGGCGAGGTTCCAAGGACGTTCGGCGTCGAGGAGGAATTCCTGCTCGTCGATGCCACGACGGGGCAGCCCGTACCCGCAGCGGAAGCGTGCTTGGCCAAGGCCCCGCAGCGCCCTGAAACCAGTTGCGGCCCATCCTTGGCTTTGGAGGTCCAGCAAGAGCAGCTCGAGGCCGTCGGCCCTGTCTGTTCCACGCTGCAGGAAGTAATTGCGGGCATCCGCGAGGGCCGGCGGCTTGCCGACGAGGCGGCCCGTTCGGTGGGCGCACGAGCTGTCGCCGTGGCTACCAGTCCCATGCCGACCACTCCTACCCTCGTAGCGCAGTCCCGTTTCCTGAACATGGCAACGCGGTTCGGGGTGACGCTCCGGGAGCAACTCACCTGCGGCTTCCATGTTCATGTCGGTGTCACCGACGGTGAGGAAGGGGTGGCAGTCCTGGACCGGATCCGGCGTTGGTTGCCCGTGCTGCTGGCGCTGAGCGCGAACTCCCCTTTCTGGCAGGGTGCCGACACCGGATACGCAAGCTTCCGTTACCAGGCTTGGAGCCGCTGGCCGACCGCCGGGCCCTGCGAAAGGTTCGGATCAGAACGGGAATACCACCGGTACGTTCAATCCCTGCTGGCTACGGGCGTACTCCTCGATGAAGGCATGGTGTACTTCGACGCGCGCCTTTCCCGGAATCACCCGACTGTGGAGGTACGCATTGCCGACGTCTGCATGGAGGCCTCACACGCGGCCGCGATTGCCGCGCTGGTGCGGGGACTCGTTGAATGGGCCGCCCAGGAATGGCGCTCCGGGATTTCTGAGCCCCGGCTGTCCGCCGGGCAACTGCGCCTGGCGGCGTGGAAGGCAAGTCAATCAGGCGTCGACGACACCCTCCTGCACCCCCTACTGAACATTCCATGCCCGGCTGGAGAAGCGGTCCAGGTCCTCCTCTCCCATATCCGGCCAGCCCTGGCCGACAGCGGGGACGAGGAGCAAGTAACCGCGGAAGCGGCCCGGATCCTGAGCGCCGGCACAGGTGCACGCCGGCAGCGCGAGATCATGATGAGCACACAGAGCCTGGCCGCCGTGGTGCTCGAGGCCGTGGGACACACCCACGGCGTCGAACACCACGGCCCAGCCCCGGCGGTCCCGGCGCCTGCAAGCTACCTGACGGATATTCCCAGATCACATTCCTGATGACTCGGTTGAGGATATGGGTAACGCGGAGCCGGCTCCTGCCAGCGCCCGGGCACACGCCCGAGCCGCGATCCTCCCTTGGATGGTTCTGCTGGTGCTGGCCGTGATCTCCTCCGCGGTCGCCGCGGGTTCACGGGTGCTGGTCGGCGTTGACCTGGCCATCGGCAGGCAGCCGCCGGCGATGTTTTTATCGCTGGGCTGAACGGGGCTATGGCCACGGTCTTTTGGCTGTGGCGGTCCCATTCTGCACGACCAAAATTTCGGCACAGGCACACTGAGTGGTCGTGATCACTTCCGCCACGTGGTTCACGTCCCGAGATAGAAGGTCGGGCATTCTCGGTTTGGATCCGTCGTCGTGGCGTTGGAATTCCACTCCGAACTCGACTTCGAGCACGATTCTCGCGGGCTAGCATCAGGGGCGGCATCCGCAACCCTTGGCGAGAGCACCTGAGGTCCTTCCCCTCACGACATATTCGGACCTTCCTTGACGGTCTGTGTGACAGGTGCCATAGTCTTCATATGGACCTGTTGGACAGCTGGACAGCTGCACAAGATCGAGTGGTGCGCGTCGGCGCGGCCGAAGCGGTCTTCGCATCCCTCCGCAACGCAATCGAAGGCGGCAAGATTCCTGTCGGCACCCGCCTGGACTCGGAGGCATCGCTGGCCAAACAGTACGGCGTGAGCCGCACGATGGTCAGGGAGGCGCTGCGTTCCTGCACCGCATTGGGACTCACGGCCACCCACACGGGTAAGGGCACCTTCGTCATCGCTGACAAGGTGGCCCAGGACCTCAAACTCGGCAAATATTCGGCCAGCGCCCTCGTGGAAGCCCGCCCCCACGTGGAAGTGCCGGCCGCGGGCCTCGCCGCCCAACGCCGCAGCAGCGAAGACCTGGAGGCCCTTCGGGAAATCCTCCGGGAAATGTCCGAGGAAGATGATCTCCAGCAGTGGGTGCTTTTGAACACCGAGTTCCACGTGACCATCGCCCGGTGCAGCGGCAATGGCGTGTTCGAATCATTCCTGTCAGACATCTGCGACGCCATGGCCAACCAATCAAACACCCTTAACCTCGTGGCTGACCGGCGCAAGGAATCGGGTCAGGAACACGCCCGCATTTTCGCTGCCATCGAGAATGGATCAGCCGAGGAAGCATCCCAGGCCATGAGGCTGCATTTGCACGGGGTCGAATGCGCCCTGGGCACCATAGTCCCCGGAAGTGGAAACTCCAGGGCCGGCCATACGCGCTAAATCCTAAACCCCGGATTTCACCCACCCTACCCTGCTGCAATCGCCGCAAGCCCCGCGCGGCGTCTTTGCCCTGGAACAACCATGCCCACCGTGCCGGCTGCGGCGTCACTCAGTCCTGCCCCGACCCCAGATTTTTACCGTCCAAACCCGTCAACGAAGCCCTGTGAGGACCCCATGACCACCGCACATACCGCCCCGGACACCCGCTCCGAACACGATCTCCTGGGTGACCGGGACGTTCCCGCCGGCGCCTACTGGGGCGTCCACACCCTCCGGGCCGTGGAGAACTTCCCCATCACCGGCCAGCCGCTGTCCTCCAACATGCACCTGGTCCGCGGGCTGGCCGCCGTGAAACTCGCCGCCGCCCGCACCAACCACGAGCTCGG